>CAYVUM010000140.1:0-7490 GCA_964454795.1 uncultured Rhodospirillaceae bacterium
TGGTTCGATGCTGACGGATGGGTCCCATCCGTCAGCTGAATCGAACCACAAGATCCATAGGTTAGTGGATCGACCGATCCGTCGTTTGGAAACCAAGCGGAGGATCGGTCGATCCATTAGGTCCGCTGGTGCACCCGGGCGGAGAACCCCGCAGCCAGCCCGAATCAGAAAGTGAAAAGTCTGGTGTTGGGAGCCAGGAGTACAGCCGCGATGGCGGGCGGCTTGGCCACGCCCACGCCTTCGATCAGGTCTTCGGGCGTCTTGCCGCTATTGGGCAGGTAGATTGCGCACACTTCCGCCGTCACCCCCATGCCAATGAGCTTGTCCAGCATGCCCTGGGGCGTAACGTTTCTCGGCTTCAAGGTTGTTTGGGGTGCGCCCTTCAGGGCCATGTCTCCGCCGGGGCCGCAGAGGAGGATGCGAACGGCCGCGCCCTGACTTGCCGACTGAAGGGACAGCACCATGGCCATGCCCTGTACCTGCGGATCCTCCGACGTGACCACGACGAATAAACCCGGCTTTGTTTCCTCAGCCGCTGCTGACGGCTCGACGCCGAATACAGCAAGCAGTGCGACGATCAGCGCAAAAGCAAAATTCTTCACCGCTTCCATCCCTCTTCATGTCTGTTATCGAATATATTATCGAACGACAACAAGGTGCCTAATCGACCCGCATCGTAACGACTGGCCGATTTGGATTCTTCGTCCACTCATGCATGGAGCCGTCATACAATTTTGCTTTTTTGTTTCCGAGTATTTCCGAAAGCACGAACCAAGTGGCTGCCGAGACAGCGCCACTGTTGCAGTAGGCGATGATCGGCTCATCGGTCTTGACCCCTAAGGCCTCGAACGCCTGTCGCAACTCGTCCTCCGACCGGAACGTTGCCGGAGCCTTCATGCGTGTATTCAGCGTATAGGGAACGCTCTTCGCGCCTGGGATATGGCCACGGGCGTAGACGTAGTCACGCTGATCAAGGCCGAGATAAAAGCTCAGGGGGCGATTGTCGACCAGTTGCGGCGTTCCTTGTTCCACAGCCTTTTCTACATCGGCTGTCGTCGCGAGGATAGCGGGACGCTGCTTGCCGGCTGTGAATGTCTCCTTGGCAGGTTTTACGGCTTCCTTGCTGACGGGCAGGCCGGCGGCTTGCCAGGCCTCCGTCCCACCGTCCAGGAGAGCTACATCATCATGGCCGTAAGACTTGAGCTGCCAGTAGAGACGAGCTGCCCGGGCCACCTGGTAAGCGTCCGCACCCCGATGTGCGATCACAACAGCGCTGTCGTTACTGACGCCCAGCCCCTGCATGAGTCGCTCGAATATTGCCCGGTCCGGCAACATTTTCTGCAACGCCACATCATCCACCACCTCCTCGCTGGTAACATCCTTCCAATCGACCAGAACAGCTCCTGGAATGTGCCCCTCGGTATCGTAGCTTTTCAAATCTTTGCGAACGTCGAGGAGCAGGACCTGATCCCGATTCTCCGCGAGCCATTCGACAGTCACGACCGGTCCCGGCAAGACTCCGGCATGCGCGACCGAAGTCAAGGACAGTAAAAAGCACGCCACGAGAAGTCGCATCACAATCAATCTCCCTCTGAAATCAAGCGTTAACAAGCGAGAGCGGTGTATGGACATGATCTCAGGCGGGCGTCCCGCCGTTTCCGTGCCCTCAGCGCCGTCGGAGTATCATAACCGAAAGCCGCCTTCCCGCAAACCGGCTGCACAGCGCCTCACCGGGTCGGGAATTGGCTCCGCGCATCGCGCTTTTCCGAACGGGTTTCGACGTCCGTTGCGGTCGCCTGACCAAACGTCGGGACGCGGTCGCTGATCGGCGGCCAGGGCGCGCTCACGTCCTGCGTCATCGACTTTGACGCGGTTCGCCGGCCGTCGCGTCGGCTCGCCAGCCAAGAGCCGGCTGCGCGGGAAGGATCGGGCGAGGTGTGGTAGCGGCTCTGGCGCTTGCTCCTCCGTTCAGGTCAACCGGGCCAGGTGGTCGCGTTTGACCCAGAAGGTGCAGCCGCCTTGGGTGGTCCAGCGGCGGCGGGTTCCGGGCGGCAGGCGGAGCCAGGTGCCGGGGCCGTAAATCTCCGCCCCGTCGGCAAGGGAGCCGGCCAGCACGAGGATCTCCTCGCCGCCCGCGGCGACGTCCTCGGGGAGCGCTGCGCCCGGGTCGAGCGTCTCGAGAACCACCCGCTCCCGGCCGTCCGCAGGCTCGAACAGCGGCATCCGCCACGTCCCCGTCGTCGCCCCCGGCTGCCAGGCGGCGGTGCGGGTGTCGATCTGTACCGGCGGCTCGCCCTCCGGCTGCATCTGGCGCAGCTTCACGAAGATCGTACAGCCGTCCCGGGTGAACGGCGCATGCCCGGAGCCGGGCGGATTGCGCACGTAGCTGCCGACAGGAAAATCGCCGTGCTCGTCGGAGAAAACCCCGTCGAGAACCAGAAACTCCTCGCCGAGGGCGTGAACGTGGCGGGCGAAGCGGCTGCCCGCGGCATAGCGGACGATCGAAGTGGCCCGCGCCACCTCGCCGCCCTCGCGCTCCAGCATCCGCCTGTCCACCCCGGGCTCGGGCGAGGGCACCCACGGCAGGGTGTTGCTGTCGACGACGACCCGCTGGCGCGGGTCAGCATGGATCAGGGTCGGTGGCGCATCGCTCATCGGCGCGTCCTCCCGCGGTCAGAAGCTCTCCACATCCGGCCGGACGTCCAGCTCCAGGGTCCAGGCCGAGCGGTGCTGGCCGATCAGGTGCAGGCAGGTCTCCGCCACCGCGTCCGGGGACAGGCACTGCGCCTCGTCCATGCCGTAGGCCATGCCGGCCTGCTCGGACCAGATCACCCCGTCGATCACCAGGTGGGCAACGTGAATGCCCTGCGGCCCGCAGGCGCGGGCCAGCGACTGGCTGAGCCCGCGCAGCGCAAATTTGGCCGAGGCGAACGCCGCGGCCCGCGGCCCGCCCTTGACCGACGCCGTCGCGCCGATCAGCAGCAGCACGCCGGAACGACGCCCGAGCATTCCCGGCAGCACCGCCTGCGCGCCGTTGACCGCGCCGAGCACGCCCACCCGCCCCATCGCCTCGAACTCCGCCGGAGTGGTTTCCAGAAACGGCTTGAGCAGCAGATGGGCAGCATTATGAACATAGACCGAGACCGGTCCAAGCTCCCGCTGCACGTGTCCGACCGCCGCAGCGACCGCGCCCGGGTCGGTGACATCACAGGGCACAGGGGTGAAGCCCGGCCGGCCTTCCTCAGGGGTTTTCTCCGCGGAGTCAGCCGGGCGCCCGGAGCGGGAGAGGCCGGCGACCCGATAGCCGGCCCCGGTGAGCCGGCGCCTGAGCGCATCCCCGAGGCCCGGCCCGTAGCCGGCGATGACCGCGACCGGCGGCATCGACACCGCGTCCGCTCCTGCCGTCACTCATATCACCCCGAGAATGACCAGCGCCACCGTCACCTGCGCGCCGAATCCGACGAAGAACAGCAGGGTCCGCACCACCGGGACCCCCGCCGACAACACGATATAATGCGCGAGCCGCGCCCAGAAATACACCTGTGCGGCCACGGCCGTGGTCGGATTGGCCAGGCCGGCGAAGGTGGCAATGAGAACGAGCGGCGCGAACACCACCAGGTTCTCCACCGCATTGGTGTGGGCACGCTGTGCCCGGTTTTCCCAGGCGGCCGGCGGAGGGCCGCCGTCACCGGGGTTGCCAAGGGTTTTCATCAGCCCCTGGCGGAGAATCCGCTGCAGGATGTACGGCAGCCACAACAACCCGGTCAGAAGGGTGACCAGGGTGAGCCAGAACAGATCCGGGGTCAGCTGCGCGTTCAAGACGATGGTGGGCGTGTCCATGGGGGTCCCCCTTTGCCGGCCAATGATCGCTTGAGCGCGACCCTACGACTGCCCAGATCATTTGAAAAATTCTCTTTTCCAATGATACCCATAGAAGAAATCTATCAATGAACCTGAGCCAGTTACGCTTCGTCGCCGCTGTCGCCCAAACCGGCTCCTTCAGCCGGGCCGCCGAGCGCTGCACCGTGACCCAGCCGACCCTGTCCAACGGGATTGCCCAGCTCGAGGATGAGCTGGGCGGCCGGGTGTTCGAGCGCACCACCCGGCGGGTGTCGCTCACCCCGTTCGGCCGTCATCTGCTGCCGCTGATCCGGGCGGTGGTCGAGGCGCGTGACGAGCTGGAAAAGGCCGCTGCCGCCTACCTCAATCCGGCGCACAAGCTGATCCGCATCGGTCTGTCACCGCTCATCGACACCGCGCTGCTCACCGCCGTGCTCGATCCCTACCGGCGTCGCCATCCGGATGTGGAGGTGTTTTTCAAGGAATGCTTCCTCGGCGATCTGGCCGAGCGGCTGGATGAGGAGAAGCTGGACATCGTGCTCTGGCCCGTCGATCCGGACCGGCCTGGAAACGGCCACACCGCCAGTCAGCCGTTCTATGAGGAGAGCCTCTGTTACCTGCCGCGCTCGGCGCATCCGGGGGAGCCGGGGGAGGGCGGGCCGGGGGAGAGCGGGCCGGGGGAGAGCGGGGCGGTGCGCCTGCAAGCCATTGCCGGCGAGACTTTCGCGCTCACCCAGGACGGCTGCGGTCTGGCGCCGGCCACCCGCCGGCTGTTCCGCGCCCAGGGCTTTGCGCTTCGCGAATATGCCGGACAGGCGCTTGGCTATCAGGTCCTCCAGGACTGGGCAGAGCTGGGCATCGCCGCGGCGATCCTGCCGGAGCGCAAGCTCGCACCCGATCACCGGCCCCGGGCCCGGCCGGTGCTGCTCGATCAGGACCGGCCGGCGATGCTGCGCTACGAAGGGGTGTGGAAACGAACGGCGGTGCGCCCCGGCCATGTGGCAGCGCTACTCGACCACTTTCGGGAAACCATGCCAAAACTTCTCCCCGGTGTTGCCGCCTGATCGAGGCGAGAGCAACGGGCGGCGCGAAAGGGGCAGGACCGTGCACCCGGAGCCGGGGCTGTGATGGAAACGGCCGGGTCGCATCGACGGAACGGCGGAAGCCCAAGCCCTGTCGGTGGTCCGGGCGATCGCTTTCGCTGTCTCTGTCGTGGGAAAAGCGTAGCGCTGGCGCGACCGGTCCGAGAGCGAGGAGAGCACCCCGGTCATGCCAGAGGCTGGTGATACCCGACTGGAAGAGGCGTTTCGCCGCGAGCAGATCGCCGGACTGGTGCTTGCGCTCAAGGGCCGGCTGATGGTGATCGCCGTCCTGGCGGTGTGGATCGCTGCCACCCGGCCCTCACCACTGGTGTACTACACCCTCGCAGCGGTTGCCGGCTTTGCCCTGCTCGGCTCTTTGCAGCTCTGGCTGATCCGCCGCCCCGGTGCACCGCTATGGATCCCTTACGTCTTCGCGGCGATCGATGTGGTGTTGCTCACCGTGGCCGTCGTCGTGTTCAGCGCGCCGACGATCGCCGATCTGCCGACCCCGATCGCCTACCGGTTTCACACCTTTCTGTACTTCTTCCTGCTTGTTGCCGCCGCTGCGTTCGCCTATTCGCCCGGCCTCGTGCTGTGGACCGGCCTGTTCGGCGCGCTGTGCTGGGGGGCAGGCGCGGTCTGGGTGTGGGCAACCCAGCCCACTCTGACCTTTGCCGATATCCCCGAGAGCCGGGACCAGGGGGCCTTCCTCGCGGTCTTCCTCGATCCGATCTTCTTCGGCCAGGCAACCCGGGTTGCCGAAGTGCTGATGCTGTGCGGGGTGGCCGCCCTGCTCGCGGTGGTGATGACCCGGGCCCGCCGGGTGGTGTTCCACCAGGCCCGCGCCGATCGGGAGCGCCGGCGGATCGCCGAGACCTTCGGCCGCTACCTCCCTGAGGCGGTCGCTCGCGCCATCATCGACGACGGCCGGATCCTCGCGCCGGAGCAGCGCGAGGCGACGGTACTGTTCACTGATATCGCCGGCTTCACCCGGCTGGTGGAAGGCATGGAGCCGGCCGCGGTGGTGGAGATGCTCAACGCCTACTTCGATGCCGTCGCTGAAGTCATCGGCCGGCACGGCGGGGTCATCACCCAGTTCCAGGGCGATGCGGTGCTTGCCACCTATAACCTGCCACTGGCGGATCCGGGCCATGCCGGCGCGGCGGTTCGCTCGGCGCTGGACCTGGTGGCACTGGTCGACGGCCGCACGTTTGCGGGGATGCACCTCCAGACCCGGATCGGCATCAACACCGGGGTGATGATCGCCGGAAACGTCGGCAGCGCCGGTCGCCTCAACTACACGGTGCACGGCGATGCGGTGAACCTGGCCGCCCGCCTCGAGGTCCTGAACAAGACCTATGAGACCCGGGTCCTGGTCGGGGAACGCACGGTGGCACTGGCGGGCAACGGTTTTGCCTGGCAGCCGGTCGGTGCGCTGTCGGTGCGCGGCCGGAGCGACCCGCTGACCGCATTTACGGTCACGCGCCAAGACCGGGCAACCCTGCCGGTCGCCGCACCGACGGTGGCCCGGCCAGCAAGTCACCGGCCGACTTCCGGACGCTCTTCGCCCTCCTGTCCGGCCTCGCCGGCGGCGTGATGGCCGGTGGCACACCCGCGGTGTTTGCGCTATAGCTCTTGAAAATGCGCGGCAGCGACCCCGGCAGCACCACGCCCGGATGGTGGAATTGGTAGACACGAAGGTCTCAAAAACCTTTGCCGCAAGGCGTGCCGGTTCGAGTCCGGCTCCGGGCACCATCCCTCGTGGCGTCAAACTGGTGCCTCCGGTTTGGTTCGAGGTCGATCAGCGCCGCGGCACCCTCCTGCCGGGCAACGGTGGCCCGGATACCACCGGCGGCGGGAACCGCGGGGCATGACCCTCTCGGTTCTGGTCCTCAACGGGCCCAACCTCAATCTTCTCGGCACCCGCGAGCCGGCCGTTTACGGGACCGAGACCCTGGCCGATGTCGAACGGGCGTGCGCCGACCGGGCCGATGGCCTCGGCCTTGGCGTGTCGTTCGCGCAGAGCAACCATGAGGGCCAGCTCATCGACTGGGTACAGACCGCCGCGGATCGCCATCAGGGGCTGATCATCAACCCCGGCGCCTACACCCACACCTCGATTGCCCTGCACGACGCGCTCCGCGCCTGTCCGGTTCCGATCGTCGAAGTTCACCTCTCCAACATCCATCAACGCGAGCCGTTCCGGCGCCGGTCGTATGTCTCGCCGGTTGCCTGGGGGGTGATCTGCGGGTTTGGTGCGCTGGGCTACCGTCTGGCGCTGGAGGCTCTCGCCGAACGTCTCCAGCACCTCAAGGCCTCGCCCTTGACCGCTCCCGCTGATCGGTGACGCGGGTCTTCTGCGCCTTCGTGCAGGGCCGCGTCTTCGCCTGAAGGGGCGGCCCTTGACAGGCGCTGCGACCGGACTAAGTTGGCACTCGCTGCGGCTGAGTGCTAACGAGAGCCGCCGTGTGTCTCAGTTCCTGAGAGATCAATGGAGGACAACGATGGGGTTCCGGCCCTTGCATGACCGCGTACTCGTCCGGCGGGTCGAGCAGAGCGAGAAAACCA
>CAYVUM010000141.1:0-7383 GCA_964454795.1 uncultured Rhodospirillaceae bacterium
CCGGAGAAGAAGTCCGCGGCGATGCCCGGCGGCGGCGGCATGGGCGGCATGGGCGGCATGGGCGATATGGATTTCTGATCGCGCGCCGCCGCCGGTTGCGGCCCGGATCGACAGAGCGGCTCGTCTGCGGGATCGGGGCGGGCCGTCCGGGTTCAGTGGAGCCGGTCTTCTGAACGGGCCGCGGCATCGTGCTGCGGCCCATTTTTTTTCTTCAGCCGGCATCATCCTGCTCGGGCCCAGGACGCTCTGATTCCGAAGGGGAGCGCGGGTGACCGGTACGTCCGCCGGCGCCGTGGACGGCGGCTCAGCGGCAGCGCAGGGCGAAACGCCCGAGGATGGCTTCCTGATTGCTCAAGTCACCGATCACCCGGAGTTCGGGCCCGGGACTGCGGCGGATCAGGGTCGGGGTTGCCAGGATTCCTGCCTGGCGGGCCCGGTCGGGCTGTTCGTGTACATCGATCACCGTCAGCTCGAATCCGGCGGGTGGCAGCAGGGCCTCAAGCAGGCGGCGGACAAGGACATCGGCTTTGCGCCGGCCGGCGGACTGCCGGGAGACGAACAAATCGAAGCGGGGCCGATCGACCGGGGACCGCTCCTCCCGGGTGTGGCCGGCGTGGGAGTGGCCGGCGACCCCAGCGCCGAGCGCCTCACCGGCAATCTCGCCCGTCCGTGCGGTATCGGGTTTTGCTGCGTTGATCACGGCGTTTACGGGCATGCCCGAACCTCCCAGTCACGAACGAGGTGCCGCCCCGACCCTCCGGTCGGAATTGCTGTCCGCTCTTTAGTCTCGCCCAGGCGTTGCTGTGGCATTGACTGTTCGTTGATGAACTGCCGCAGACATTCGCCTGCTCACCGCCTGGATCTTCGTTTCCCTGCTTTAAGCGAAAACCTTAACAGAACTGGGGTTGGCAAACAAGGTCGGAGGCGCCCCGCTTTGGGCCCGGTAGCGGCCGCGGCCGCGCCCGATCGCCCTGAACCACGGTGCTGAACCCCGGTGCGGCGGCGCGATTTCCTCTGGATCTCGCCGGCACAAACCGTTAAGAGGCAACGACCCGCGAAGGGTGGGAGGAAATGCGCACCGGTCCTCCGCCGGGCGTTTTCCGAAAACGCAAACAAAAGTGTAAATAACACGTGGAGGACAAACAGACAGGCGCGGCTAAAACGCGCAGGGCAGGCGGTGGTGCCAGGCTCAGCGCGCTTTCGGAACGCCGGGCCCCCGAACAGAGCCAAAGATCATAACCGCGTCGCCGTTGGCAGCGCCAGTAGCAGGCCTGTCGGCAATTCAGACGACGTTGAACGGACCGCTGGGACAGCGCCTCAGCCGGCGTCTTTAACGGCGGTCCACTCAAGCGGACAATCCGAGAGCGGTCGGGCCCCGTCGCTGACGGGCAGCCGTCCCGAAGCCGGGACATTGCCGCGGACCGCTCCTTGGGGGAGACCACAGATGGAAGACAAGGCTTACAAAGACGAATGTCGGGTAACGTTGCTGGGGTTCATCGTCGTAACCGTCCTGACGCATCTTTTCCCATTCTACTTCCTTTTTCCGGAACTGACCCAAGTTAACCTTTTCGGTTTTCCGGCTCATTACCTCCTGACGATTATCATTGGGTGGCTGGTGCTCATTCCTCTGTATTGGATTTACATCAAGGTAACCGACCGGATCGAGAAAGAGATCGAAGAATCCAGCAGCCGGGCGGCAGAGCTGGGTGCGGCCGGTGCCTACGCAACCGAGGCTAAGGGAGGAGCTGAATGACCGCCATATTCGTTTTTATCGCTCTGTTGCTTGCGCCGGTGACGGCCTTCGCGCAGGCGACTGAGATGAAGGATTTTGTCTTCGAGCCTACGACCGGTCTCTCGACGTTGGGGATTATTTACACCGTCGTGATGGTGTTTACGTTCCTCTATGTCGGCTGGTTGATGAAGCGGCGGGTGGCGACCAGTGACGACTATTTCGCGGCCGGGCGCAACGTCGGCGGTGTGACCAACGGCCTCGCGATGACTTCCAACTATATGAGTCTCGCGACCTTTCTCGGCTTTACTGCGCTGATCTGGAGCCTCCAATTCTATCTGGTGGCGATCGTGATGAGCTTCCTCGGCGGGTTTGTGATGATCGCGATCGCCATCGCGCCGTCCCTTCGCCGTTGGGGCAAATTCACCAGCATGCAGTTCATTGGTGAGCGCTTCGGGTGGGCCGCAAAGATCATTGCCGTCCTGTGCATGATCCTGCTCGCCCAGCTCTACCTTATCGGCCAGATGAAGGGTGTGGGCAACGTCTTCCAGGTCATGTTCCACATCGACTACACGACCGGCCTGATCGCCGGTGGCCTGATCGTGACCACGTACGTTACGATCGGCGGCATGTACGGTCTGTCCTATAACCAGACCCTGCAGGCAATCATCATGTTCTTCGCCCTGTTCATCCCGGCGGCAATCATTCTCTGGGAAATGGGCGCCGGACCTGCCAGTGTGTTTCCGCCGTTCGGGTACGCGAGACTGGTACCCGGAATGGTTGAGGCGCTGCCATCGTACTTCGATCCGTTCGTGACCGCTGGCGGCACCGTGCCGATGAGTTTCAAGTTCTACGTCGGGATCATTTTGTCGATCGCCTTCGGGACCATCGGTCTGCCCCACATTGCCATGCGGTTCTTCACCGCGCCTTCGGTCCATAACGCCAAGATCTCGGTCTTCTGGGGCATCATCTTTATCGGCTTGGTGTTCTTCACCACCTTTGCCATCGGCTTCGCGGCCAAGCTCTACACCGTCCAGGAACTCAATCCTCAGGGCCTCCAGGTCGCCAAGCAGGAAGCCGACCTCCTGGTCGTGGTGATGTCGCAGGTGTTCACCCCATCCTGGATTGCCGCCCTGCCGGTGGCCGGAGCGCTCGCCGCCGGCATGTCAACCATCGCCGGGTTGCTGATGGTGATCGGTTCCGGCCTTGGCAGCGACATCTACTCGCTGTTCAAGCCGGACGCGCCGGACAAGGCCCGGGTTCGCGCCGGCTTCTTCTTCACCGCGCTCGGCGGCCTCGTCACCATCCTGCTCGCGCTGAACCCGCCGGACTTTCTCCTCACCAGCGTCATCTGGGCCTTTGTCGTGGCCTCATCGACGTTCACGCCGGTGCTGATCCTCGGGATCTGGTGGAAGGGCGCCAACAAGATCGGGGCCATCGCCGGCATGATCGTCGGTGCCACCCTGGCGATCGCGCTATGGTGGACCAAGGGCAGCCTGTTCGGCCTCCAGCTCGTCAACCTCGGCCCACTCGCGCACCTGGTCACCGGTATCTTCAGCGCCTCGGCCGCCTGGTTCACAGTCGTCGTTGTGAGCATGCTCACCGGCGGTGAGAAGGATGAAAAGATCCTCCGCGAGGTAGACCGCATCCACGGCTGGAAGACCTACGACCCGGCTCGCTACAACGGCAAAGCCTTCCCCATCGCCGTTGCCGCCCTGGCCCTGGCGCTGATGATCTGGTCGGCCATGCCCGATCCGGCCTTCGAGAAGAAAGCGGCGGAGCTGGCGCCTGCCCCGGCCCCGACCGAACGGGCCGCTGTCACCAGCAGAGACTGACAGGGCAGCCCGGTCCTGTCTGACGGGGGGCGTTCGCGCCCCCCGGTTTTCTTTTTGTGAAGTCCGCCGCGCCGATGCTGATCATCGACCTGTTCCTGCTCCGTGACGCACCCTACCGGCACGCCGTCGAAAGCCCCGCGGCGCCATGGGTGGTCTCCGCGTGCCTGACCGGGGTCGGGACGGTGCTGGGTGCCATGCTCACCGTGTACGCTGTGGCCAGCGGCCAAATCCGCGGCGTTGAGCTGGATCCGGCGCTTCTCGAGCGCCCTCACATCTTGTTCCTGCTGGAAGTGGTGGCCGGACTCGCAATCGTCCTGCTGCTGCACATCGGCATCACTTTGTTCACCTGGCTGGCGGCCAAGGGGATCGGCGGCCCCGGCTATCTGGTCGCCCTCTATCGGATGACCGGCTATGCCCTGCCGCTCGGCATCCCGGCCGTCCCGGCCATCGCGAAATCCGTGGCGTTCATTGAGCCGCCGACGCAGGCGCTGCCGCTCGACAGCCTGTCTGCGCCCCTGGCGGCTGCTGGCGCGCTGCTGTTCCTCGCCGGCCTGTTCCACATTCTTCGCCTGAGCCAGGGGAAGAGCCTGCGCCTCACTGCCCTTGGCGTTGTGATTTTCGCGGTCCTGACCGCGGCGGCGATTTATCTTGCCTGACCCGGGCGCCGGCACAATGCGGGCGTGCCTGAGGTCGCGGGCGTCCGGCAGCAGGCCGAGCCAGTCACCCGACGGCAAGCGCTGAAGACATCGTCAATGTGGAAGCGAAGTGCCCCGGACTTGTCGTTACGGCGTCGGTCCGCCGGCCCGTGACTGGCTGAGGATCGTCCGCTCGTGCAACCGGCGGCTGCCAGAGGTGATCGTGCGTTCCGCGGTGACGGTGGCCACCAGGCCGCTTTCGGTGTCCACGCTGTAGACAGCCGTCCAGCGGTCGTCCAGCGGCACCGTCGGGTCCGCGGCGGCAGCCCCGTCCGCTCCCGGACCGGCGGCTTCGCGGTCAACGTCCCGCCACCACTCGACCAGCGCCACCCCGGAGCGCGGATCGACCTCGCTCAGCCGTGCCCGGTCGATGGAGCGGATGATCTCGTCGGTAACCGGATCGAGACGTTCGACGATGGTTTCGTGGACCTCACCAGGTGCGTAGGCGTGTCCCGAGATCCTGTAGAGAGTGGCCGGGTCGTCGAGAATGAAGGCGTCGAGGCCGTCGTCGGACATCCGGAGATAGACGGTCGTGCGGACGCGCGCCTCTCGCCGCACCCGGGCAATCTCCGCATAACTGCCGCCCGTCTCGCGGACCGCGCGGACCTGCGTGTTGACATACCGGGCCGCAAACCGGCGGAGATGCCGGCGGACCTCGGAATCGTTGCGAACCTCTACCGGGGTGCCCCCGCCATCGACGGTAAACTCGAGGCGCAGGCCGTCGGCGATGGTCGCAAGGGTCCGATCCGCGAGCTCTAGCGGGACGTCACCCTCCTGAAACGTGGTGGCTCCGTAGGTCCAGACCAGGACCCAGCCGTCGGCGAGCCGCTCGGTGACCTCGGCGACCACCGGGGTGGA
Organism: uncultured Rhodospirillaceae bacterium; assembly: GCA_964454795.1. Lineage (GTDB taxonomy): Bacteria > Pseudomonadota > Alphaproteobacteria > Rhodospirillales > Defluviicoccaceae > CAYVUM01. Next base: position 5,118 of record CAYVUM010000141.1, read on the forward strand.
GGCGATCAGCTGCATGTCCGCCGTCTCGTCATCGCGGCGGTCGATTTCCCGGCGAATCTCGATCGCAAAGCGCTGGCCAACCGCCAGCTTGAACGGCAGTTCAAGAACAGTCTCAGCGCCGGGCCTGCCCGGCAGCCCGGCGACCATCATGGCGACGATCAGCGCAAGCGCCGCCAGCGGACAGCGAGCGGCGGACATGCGAACGGCATGGGTCATCGGCTGGCGGTGCTCCCCTTTCAACTGGTCAGGCGACGGCGGAGGATCTCGTTGACCTGTTGGGGGTTGGCCTTACCCTGGGTGGCCTTCATGACCTGGCCGACGAACCACCCGGCAACCTTCTGCTCGCCGGCGCGGTACTGGTCTGCCTGTTTCGGATTGGCGGCGATCACAGCGTCGACGGCGGCTTCGATCGCGCTCTCGTCGGTGATCTGTTTGAGCCCTTTCGCCTCGACGATCGCTTCGGGATCGTCGCCCGTCTCGGCCATGATCTCGAAGATGTCCTTGGCGAGCCGGCCGGAGATTGTCGCGTCCTCGATCAGGTCGATCAGCTTGCCAAGCCGGGCGGCGGAGATCGGCGAGGTGGTGACATCGCGGCCCTGCCGGTTGAGCACCGAGAACAGATTGGTGATCACCCAGTTAGCCGCGGTTTTCGGGTCCCGGCCCGCCGCCACGGCTTCAAAGTAAGCGGCGTTTTCGTGCTCGGCTACCAGCACGCTGGCATCGTAGGGACTGAGGCCGTAATCAGCGATGAACCGCTGTTTCTTCTCGTCAGGAAGTTCGGGCAGGGTCGTGCGGAGCCGCTCGATCTCCTCCTGGCTGAGTTCGAGGGGGAGCAGGTCGGGGTCGGGAAAGTAGCGGTAGTCGTGGGCGAACTCCTTGGCCCGCATTGACCGGGTCTCGCCCTTCTGGCTGTCGTAGAGCCGGGTTTCCTGGACCACCGTCCCCCCCGCCTCGTAAACGGACACCTGGCGCTCGGCTTCGTGTTCAATCGCCTGCATGACGAACCGAACCGAGTTGACGTTTTTCACTTCGGCGCGGGTGCGCAGGGCATTTTCGCCAGCGGGCCGGACGCTGACATTGATATCGCAGCGCATTGACCCCTGGTCCATGTTGCCGTCGCAGGTGCCAAGGTAGCGAAGGATCGAGCGGAGCTTGCGGAGATAAGCCCCGGCTTCCTCCGGGGAGCGCAGGTCCGGCTTGGAGACGATCTCCATCAGCGCCACCCCGGCGCGGTTCAGGTCGACGAAGGTGCGGCGCGGATCCTGGTCGTGGAGCGACTTGCCTGCGTCCTGTTCGAGGTGCAGACGCTCAATACCGATCTCCCGGGTCGAACCGTCCTTCATGTCAAGGACGATGGTGCCTTCGCCGACGACCGGGTACTGGTACTGGGAAATCTGATAGCCGGCCGGCAAGTCGGCATAAAAGTAATTTTTACGCTCGAACACCGAGCGCGGATTGATCTTCGCCTTGAGACCGAGGCCGGTGCGGACCGCCTGTTCGATGCAGGTGGTGTTGACGACCGGTAGCATCCCCGGAAAGGCGGCGTCGACCAGCGAGACCTGACTGTTCGGCTCTGCGCCGAAGTCGGTGGCGGCAGCGGAGAACAGCTTGGACCGGGAGATAACCTGGGCGTGGACCTCGAGGCCGATGACCACTTCCCAGTCCCCGGTTTCGCCTTGAATCAGGTAGCTCACGGCGGTCGGGCCTTCCAGTTTCGAACAAAGGGCGGGCGGATCGGGCCCCGTGCGTCTATAGCGGCGCCGGCTCCGAGCGTCCAGAGGCGGGGCCTCGAAGCAACAACAAGCGGCGGCGCTTTTCGATCAGAGGGGATCGCGGGCCGCGGCAATTCCCGGCTCTGCGCCCGATCAGACGCCGCAGACTGGACACCGCGCCCGGGTTGGCTGGCCCGAAGGCACCGCCGCGCGCCGGGTGGCCTGTCGGGACTGGCGCAGGGGTTGCCGGACCGGCTGTTGCCTCACCGTCTGTTGCCTCACCGTCTGTGGTCCAGCGCGGCATCGGCCCCGCCCGATCCCGGCAACAACCGCAGCGATGGTGGGCGCGAGAGGGATCGAACCTCTGACCCCTACGATGTCAACGTAGTGCTCTCCCGCTGAGCTACGCGCCCCGCCGCCGCCGCCGTGCGGCAATAGCCGGCTGCAAACCGTCCTTTTAGTGCGCACGCGGCCGCTTGGCAAGCGGGGCCGCGGGGATCCCAGGGCTCCGAACTCATATGACGGGTGACAGGCGGGAGATTTTCTGAATCGAT
>CAYVUM010000142.1:0-7256 GCA_964454795.1 uncultured Rhodospirillaceae bacterium
GATCCGATCCACCAGCGCGGATTTGAGGTCGGCTGATCGCAAACTGAAGGGTGGTGAACGGGCGACGGAGTGTCCACCCATCGCCGCTAATCGAGACGCTCGAGGATCGCAGCGAGGCCATCGATGAGCCGGGCGATTTGCGCTTCGCTGATGATCAGCGGCGGCGAGAGGGCGATGGTGTCCCCGGTGGTGCGGATCAGCAGGCCGGCCTCGTAAGCGTCGAGGAACGCCTGAAACGCCCGCCGGGTCGGCTGCCCGGGGATGGGCTCAAGCTCGATTCCGGCCACCAGCCCGAGGTTGCGCACATCGATGACGTGGCGGCGACCGGCCAGGCTGTGGACGGCGTCTTCCCACAGGGCGGCAAGCGTCGACGCGCGCGTCAGCAGGCCCTCCTCGGTGTACGTCTCCAGGGTGGCAAGGCCGGCCGCGCAGGCGACCGGATGTCCCGAATAGGTGTAGCCGTGGAACAGTTCGATCAGGTGCTCAGGACCGGTCATCAGGGCATCGTGTATTGCGCGGCTCGCGATGACTGCGCCCATCGGGATGGTGCCGTTGGTCAGTCCCTTGGCCGTCGTCATCAGGTCCGGGGTGACGCCGAAATAGTCGGCGGCGAACGGGGCGCCGAGGCGGCCGAAGCCGGTGATCACCTCATCGAAGATCAGCAGAATGCCGTGGCGGTTGCAGATCTCCCGCAGGCGTTTCAGGTAGCCCTTCGGCGGGATCAGCACCCCCGTTGAGCCGGCCACCGGCTCGACGATCACCGCGGCGATGGTTGATGCGTCATGGAGCTGGACCAGGCGCTCCAGATCGTCGGCGAACCCGGCACCGTGGTCCGGCTCTCCGCGCGAAAAGGCGTTGCGGGCCGGATCGTGCGTGTGACGCAGGTGGTCGACCCCGGTGAGCAGCGTGCCGAACTGGCGGCGGTTGGCAACCATACCGCCCACCGAAACCCCGCCGAAGTTGACGCCGTGATAGCCGCGCTCGCGGCCGATCAGCCGGAACCGCGAGCCCTCGCCGCGGGCGCGGTGACAGGCCAGGGCGATCTTCAACGCGGTCTCCACCGCCTCCGAGCCGGAATTGGTGAAGAACACGTGATCGAGGCCCGGCGGTGCCAGGGCCGCCAGCCGGGCGGCCAGGTCGAAGGCGCGGGGGTGGCCCATCTGGAACGGCGTGGCGAAATCGAGTTCGGCGACCTGCCGCTGCACCGCTGCAACGATCTTTTCGCGGTTGTGGCCGGCGTTTACACACCAGAGGCCGGCGATGCCGTCGAGGATCTGCCGACCATCGGCTGTGGTGTAGTACATCCCATCGGCACTGACGAGCAGCCGGGGTGCCGCCTTGAACTGGCGGTTCGCTGTGAACGGCATCCAGTAAGCGTCCAGGTTGTTGGGGAGGGGCGGCGGTGGTGCGGCGTCTGGAGCCATGACTGGAAGTCCCGTGCAGCGGTATGTTTGCCGCAGCAAACGCCCGCCGGCCCGCAAGGGTCAAGGACGATGCCGCGGCTCTGCCGGCGGACCCTTGCGCCGGCGCCGGGCGCTCTCTTCGCCGGTGGGCGCTTGTTCGGGTGGCGGGCCCGTGGTAGCCAGCAACGCGGGGTGGATGTCACCGGGGGAGGCTGGGGAGACCGTCTTCTCAAAGGCAGGGTCCGCCGAGGGACCGGGGCGGCCGGAGGTGGACGTGCCGCTGGGTCCGTCGGGTGTCCATTTCGCTCTGGCCGGCGATCGCCTCGCCCGGGAATCATGGGGAGATCGGATGCGATGGTACAGGCGCGGGGTCCTCAGGCGCAGCCGCGTGGTCGCGCTTGGCGGTCTGGAAGACCGGCACTGGCATGACCGCGCCGGCCGCTCTTGCCAGAGGTCGTCCGGCCAGGGGTCATAAGGCCGGGGGTCGTAAGGTCGGGGTGGCGGGCCGCGCGATCGCCGGTCTCTGGAGCCTGATCGGCCTTGCCATCATTCTGTCCGCCTACTTCCAATGGTTCGGGCCCGGTCAGACGGTTGTCGGCCTCGTTTTCCTGGCCACGGTCGCGGCGATTATCGCCAGCGCCCTGGGGTTCCATCGGTTTTTAAGCGCCTCACTTGACCGGCTGGCGGGACGGGTCACGAGTGTGCCGCTGACCTCCTGGGTCGCCGGTTGCCTGGTTCTGGGGGCATCGGTCCGGGTTGTCCTGGTGCTGTTGTTCCCGCCCGAGTTCGTTTCTGATCCGGCAACCTACTGGGCCCTCGCGCAGGATCTGGCGGCGGGCGAGCGCTACGAAGCACCGAACGGCCGGAGTTTCTGGCCGCCGGGGCTGCCGATTGCGCTTGCGCCGTTTGCTTTGCTCCTCGGTTCGGGAGACTGGGTGCCGGCCGTTTTCAATCTTGTCCTGTTCGCGGCGACGGCCTGGGTGGCGCTCCGCCTCGCGGAACTGCACGGCGGCACGGTTGCGGCGCGGATGGCGGTGCTGATCATCGCGATCTGGCCCAATCACGTGCTCTTTGCCGGCATCCCCGCCAAAGAGGCGCTCGCGGGGCTGCTTCTCCCGGCAGCGGTCCTCCTCTATCTTTACGGAGAGCGTCAAAACACCCGAGAGGATCGACGATCCTGGTGGTTTTTCACCGGCAGTGGTGTGTGCCTCGGCTTTGCCACGCTGACCCAGCCAGCAACCGCTTTTTTCGGTCTCGTTCTGGTGTCTTCCGAAGCGTTCGCCGCAGGATCGCTGCGGCGGAAGCTGCAGCGGCTCGGGGTTACCGCGCTGATCGCCGTTCTGACCGTCCTGCCATGGACCGCTCGCAACTATTATGTCCATGGTGTCTTTATCCCCGTGAATACCGCCGGAGGGCCTGTTCTCCTTTCGGCGAATAACGATAATGCCACCGGCGGTTGGATCGCCGATGAATTGTATTTGGACAGCGACCTCGTCCAGGCAGACGAGGTGACAAGGGACCGTCTTGCCCGCGAGAGGGCTCTTCGCTGGATTTTTGATAATCCGCAGAAGTTTGCAAAGCTCATGGTGCTCCGGGAAACGCGCTTATTGTGCTGTGATAACTCTGCTGCGCATATACTTTTCTTTAATCCACAACTTCAGGTGCCGTACGATGCTGTGTATGGAAACGTCGCTTCTACCGTTTCCGACGCATTTTGGATCGCCGTGGCGATTATTCTGGTCGTCGGCGTGCGCTTGGCAAGCAACCACCGGCAATCGCCGGCTGGCGTCCGGGCCGTGCTGGTCTGTAGCGTTGTGTACTTCATGGTGATTTTCAGCGTCTTCCAAAGCGAAGGAAAACAGCTGACCTGTCTGGTGGTCTTTTTCGCCGTTCAGACGGCAACCGTGCTGGCGGCGCCGTCGGGCTCGCGGGAGGCAAGGGCCGGGGAGGCCGCCGGAGCCAGGGACCCGGAACGATCCGCGCCGCCGCAGTGAGTTTTGCCCCCGATCGCTCCTGAGCGCTCGCCGCTGCGGCGATCGTGATCGGTGCGGGCGCGGCGATCGGCGCTATTCGGCGCTGACGACGCCGGCGCCGATGGCGAACTTCACCAGGTCGGCCAGGGTGTCTGCACCGGTCTTCAGCGAAATCCGGCTGCGATAGGTTTCCACCGTCTTGGGACTGAGGCCGAGCGTCTTGGCAATCTCCTTGGTCCGCTGCCCCTCGGCCAGCAGCCGCAGGACGTCGCGCTCCCGGGTGCTGAGCCTGCCGTGCTCCGAGGCGAAGTCACGCTCCGGCTGCGGAGCCCAGCCGTTGCGGAGCGACGCACTGAGGTAGGTCTGGCCGCGCAGCACCGCCCGGATCGCGTGGAGGAGCTCGCTTCCTGCTTCATTCTTGAGCACGAACGCCTGGGCACCGGCGCTGGACATGCGCTGGCGGTGGTAGGCATCGCCGTACATGGACAGGGCGACAATCCGGACGGTCGGGCAGGTGCTGCGAAGGCGTTCTGCCGCCTCGATCCCGCTGACGCCCGGCATGGCGACGTCGAGGACGGCAACATCGGGGTTCAGCGCGACCGCCAGACGAACGGCTTCGCTGCCATCATCCGCCTGGGCAATGACCCGCCAGCCGGGCTGCTGTTCGAGCAGAACCGCCAGCCCTTCGCGGACGAGGACATGGTCGTCACAAAGCAAAACGCGCAGGCCGGAGGACGAGTGAGGATCGCGATCAAGAGATATCATCGCACTTTTAGCCAGTCACCCATAGGCACATCAGACCGGGTCGAACCGTAGGGGTTTTTGGTCTAAGGTAAGGGATCGTCGGGGCTATGGTGAACACGCGATTTTCGCGATGATGAACGAAACTGTCTTTTAAGCATTCTCCCAAATTCGCTGCCCGATCTCGATAGCTTTCTTCGTCCTGATCAAGAATGGGAAGCCGCGGCTTCTTACCTTTTAGACGGCATCATGGAATCCTGGCAAAGTCAACCCGACTATGGGTTGTTGATCCTGGCCGGTTTGCTCCAAAATGCAATCAGAAATGAGCGTGCTGCAACTTTTGCTTTTATTTCGGCGTGGGGTTGCTCGTTCGCCGCCCCGCCAAATGTCGGGTCCGGTCCGGATGGAAGCGGCACTCCAGGGTGGCGGGGTGTATGCACGTTCAGAGCGCCCGCGGTGCGGACGGAAACGAGTCCGGCGCGCCCCTCCCCGTGACCGCGGCATGATCGCCCAAGGGCAATGGCAGGCGGATGGTCAGTCGTGACCCGCTGGCGTCGGACTCCACCGCAAGCGTGCCGCCAAGCAGGGCGACCCGTTCGCGGACGCTGTGGAGACCGTAACCTTGGCTGCGAGCCGGTCCGGCCGGGTCACGGACGCTCGCGGCGAAGCCACGGCCGTCGTCGCTGACTGTGAGGAGAAGCCCGTCCGGCTGTCGAGACAGAGCCACGACACCGCTCTTGGCGCGCGCGTGTCGGATCAGATTGCAGACCAGTTCCCGGACGCACAGGAACACGATGACCGAGGCCTGCCGGTCGATGGCCGGCAGATCCGCTTCGATGTTGCAGGTGAGCGCAATTCCCCAGCGCGCCCGGGTATCGCCGGCAAGCCAGTCCAGCGCCGCTGCCAGGCCGCGCTCGTGCAGCACCGGCGGGCTCAGCGCGAACTGCAGCGTGCGCAACTCGGAGATCGCTTCCCCCATCAGCGCCAGGCCGGCGGCCAGATGCTCCTGGCCCTCACCGGACCATCGCGCGGAGGCGTCAGGGGCCGGCTCAGCGACCACCTCGGCGCCGAGAGCGGCGTTGATCTGCATCTGGGCGAGCGCCAGCTTCTGCATCGGCCCGTCGTGCAACTCGGCCGCCAGCCGTCCCTTCTCAGTCTCGGCGATCATCGACACCTCGGCGGCGAGACGGCGCAGGGCGGCGTTGGCGTCCTGAAGTTCCCGCGTCCGCTCCGCCAGCGCCCGTTCCAAACCCCGCGACAGGGCACCGAGTTCGGCGTGAGTCCGGACCCGGGCGAGCAGGATCCGCGCATCGAAGGGCTTGACGACATAGTCGGCGCCGCCGGCGTCGAAGGCCTCGAGCATGGCCGGTTCATCGCCGCGGCCGGTGAGGAAGACCACCGGAATCCCACGGGTCTCACCGCCCTGCTTCAGCAGCCGGCAGGTTTCGATGCCGGTCAGCTCCGGCATGCGGATGTCCAGGAGGACGAGATCCAGCTGCACTGCGCGGGCGATTTCGATTGCCAGCCGGCCTTCCCCGGCAATGTGCACCCGATAGCCCTCGGCGATCAGCAGGCTGCCGACGTATCGCAGGGTCTCGGGATCGTCGTCGACGACCAGGATCGTCAATGGTGCGCGGGCCGGTCCGTCGAGACGTTGGGGACGGATGGTCATGATACCACTTCCCCCCGGGCTGCGGGCGCTGCCGGCTCCACGCCGGCGACCTGCTGCAGCATCCCGATGCACCGGCTCAAGGCCCCGGAATCAAAGCGCCCGGCAGCGCGGCGCAGGTCTTCCGCGAGCTGTTTCAGGGCAGTGTGGCCACCGGCCTCAGCTTCGCACTGAAGCGCTGCGGCAAAACACTCGATTTCGTTGATGGAGGCGAACGGCGGCTTCAGGGCGTGCAGCCGGGCGTACAGCGACGGCGACAGCTGCACGGGTGCCGGAGGATCTCCGGCCGCCGCGGTCTGTGCCGGCGACGCCGAAGGCTCGTCCTTCCCGGTCGTCCTGCCGAGGGTGCGCCCCAGTGCATCGAGCAGCGTCTCCCGGCTTAAGGGCTTGCGCAGGAGCGCATCGAACACCCCCGCAGGCGGCGCCAGCCGATCGGTGATCGCCATGGCGGTGATCGCCAGGATCGGTATGCGGGCGGTCGCCGGCTCGGCTTTCAGGCGGCTGGCCGCCGTCTCACCGTCCATGCCCGGCATGGCCAGGTCCATGAGGATGAGGTCAGGCTGGTGCGATCGGGCGAGATCGAGGGCTCTGGCCCCATCGCCCGCTTCGAGGAACCGGAACGGCTGGCCCCCGAGATACTGCCTCAACAGTTCCCGGTTGTCGGGCCGGTCATCGACGATCAGCACGGACGCCGGGGCGAAGCGAATCGCCGATGGTGTTTCCGGCGGGGCCGCGGCGGCATCGGCGCTGCTCGCCGGCGACACGGGTTCAGCCGGCAGTTCGAACGTGAAGATGCTGCCCTGGCCCGGCGCACTGCGGACGCGGATCTCGCCGCCCATAAGTTTTGCCAGGCGGCGGCTGATTGCCAGTCCCAGGCCGGCGCCGCCGGCCTGTTCGGCCGCCGGACCCCGGGCGAAAGCCTCGAAAATCCGTTGCTGATCGTCCTTGTCGATCCCGGGGCCGGTGTCGCTTACCGAAATGCTGAGCCGGGGGCCTCCCGAGCCGGCATCGGGCACCGCGACGCTGAGCCCGATCCGCCCCGCGTCGGTGAACTTGACGGCATTGCCGAGCAGGTTGATCAGGATCTGGCGGAGGTGCTTCGCGTCCAGAACCATCGTGGCGGGCACGGTGTCATCGACCAGGAGGGTGAGCGTCAGTCCCTTGTCGGCAGCGGCCTGTGCGAACATTGCAGTGACGTCGCCAAGGATCGTCCGAACGTCGACGGCGGCCGGTTTGACGGCGACACGTCCGGCCTCAATCTGTGATAAATCCAGCAAATCGTCGATGAGGTGTGCCAGGGTTCGGCCCGCCGAGCTGATACCGTCGAGCCAGCCGCGCTCGCGTTCGGTCCGGTCCCGTGCCTGAAGGAGGGATGCGAAACCGAGAACCAGGTTCAGCGGCGTGCGCAGCTCGTGGCTGATGTTGGCAAGAAACGCGCTTTTCGCCCGGTTGGCCTCGTCGGCGGCCCGC
>CAYVUM010000143.1:0-7129 GCA_964454795.1 uncultured Rhodospirillaceae bacterium
GGGTCACTTCCGACAGCGGATTGGTTTGATCCATGAACTGGCTGAGCTGTGATGAGCCGAAGAACTCCCGAACCGCCGCCGAAGCGGGCTTGGCGGTGATCAGCTCCTGGGGCATCACCGTGTCGATATCGACGGAACTCATCCGTTCGCGGATCGCCCGCTCCATGCGCAACAGGCCGACCCGGTACTGGTTCTCCATCAGCTCGCCCACCGACCGCACCCGGCGGTTGCCCAGGTGGTCGATATCGTCCACCTCACCGCGGCCGTCCTTCAGCTCGACGAGAAGTTTGACAACGGCGAGGATGTCCTGCCGGCGCAGGACCCGCACCGAATCGTCATGGGGAAAATCGAGCCGGGCATTCATCTTGACCCGGCCGACGGCGGACAGGTCATAGCGCTCCGGATCGAAGAACAGCCCGTGGAACAGCGCATCGGCCGTCTCCAGCGTCGGCGGCTCGCCCGGGCGCATGACCCGGTAGATGTCGAACAGCGCTTCCTCGCGGCTGGTGTTGCGGTCAATGGCCAGGGTATTGCGGATGTAGGGACCGACGTTGATGTGATCGATGGCGAGGGTGCGGATCTCGGCCACCCCCGCCTCCGCCAGGTCGCTGAGAACGCTCTCGGTGATCTCTCCCCCGGCCTCGATGTAAATCAGGCCGGTCTCCTCGTTGATCACGTCCTCCGCGACGTACCGGCCCAGCAGGTCCTCGTTGGGGACAAGAATCTCCTCGGCGCCGCTGGTCAGCAGCTGGCGCAGCAGTTTCGGGGTCAACTTGGTCCCGGCTTCCGCGAGCCGCTCGCCGCTGGCCGCATCGACCAGATCGTGGACGAGCTTCACCCCACGCATCCGCTCCGGCCGGAACGCCGTCTTCCAGCCGCGCTCGCTGCGCGTAAACGTCACCTTGTCATAGAAGAAGTCGAGAATTCCCTCGGGCGAGAGGCCGACCACCTCGGCGGGATCGACCGACCGGCGCTCGGCGGCGCGCTCGCCGCGGAGGCGCTCCGTCTGGTCGTTGTCCAGCGCCATCAGCAGCGTTGTCACCGGCAGCTTGCGGCGCCGGTCGATGCGCACGTAGACAAGATCCTTGGCGTCGAACTCGAAATCCAGCCAGGAGCCACGGTACGGAATGACCCGGGCCGCGAACAAATACTTGCCCGATGCGTGGGTCTTGCCTTTGTCGTGATCGAAGAAAACGCCGGGCGAGCGGTGCATCTGCGAGACGATCACGCGCTCGGTGCCGTTAACGATGAAAGTCCCGTTGCCGGTCATCAGCGGCATATCGCCCATATAGACGTCTTGTTCCTTGATGTCGCGAACGCTGCGCGCTCCTGCTTCCTCGTCGATGTCCCAGACGACAAGACGCAGCGTCACTTTCAACGGAGCGGCATAGGTCATGCCGCGCTGTTGACACTCTTCCACATCATATTTCGGGTCTTCGAATTCGTACTTGACGAATTCGAGGGTGCCGCGTTCCGAGAAATCATGGATTGGAAAAACCGACTTGAAAGCCTCCTGAAGCCCCGTTTCTGTACGGTTTTCCGGTTTGGTCAGCCGCTGGAGAAATTGTTCGTAGGACGACTTCTGCACTTCGATGAGATTGGGCATTTCCACTGCTGCGGAAAGGCGCCCGAAACTCTTTCGCATGCGCTTGCGACCCACAAAGGTATTCTGCATTCGTGCTCCTCGCTTTCGGATGGTCCCGCGCGGCCGCACACGGGGCGTGGGCGCTCTTGCGAACGCCACAAATAGGTTATGCAGCCCCGCTCGTGGAACTCTCTCGTTCCTACGATTGGGACCGCACACCTAACGCATCCACTGTTCCGGCCGCGGTGGAGCCAATGCGGGCGGATGCGGAAATCAGGAGAATGTCACCAGCCACCGTAGCGGCGAAACCGCCATTGCCACGCCATCCAGCAGATATAGCAGGGCCCCGGCGCTCTGCCAAGGCCGACCTCCGGCGCGGGAGCGCTACTTGACCTCGACGGTCGCCCCTGCCTCTTCCAGCTTTTTCTTGATCTGTTCCGCCTCGTCCTTGCTGGCACCCTCTTTGATCGCCTTCGGCGCGCCCTCCACGAGGTCCTTGGCTTCCTTCAGGCCCAGTCCGGTGATCGCCCGAACCTCTTTGATGACGTTGATTTTTTTCTCGCCGATCGCGGCGAGGATAACGTCGAATTCGGTCTTCTCCTCCTCGGCCGGGGCGGCCTCGGCGGCACCGCCGGCTGCGGCCGCACCGGGCACGGCGGCCATCGCCACCGGCGCGGCGGCGGCGGCGGTCACGCCCCACTTTTCTTCCAGCATTTTCGCCAGCTCCGCCACTTCAAGAACGGTCAGGCTGGAGAGTTCCTCAGTCAGCTTTTCCAGATCGGCCATGGATTTCTGTCTCCTGTCTCACGGCTGATGGGGACAATGCCGCCCGGTCCGGCGGGCGGCGGGACTTGCCTGGGTCGGACATCCGTCCGCCCACGGCGAACCGAGGCCGGCGGACGAACCGGGCTGCAGCCGGCGGATCGCGCTCATGCCGCTTCCGCCTGCTGCGCCTTGGCGCGGAGCACCCCGACGAGCTTCTGCTGCGGGGCGTTGACCACGCCCACCAGCTTCTGGGCCGGCGCATTGAGCACTCCGAGGGCGTTGGCCAGCGGCGCCTTCATCACGCCGAGCAATTTGGCCCGCAGCTCCTCGATCGGCGGCATTTTCGCCAGCGCGCTCAGCCCCTCGGCATTCACCCGCGAAGCGCCAAGGCCGGCGCCAATCACGACCAGCTTGGTGTTCGTCTTGGCGAAATCGGTAGCCACCTTGGCGATCGCGACCGGGTCATCGGCCCAGGCGATCGCGGTCGGCCCGGTCAGAAGCTCGGCGAGATGCTCGTAGCGGGTGCCGCTGATCGCCAACCTGGTCAGCGTATTCTTCGTAACCTTGAAGTTCGCGCCGACCTCCCGCAATCGCACCCGCAAACCGGTCATGTCAGCCACCGACAAGCCGATGTAGTGGGTCACGATCACGATCGCCGTGTTCTGGAAAACCTCATTGAGGTCTTCAACGAAAGCGGATTTCTCAACTCGATCCACAGCCCGTCTCCACGTCTCTTCAGCGAACCCGCATCAGCGTCGAACGCCATCGCCACTTCGCGGCCGCGCCGTTCAGCTTCCACCGCGCGACCCCACCCACATCCTGTCACCCGGGTCTGATCCCCGGTCCCGGCGGCAAGCGCCGGCTGGTGGGGCTGAGCGCCCTGGCGCGCCAGGCAGCGCTCAGCGATGGATACCTTTCCGGGGAGTACGACCCTGGTCCCGAGCAGTCGCTGCACAGGGGCCGTGCCAGCGGCCGCCGGGTCACGACAGTAACCGCCGTGGGTTTCAGAAGCCTGTCCGGTGGAGCAGCATCATCCGGCGCCGTAGAGGAAACAGCGGCGCCCGCAACGAGTGACCTTGCCCGTAACCGTCTGTGCAGGCGGCAGATCCGCCTTTACCCCGGGATCACCCGGGACCTGCAGTCTGGGACAGGGATCCTAAGGCAGCGTCATCCCCGTTCGCGTCTTCTCCTCATTGACAGATCGCGACCCGCCAGGGACGCTTCCACGATCGCCGCCGGACGCGGTGCGCCCGGAGCCTTTACGGCTGTTCTGTAACACTGGACAGTGTCAGGCGCAAGCCGGGTCCCATCGTCGAACTGAGGCTGATCCTCTTCAGGTATGTGCCCTTCGCGCCGCTCGGCTTCGCCTTGACCAGCGCATCGACGAAGGCGTGGACGTTGGCGATCAGCGCCTCCGGGGCAAAACTGACCTTGCCGACCCCGGCGTGAACGATGCCGGCCTTCTCGACCCGGAAGGCGATCTGGCCGCCTTTGGCATCCCGCACAGCCGTCGCCACATCGGGGGTGACGGTGCCAAGCTTGGGGTTCGGCATCAAGCCGCGGGGCCCGAGGATTTTGCCGAGCCGCCCGACCACCGCCATCATGTCCGGCGTGGCGATACAGCGGTCGAAATCGATCTGTCCGCCCTGGATCTGCTCTGACAAATCCTCGGCGCCGACGATATCCGCCCCGGCCTCGCGCGCCGCCTCCGCCTTCTCGCCGCGGGCGAACACCGCCACCCGGATGGTTTTGCCCGTGCCGCTCGGCAGCGAGACGACCCCGCGGACCATCTGGTCGGCGTGGCGGGGGTCAACCCCGAGGCTCACCGCCACCTCGACGGACTCATCAAATTTCGCCGGCGCATGTTCCTTGAGCAGGCGCACCGCCTCCGGAAGGTCATACTGCGCCGAGCGGTCGATCGCCGCATAGGCGTTCTTGAGCTTCTTGCCCTGTTTGACCAGCGCTTTGCTGTGTGCCATCGGCTTACTCCACCACCTCAAGACCCATCGCCCGGGCCGAGCCGACGACCATGGCCATCGCCCCCTCCACGTCCTTCGCGTTGAGGTCGACCATCTTTGTGTTGGCGATCTCCCGGACCTGCTCGCGGGTGACCTGACCGACGATCGCGCGCTTGTTGGTGGCGCTGCCCTTGGGGATGCCGGCGGCCTTCTTGAGAAGATAAGACACAGGCGGGGTTTTAGTGATGAACGTGAAGCTGCGATCAGCGTATGCGGTGATGACGACCGGAACCGGCATGCCCGGCTCCAGGTTCTGGGTGGCGGCGTTGAACGCCTTGCAGAACTCCATGATATTGAGCCCCCGCTGACCGAGCGCCGGCCCGATCGGAGGCGAAGGATTGGCCTGACCCGCCTTGACGGCGAGTTTGATATAACCAACAATCTTTTTTGCCATCGTGACCCTCAGTTTGTCTTCAGGAAAACCGAGTGCGCGGTGCGACTATGGCGGGTCTCCCGCGCGGCAACGAAAACATCACGCCGACTTGTGGCGCTCCGCTTCTGGCGGTTCGGATCTCGCGCTTCTTGTCTGTGCGTGAAACCTGATCCGCTGACACCTTGAAATTGTGGTCTGATCCCGCCAACGGAAGAACCTGACCCGTCCGCATCGAGCCACTAGGTTTTCTCCACCTGGGAGTACTCCAGTTCGACCGGGGTCGACCTGCCGAAAATTGACACCGCCACCTTCAGGCGGGCGCGCTGTTCGTCGACTTCCTCGACAAGCCCGTTGAATGAGGCGAACGGACCGTCGCAGACCCGGACCTGCTCGCCCACTTCAAACACGACCGACGGCTTCGGCCGGTCTACGCCCTCGCTCACCTGACGCATGATCCGGTCGGCCTCGGTCTGACTGATCGGGATCGGCCGGCCGCGATCGCCGAGAAAGCCGGTGACTTTCGGCGTATTCTTAACCAGATGCCAGCTTTCGTCGCCCATGACCATCTTAACGAGCACGTAGCCGGGGAAAAATTTGCGCTCGGCGTTGACCTTGGCGCCACGCCGCACCTCGACGACCTCTTCGACCGGAACCAGAACCTGTTCGATCAGGTCGGTCATTCCCGCCTGCCGCGCCTGTTCCTCAATCGACTGGGCGACCTTGCGCTCGAATCCCGAATAGACGTGGAGCACGTACCACTGCGCTGTCATGGAGGTCAGCCACCATAACCGAGAAAATACGAGACAGCGATGGAGAGCAGCCAGTCGACCACGAAGAAAAACAGCGAGGCGAGCACAACCATCACGAACACCATCGCCGTGGAAATGGTCGTCTCTTTGCGCGTCGGCCAGGTGACTTTCGCACCTTCCTGGCGCACCTCCCGTAAGAACTGAAAGATATTCGTCTTTGCCATCTCAACCTTCAGCGACTGGCAGGGGCAGCAGGGATCGAACCCGCGACCTGCGGTTTTGGAGACCGCCGCTCTACCAGCTGAGCTATACCCCTACCGTCGCAACCGTTCGCCGCCGGGCCCAAGCTGTGTATAAGGGTGGTCGGACCCGGCGGGAAATGCAAGCCTCCCGGCTTTACCCGCCCATTACCACCGTTTACTCGATGATTTTGGCGACGACGCCGGCGCCGACGGTGCGCCCGCCTTCGCGGATCGCAAACCGCAGCCCTTCGTCCATCGCGATCGGCTGGATCAGCGAGACCTCAAGGGTGACGTTGTCCCCGGGCATCACCATCTCCGTCCCTTCCGACAGCGTCACCGACCCGGTCACGTCCGTCGTCCGAAAGTAAAACTGCGGACGGTAATTCTGGAAAAACGGCGTGTGACGACCGCCTTCCTCTTTCGTCAGAATATACGCCTCCGCCGTGAACTTGGTGTGCGGGGTAATCGTCCCAGGCTTCGCCAGTACCTGACCGCGCTCCACTTCCTCGCGCTTGGTCCCGCGAAGCAAAACCCCGATGTTGTCCCCCGCCTCGCCCTGGTCAAGAAGCTTGCGGAACATCTCAACACCCGTGCATACCGTCTTCTGGGTGTCCTTCAGGCCGACGATCTCCACTTCATCGCCCACCTTGACAATCCCCCGCTCCACCCGGCCGGTCACCACCGTCCCCCGACCAGAGATCGAGAACACATCCTCAATCGGCATCAGGAACGGCTGGTCCTTCGGACGCTCCGGCTGCGGCACATAGGCATCCACCGCCGCCATCAACTCCAGGATCGCCTCCTTGCCCAGCTTCGGATCGCCATCCTCCAGCGCCACCAGCGCCGAGCCCTTGACGATCGGGATGTCATCGCCGGGAAAATCATAGCTCGACAACAGCTCGCGCAGCTCCAGCTCAACCAGCTCAAGCAACTCCTCGTCGTCGACCATGTCGACCTTGTTCATAAACACAACGACCGCCGGAACCCCCACCTGGCGGGCCAGCAGAATGTGCTCGCGGGTTTGCGGCATCGGCCCGTCGGTCGCCGACACCACCAAAATCGCCCCGTCCATCTGCGCCGCACCGGTGATCATGTTCTTCACGTAGTCCGCGTGACCGGGACAGTCGACGTGGGCGTAATGGCGGTTCGCGGTCTCGTATTCAACGTGCGCGGTCGAAATCGTGATCCCCCGCGCCTTCTCCTCCGGAGCCTTGTCAATCTGGTCAAACGGCACGAACGACGCCGTCCCCGCCTCCGCCAGCGTCTAGGTGATCGCCGCCGTCAGCGACGTCTTGCCGTGGTCAACGTGACCAATCGTGCCGATGTTGCAGTGCGGCTTGTTCCGCTCGAACTTCGCCTTCGCCATCCCCTCAGGCCTTCCCGTCTCCGTCTGTCGA
>CAYVUM010000144.1:0-7029 GCA_964454795.1 uncultured Rhodospirillaceae bacterium
TGTTCGACTTTTACGGAATCCCGAAATAAAAGGTCCGTCTCGCCACCGAAATCAACCCACTCAGTACGGATGCCGGGAAAATTGACAGCAATGAACTCGGACAGTTCGGCTTTGGCGCCACCGAGGAAGAGCAGTGCGCGTTGACGGAGGATGGCTGCTCGGTGGTCGTCGACGGCCTGATCGGAAGCTGGTTCTATTACGTGAAGTACGGCCAGTTGGGCGCTCTGTTCCGCAACGACGGCGACAACCTCGTTGAGTTCACGCTCGGCGATGGCAACTCCGGCGTCAGCCACATCACCTTCGTCACCCCCATCCCCGCCGCGCTGCCGATGCTGCTGGCCGCCGCGGCCGGGCTTGGCTTCGCCGGCTGGCGGCGGCAGCGCGCCCGCGCCGCGTAACCTCGGAGCGGCGTTGATCGGGGGCGGAGAACGGCGGCGATCGCTGACCTAGGCGCGCGGCAACGGATCACGTACAGTTAACCCAACTCCTCGGATAACTGCGCCGCGACGGCTCCATTCCCCGCCCCCACCCGACGCCGAGGACTCCCCGCCATGACAGCACCCAGGGTGACGACGACCCCCTCGCCTTCCGGCCGCACGCGCCGGCTGATCCCGCTCGCCGTCGCCCTGGCCCTCGGGCTTGCCGCGCCGCTCGGCTTGAGCGGCTGCGGCGATGCCGAGGACACCGCCACCAAATACACCGAACGCGGCATCGCTCTCTACAATGAGGGCGACATGGCCAAGGCCAGCGTCGAATTCCGCAACGCCCTCCAGGCCGACCCCAAGGCCGTCGAGCCGCGCTATTACCTCGCGCTGATGGAGGAGCGGCAGGGCAACTTCGCCTCCGCCTTCCGCCTGTTCGAGGCGGTCGCCGCCGACCAGCCCGACCACGTCGCCGCCCAGGCCAAGCTCGGCCAGTTCTACCTCGCCCAGGGCGATCTGGAGAAAGCCAAGGCGCGCGCCGCCACCGCCACCAGCCTCGATCCCGAGCACCCCGAAGTGCTGCTGCTGGAGGGCACGCTCGCCTACCGCAACAAGGACTTCACCACCGCCGCCGCCCGTGCCAAGGCCGCCCTGGCCGTCGCCCCCGACAGCATCGGCGCCGCCATTCTGCAGTCCCGCGCGCTCAAGGAAGCGGGCCGGACCGAGGAGGCGTTCGCGGCCCTTGACGCCGCGATCACCCGCAATCCAAACGACGCCATCCTGCGTCTCTCCAAGGTGCAGATGCTGCTCGCCGACGAGCGCACCGACGACGCCATCCAGGTCTACCGCGATCTCGTCACCACCCAGCCGGACACCTACGACCATCGCCGCATCCTCGTCTCGCTTTACACCGGCACCGGCCGGCCGGCGGAAGCGGAAGCGGTGCTGCGCCAGGCGATCGCCGAGAAGGTCGGCGGCAACCAGCCGAAGATGCAGCTCATCGACCTCGTCGCCGAGCAGCGGGGCCGGGACGAGGCGATCGCCGAACTTCTCAAGCTGATCGAAGCGGAACCGAAGGAACCGGTGCTGCGGCTTCGCCTCGCCGGCTACTACCTCGCCGGCGACAAGCCGGAGATGGGCGAGGACATGCTGAACCAGGTCATCGCCGAGGATCCGGACGGCCCGAGCGGCGCCAACGCCCGCCTCGGCCTCGCCCGCTACCACCTGTCCCGCAACGACCGCGCCAAGGCCGAGGAGCGGATCGCCGAAATCCTCGACCGCGACCCCAACAACGCCGACGCCCTGCTGCTCCGCGCCGGGCTGGCGATGGCTGCCGAGGACCCCTCTGCCGCGATCACCGATCTGCGCACCGTGCTGCGCGGCCGGCCGTCGTCCAAGCCGGCGCTGTCGATGCTGGAGCGTGCCTACATCGCCGCCGGCCAGCCGGAACTGGCCGAAGAGACGCTGTCCCGTCTGATCAATCTCGATCCCCGCGATACCGAGCCGATGCAGCGCCTCGCGATGATGAAGGCGCAGCGCGGCGAGAAGGAAGGGGCGCTGGCGCTGCTCAACGAAATCCTCGACAAGGATACGGGCGCCGCCTCCGACACCGCTGCCTCGTCGCTTCAGGCCAAGGCGGCCTTGCTGATGAGCGAGAGCGAGTGGGAGGAAGCGGAGGCGACGGTGCGCCTGCTCGCCGCGCTGCCGGAGTGGAAGCCGCGGGCACTGGTTCTGACCGGGATCATGGCGATGGCCCGGAACCAGCTGGACGCGGCCGCAGCCGCGTTCGAGGAGGCGCACACCCTCGCCCCGGACCAGGTGGAGCCGGTCCGGGCGCTCGTCCGCCTGCAGCTCCAGCGCGGCAAGGCCGACGAGGCGGTGGCGTTTCTCGAACAGGCCGTCGCCGCCAGGCCCGACAACCCGGTGTTCGTCAACTTCCTGGGCGAGGTGCAGACCTCCCGCGGCGAGACAGCGGCGGCGGAAGAGGCGCTGATGCGCGCCCGCGACCTCCGCCCGGACTGGCCGGTGCCGCATGTCAACCTGGGCCGCCTCTACACGTCCACGGGCGATCTGGAGAAGGCCCTGGCCGCCATCGAGGCGGGCCTCCGGCAAATCCCTGACCAGCCGCTGCTGCGGCTGGCCCAGGGCGAGACGCAAAGCCGCATGGGCCGCAATGATGAGGCGATCGCGACGTTCCTCGCCGTTGCCGACGCCAATCCGGACAACCTCGTCGCCGCCAACAATGCGGCCGCGCTGATCGCCGACTTTGCCCACACCGACCCGGAACTGATGAAGCGCGCTGTCGCGCTCGTCGACCGGCTCGCGAACTCGGAGAATCCGTCGTTCCTCGACACCCGCGGTTGGGTGCTTTATCGCAACGGCGATTACGTTCAGGCGCGCGACCTGTTGCAGCGCGCCCTCACCGCCGCCCCCGACAATCCCCAGCTCAACTACCATTACGGCATGGTCCTGGCCCGTCTCGGCGAAACCGCCCGGGCCCGTGAGGCGCTGACCAAGGCCGTCGACGGCGACGCCGCCTATCCCGGTGTGGACGAGGCGCGCCTGACCCTTGCCAGCTTAGGTAGCTGACCCAGGATTTCTTCTAAAATTCCGCGAAATTTTTCGGAGACGTACCACAAACAGGCGATGTGTGGCGACCCCTCGTGCCGTATGCTCTCTAAAGTTGCATTGGCGTAGGCCAATACCCTTTTGGAGTGTTGACGGGATACAACCGGGCGAAAGCCCGTTGCGCACAAGGAGGTCAACCATGCGCACGCGGACCAGTGTTTCCTTAGGCCTCGCCCTGCTCTTCGCGGCCGGCTCGGCCCAGGCGATGACCCACACCATCTATGACGAGACGCTCGTCTATGGTTATGAGACCAAGACCGGCAACGCCAACGATGCCAAGCCGGTCGCGACCAACAGCCAGTATGCGTGGACGGACGTGATCGGCAATGCCGAGTTCAACACCAAGAAGATCGAGGTCATCCGCGACAGTGGCGATCTGACCCTGAAACTCTTTACCAACTACGGTCTCAACACCGGCACCAACGGCGTAGGCGCCAACCCGGTTGAGGGGCAGTTCCCCACCGCCGACATCGCCTTCGACCTGGACGGCGACCTGCACTACGAGTTCGGACTGGCAATGACGACCCGCGGGTCGTTCACCCGTGGCACGCTCTATGCCGTCACCGATCCCTCGGGCTGGACGACTTCCTGGGAGTCTAGCATTGGCATCTATGATGACAATGGCGGTTACATCGTTGGCGGCCGCTACGACAACTGCACCAAGGGCAGCGACTGCGAACAAAAACCGTTCGATCCGAACAACCCGCCGCCGTACGTGCCGGTGGTGAAAATGACCGATGCCACGGCCGTTGCGACCGGCACGGTCAGCCAAGCCGCCACCGGCGAGCCGTCGGCCACGTACAACGACCCGACCAGCCTCGACTCCTCCCGCTACGTGACGACGGTCACGCTGGCCGGGCTGCTCGGCGCCAACGCCGACTTCAACGGCGCCTTCAACCTGTTCTTCGGCACCGCGTGGTGCGCCAATGACTCGGTCTGGGCCGAGGTGCCGAATGTGCCGATCCCGGCGGCGCTGCCGATGCTGCTTGCCGCGATCGGCGGTCTGGCGCTTGCCGGGCGGCGCGCCCGCGCGGCCGCCGTCTGATCGACCTCAACTCCCCTGTCCCGGCTGACCGGGACAGGGGCGCGGTTTCGTCACCGTTGACTGGACCGCCAGCCGAATCCTTCCCACCGCTTTCTGACCAGTCTGTGGCGCTCCGTACACCTGATTGTGGCAGATAAACCCACGAAGGGGGTATGCCGATCACGGTTTTTGACAGTCTTGCCACCGACGAATGTTGTAACTTGAAAGCATTTGCGGGTCCAAGCGTGTCACAAACGTGGCCATTTTGGGGCTACGCAAAAAGGCCGCGTTTGCGTCTCCTTTCCTGGCATTGGAATACCTGATCCTCAGATTTTTTACCGGACAATCGCGACCCGGTCGCATTGCCTTCGTGATGGACGGCTTGGCTCATAGCGTGTTAATTTTTTCTTGAATTCTGTGTCTGCCTGATCCAAGCTGGCAACAACGCCTGAAATCATCAGAGTTATGTTTCAGTGCGCTGTCCGGTCGGGGGCCCGGGGCAGTTGCCCCCAATAAATTTTGGATAAGGACGAAGGGACATGACTTCCATGCGATGTCTCGCGACGGGCGCAACCGCGCTCGGACTGATCCTGGCACTGCAGAGCGGCAGTGCGCAGGCGTTTACACAGCGCATCTTTGATGCGCCGTTGGTCTCACCTGAATACTCGGCCATTGAGACTTGGCAGGGGAATAACGGTGGGAACGACTCCTGGGGTGATGAACTGGGCGGTGGTGGTCCATTTGATGGTTTCAGCAGCGCAGCCATCGACGTTACTTGGACTGGTCCAGACGTCAGCTTCACACTTTACACTAACTTTGGACTGTCAGGCACGACGGTTGGTGGGCTTTTCGTCGGTTTCGCTGACCTGTTCATCGATCTTGGCAACGATGGCACGCAGGCGACCCCAGACTGGGATTATGCCGTCGACTTCAAGTCCGAGCACCCGAACACTACTCCCGATAACGGCGGAGCGAAACTGGCTCGTCTCGTAACGATTACTGATGCCAACGACTATGATACGAGTGTCGACGTCGTGAGTGGCACCACGGGTCTGCAATACGGTGGTCGGACAAACATATGCGACGCCACAAACAGTGATTGCAAAAATGAAGAAAGAGCGCCAGAAACAAAAGTCACGAAGTCTGGAGACACTTTCGATCTTGCAGTCGAATACACCGATCCTGGCTCCATCGACGGCCCGAACGGCAACTCAGTGGACTATGGCGCTGCGTATACAGTGACGCTTCTCAACGTCAACCAGAACGGTGATTGGGATAACATGCGGGTGTTCTGGGGCACCGGCTGGTGCGCCAACGACACCGTCGAAGGCACGGCGGTGGTGCCGATCCCGGCGGCCCTGCCGATGCTGCTCGCCGCGCTCGGCGGGCTCGGCTTCGCCGGCTGGCGGCGCCGCAACGCCTGAGCCAAACGCGCGTATTTCGTTTGATCCTGCGGCGGCCCGTCCCGGCCGCCGCTCCTTTTTTCCGTCAACCCGCTGTTCACCCGCAGCCGTCACCCTCAGGCCTGCAGACCTGACCGAAACCGAGCGGACCGTGCCCCGCCCAGACCCCGACCGCGCCAAAGCCCAGAAGCCGCGATCGCGCCGTCTCCCGCTGATGGCGGCCCTCGCCGTCGCCCTCGGCCTCGGCGCCGGCGTCGTCATCGCCGAGGTCGGCCTGCGCTGGCAGCGGTCGGCGGCCGAAACCTTCGGCACCATGGACCCGGGCCTGTTCGCCTATGACCCCGGGCTCGGCTGGACGCTTGTTCCCGGGGCGCAGATCAACCACGTCCACCCCGATTTCGCCGTCACCTACACCGTCAACGCCAACGGCCACCGCGGCACGCGCGCTCCCGCCCCGCCGGGGCCGGACATCCGCCGCATCGTCTGGCTCGGCGACAGCTACACCTTCGGCCTCGGCGCCAACGATGCCGAGATCTTTACCGAACAGCTCAACCGCCTGACCGGCCCGGCGCTGCTCCACCTCAACCTCGCCGTGCCGGGGACCAGCACCGACCAGCAAGTCCTGCTCGCCGAGGACCGCGCCTTCGCCCTCGCCCCGGACCTGATCGTGCTGGCCGTCTATCTCGGCAACGACCTGATCGACAACACGCTGACCTATCCGCTGCAGGCCGCCACGGCCAAGCCGCTGTTCGACCTCGCCGACGGCCGCCTCCGCTTGCAGAACGTCCCGGTGCCACAGCAGCCGAAGCCGACGGAGCTCCAGGCCGTGACGTTCTCCAGCGTTGTCCTCGGCGACCACCGCCCCGAACCGGGACTCCTCAGCCGCTCGGAAATCCTCCGCCGACTCGGCTGGCAGGCGTCCGTCCCCGACATCTCCGCCAGCTTCGACGACCGCTTCCGCCCCTCCATCGATCTGTTCGCGGCCCTGGTCGACCGCCTCCACCGCAACACCGATCTCCACGGCGCCGGCCTCGCCGTCGTGCTGCTTCCGGGGAAAAGCTACGTCGAAGACCCGGGAGGCTACTCGGGTCAATACCAGGACTGGGCCCGCCGCCAAGTCCTCGACCGCCTCGCCGCCGCCGGCATCCCCGCCCTCGACCTCGCCGCCGCCCTCCGCGACGCCCGGGCCGCGGGCCGCGACGACCTGTTCCACCCCAACGAGGGCCACCTCACCGCCGCCGGCCACGCCTTCGTCGCCGAGCGGGTGGCAGCGTTCCTGCCGTCTGTGCCGGCCCTGGCGGCGGCGGCCGACCGGATCGGCCGTTGACCGGCCCGCTGCCTTCGCCGATGGTGGATCGGACCCGGCCCGGAACCGCGCAACCGACCATGGCCTCAGCGCAACCGACCTTTCACGAGGATTTCCGCCGCGAAGAGGCGGTCCGCCCCGGCTCGGCGCGGGCGTTCGGCCTGGTGTTCGCCGCCGTGTTCGCCCTGATTGCGCTGTGGCCGCTGACCGGCGGCAACGCCCCCAGGATCTGGGCGCTGGCGATCG
>CAYVUM010000145.1:0-6989 GCA_964454795.1 uncultured Rhodospirillaceae bacterium
CCGGCGGGCGGATCGAACAGTGCCGTCTCTTGTGCCAAACACGGGCTTGTAAGGCCCGGCGTAAGAAAAAAGCCCAACACAAGAAAGGCAATTCGTTTATACAACGCCTTCATGTCATTGTCCTCTCGTGCCGCGCTGAATGATCGTTTATGAGCCCCCGGTCCTTACCGTGGGTCCGGCAACGGCGCGCCGTCTGGCAGCATTCCTGTGTGGTCAAAACTGATTTGCCAGAAAGACGAAGAGGGTTCCGGTTGGTCAACGTCTTTCGGGCTTCGCACCGAGAGCGTGAGCCCGTGCGTCTGCCCGGTTCGAAGCCACCGGACCGGCATCGGGCCAGAAAGACCCTGCGCCGGCGGCGCCCGGCTTGTCAGCCCATCCGGACAGCGCCGGCGCCCGTTTCCGGTTCGCTTGTCGGAGCGCCGACACCGGATCGAGAGCCCTGGCGGGGCCGCGCGGTTGGCAGGCCACTGATGTAAACCCGCAGGGTTTTCTCCGCTGCAACCAGCGGTTCGAGTTCCCGGCGCAAGGCGCATAACCATGAGGCATGGTTTTCTTCGGTGTAGCCAAATCGAATCATCACATACCGGAACGCTACTATAAAGGCGACCATGATATCAAGGCGGCCCGCATCGATGAGTTTAACGAAACGCCGCAGCGTTGCCGGCTTCTCTTCATAAAATATGCCTCCAAAAACGAAAGAAAACGCCTGCCGGTGCGCTTTTATTTGAAAGTCCCAGGTGCCAATTTGTTCTTCCATGATTTCTTCACAAACGGAGTCTCGTGTCAGGGGATGAATCGTGATTATTCCTTCAATCCCATCGTCGCAGACGGACACGTGCATCCCGTGAAGGCTCGCCAACCGGAGCATGGTGCTATTCTTTTCAGAACAAAGAGCGAAGAACCGTTCCGCACGGTGGTTGCGTGACCAGAGCAGTGCCCGCTCAAGCAGGTGGTAGCCAAGACCATGCTGACGGGCCTCAGGAAGGACGGAAAGACCGACCTCGGCACAGCGATGACCATTGACATTGGCGAGCCCGATCAAAACCGCGCCATCCAGGTCCAGGGTCTGGTTGTAGTGGCCGATGACCGCCACATTCGGATCGTTGTGAAGCGCTTCAACGAAGTTTTCGACCCAGTTGTCATTCACCGGCCGGCCGAACCGTGCCCGGCGATCCTCCGGACCAAGAGCGCACAGATGCCGCCGGTAATCTGCGAAAGCCGAACGCTCGAGAACGAAGGTGGCATGGAAGGCAGCGGCGTTCCAGAAGCGGTGTGCCTGTTGCCGGGTTAGAAAACGCGATGGAATCAGGGCAAAGGGTGATGATCCCCGCAGCCTTTCTGATCGTTGCGAGCGGCTGCAGATCAAGCGGACCAACTCATCCACCGGCCTCTGCAGACAAAGTCGCCAGTCCTCGACGAACGCCAGATCCCCACCACCGGCACTTTCCCAGGCATCGACAATGCCCCGGGCCTGCTCGCTCAGTGCCGGATCGTCCCGCAGTGCCCGCCCGACAAGGCGGTGGTGTGCGAGAACGAGCCGTTGCCTCGCTGCGGTCTTCTGCATCCTGCCCGCCGACGTCAGCCTCAGACGCTTACACACTAATTTTATTCGATTAGCCGGTTTTTTAAAAATATAGGGTATCACTCAGCATGAAAGAATAGCAACGCGGCACAAAAATGCGGTTCAGTCCCGCCGCCCCACAGGACAAAAATTTCAGGAATACGCCTCCTCTTGCCGCTCGACGATCGAGTGCGCGTGTTCTGACGATCAGCCGGATATATACGCCAGAATTTGCTTGTCCTTGTCCCAAATATGACGAACGAGCCATGTTTTAAGATATTTGGCAATATCTGACTCCTCTTTTGTTCCGACAATTTCGCTAATGCTCAAATAATATTGTTGCAAGTCTTTCACGAGGCACTCATGCTCAACCCGGTGGGAAAAATAGCCCGGGTAGCCAATTTTTTTCATAATTTTTTCTTCATGTGCGAAGTGTGCGACTGCGGTTTCAAGGAACTCACAAAACCGATTTTTCACGGCTTCCAAACTATTTCTCTGCCTCAAAGACTGGACGACAGCAGAATAGCACCGGATAAGTTGAGCATGTTCAGCATCCAGAACCGTAATGCCAGTGCTGACATCTTCTGTCCATTCTGCGGTTAAATCGGTAACGAACCGTCCGCCTTTCGCTGGTTGTGACGAGGCTGTCCGATGCTTACCGTTTTGTCGCTCACCCATCCTCGTTGACAGCAGGTCGAGCAGAACGTCCCGGTCCGCGATTGCCCCATCCGCCGTTACGCTCCGCTGTTCGAGTTTCCGCTCAAGACGACTGATCTCGCGGTGCGCCGCGGACAGGGATTGGTTCAGCGACTGCAGGGTTTCGACCCGCTGTTCCAGTTCAGCAACGTCGTGCTCCGCAAGCAGGAAAAGATCGCGACCGATCGTGGAAATCGTGCCCCGCAGGGAGCGGACCTGCGTGTGAATATCTCCGACGTTGAGAATCCCGGTGTAGAGGGTCCCGTTAACGTCGGCGGTCCGCCGCGCCGCAAACTGATCAAACCGCGGGTTGACGAACAGGTCGCGCACATCCGCCGGCCGGGTCCGAAGCTCCGCGCCCCCGATCAGGCGCAGAAAGCCGGCATTGGCATCGCAGAGGCGGCCCTCCCGGGCGATCACGGCGCAGACCACCGTGATCAGCGGGCGCAACACTGCCGGCACACTTCCCCCCTGTGGAGGGTGTTGGGGGCGAAGAAAGGCGGTCACGTCATCTCCTCGACTGCTGCCCGGGCGTCCGGACTCCAGGCGTCGGCACCGATCCGGCGCCAGACATGGGGACACTGGTTGGTTGGCAGGCCGCCGACCAGGATCGTCGGGCATGTCGACCGAAGTTCGGCACGGATCGCCTGGATCGCCCGCTGAAGGCCTGGCAGCTGCTGCACCAGCGACACGGATAAACCCACAATCTCCGGCCGGAAGCTTTCAATCTGAGCAATCAGGCCGTCCACGGGGGTGTTGGCGCCCAGGAATTGCACCTGCCAGCCGGCGAGTTCGAAAGCGTCGGCGACAATGCGAAGACCGAGGGCATGCTCGCTCTCCCCAACCGCGGCAAACAGTGCCTTCCTGCCGGTAGGCTTCGCCGACTGTGCAGCCTCGAGATAGAACCGGGTGAGGAGTGTCTGACAGACCGCCGTGGCGAGATGCTCCTGGGCAACGGTGATCTGATTCCGCTCCCAGAGGAGTCCCACCTCGTAAAGGGCCGGCTGGAAGAGCCGGATGGCGACTTCGACGTAGTTGCCGTTGCGGTCCCAGGCCTTTTGCGCAAGCGAACGTGCCGTGCGCACGTTGCCACGGATCAGCGCGTGCGTCAGGGCCTGTACCTCCGGCAACGTCGGCGGCCCGTCACAGCGCTCGTAACCGTTGTCGCCGGGGCGGCGATCGGCGAGCGCGGTGCGCCCGTGTTCAAACAGCGTTGCGACGCCCGGCCCCACGGCGGGATCGAGAGCGCCAGCGAAAAAACCTTCGAGAAGTTTGAGTGACTCATCGAGCATCTGCACCGGCATGCCCCGGCTCTCGAGTACAGCCGCAACCCAGCGGACATAATCGGCGAACAAGCCCGGTTCCCCGGCGGCCAGCGCACCGCACAGGAAATCGATATGAAACTTGAGGTCCTGCGCTGTGTGCAGCCGGCCCGTTGCACCCCGCACCGCCAAAACCCGCGTATGGCGGCGATAGACTTCCTCCATGACCGTCCGTATCGCATCGTCGGTCAGGTCTTCGATGGCTGATATGGCTGCTGACGTCACGTGCGGGTTGCCGAGTTCGAGTACGTTCACTGTCTTAACTATTCCCATCCCGCAGGCACGTTTGAGACCCCTCGCCAGCACTGGCATTCGGGGCGTTCAGCCGGCCTGCCGTGCACCGGACATCGGGCAGGCGCCGTTACCAGGGTGGCGAGGGGTCTCCGGGGACCCGCTTTGCGCCTTGCCGGGGACCCGCCGGACGGCTCTGGCATGGGTTCCGCCGCCTGCACTCATGTGACCCATTTCGGCGCGACGCCCTTCGGGCACGACCTGACCTCTCATCACGATCTCATCGCCTCGCCGTTTCCACCCGCTGCGCGGATCAACGCAACGGATAAATGATCATGATATTCTCTTAGCCTCCGGTTGAAAATGGAGAACTGCTGCGCTGCCGGCCAATCCGCTCACCCCGACAGAGAGGCGGTTGTCGAGCCAGCGACAGTCCGGCCGGGGGCCGCTCCCGAACCGCCTGCGAAACCGGTCGGCACGGCGGCAAGCGGCGTCCGCGCGGCCGGGACGCCGGACGTGCACCCCTTCCGGGACGCGCTGCCGGAAGCTGAAGCACCATCGCCGTTAACGTAGGCGATGGCCAACGTCGGTTTGCTTCTCTATATTTTTAGCAGGGACTCAAAGAGAGGAGAAAGCCAGATGAAGCGATGGCATGTTTTCGCTCCAAGCGTGGGTGTCGCCAAAGAAATTTACGTGGATATGACCGCCCGGGGATTCGATCCCGCACACATTCACGTCTTCGCTCGCGACAAAGATGCCCTTGCAGCCGCCGGCATTCCGCCCACCACCGAAATGGAAGAGGCAATGGTCGGCGGCCGGGGGATTGGCCCGCTCCTCGCCGGCCTGATGGGCACCACACCCCCCGATCCGGTCGTGCAGGAAGCCGAGAAAGAACTGGAGGCCGGCCAGGTTGTCTTCGTTGTCGGGTTCCCCGATGACGACGCCGACAGGCTGCGGGCGATTATCAAGTCCCATGGCCAGGCGCGCTCGCCGGAGGTGGGCCCGGAACTCAGCTGACCCCCGCCGCTCGCGGCTGCTGGATCGGCTTCGAGCGAACAGCCCGCCGGCAGGAACCGGCGCGCAGAGGCGCATCACTCCGATGCCGGGCGTTCAACAGCGTCCAGGACCGCGTCGGGCCCCGCGCCGCTGTCCTCCGAACCCGGATAAGGGGCGACGTGATAAAGCAATTCGTCCTTGAAGCCGCTGCCGAGGTGCGGGTCCTGCTGACCGTACTCAAGGGCCTTGTCCGGCGTATCGAGTGTCCTCGCCACCAGCCGGGCGAAAGCCGGACTCGGCGCCCGGACGACCACCCGGTCGAACTGCTTGCGTCCCTGCCATCGCGGGTCATTGGCAGCGGCGGCGGGCGTGAAGACCCAAAGTCCCATCGGTCAACGTCTCGTGCCAAAATGCGCGCGGCTCCCGGTAACCGGCCGCAGTTCCTGGTGATCCGCCGTCGGCGCCGGTGCCTGCCGGGGATCAGCGCCGCCATCCCGTGTCCCTTTGCCTATCCCACAGGGGCGCCCGTGTCCTCCTTAACGCCGGATAAGGCAGAAAGAGGGCGCCCGGGCGCGAATGGGCGGGCCATGGTGGCAGTTGGCCGGCGCGGCCTGCCGGGTCCGGCAACGCTGTTTTTCGAGAGGTGAGCGATGAACAGGTGGCATATTCTCGCGTCCGACGCGCGGAGCGGCAGAGCCGTTTACGATGATCTGATAGGTCACGGGTTCACCCGCATCAAGGTTCATTCGAACCAGCAGACCGCCGAGGGCGCGGGCCAGGGGGGTCTCAGCACCGGAGACACCCCCGTCCTGAGCAGCGCCAGCGTCGGTCGGATGGCCAGCGCGGTCTCGGGAGCAACCGATCCGGATCCGGCGATGACCGGCTTCGAATCGGAGATCGAAGCCGGTCAGGTCCTGCTCATTGTCGACTTTCCCGAAGAGCGGATCGCCGAGATGCGCAGTCTCGTGCAGCAGCACCCGAGCGCTCGTTCTCCAGAGGGCGACGCGGGATAGACGCTTGACATCGCGACCGCTTGGCGGCGGAAGCTGAGGCCACGCAGCCGGTGGTGGCACCCCGCCTCACGGCCGCCAGGGCACCGCTCCGGCAGAGAGTTGCTCAGCGATGGATCAGCCACAGAATGGCCGTCAGCCGCGCGCTCACGATCAGGGCGCAGGTCACAGCCACAGCCGTCCCAGCTGCAGCGCCGCAGTGCCGGTGGCCAGCAAGCGGTCATGGCAAGTCGATCCGGCAGCCTGCGGCCTGCCAGGGCTCGATGATCGCTCTGCCAGCGGCAAGCGCGCGGTGCTCGCCATCCTGGGCGACATCCCCGGCAACAGCCGCGAACACATCACCCGCAATGGCGGAGGTTCTCTGGACGCGGCACAGAATGCTTCGCGGATGCGCCTCGGCCGCTTGTTGAAAGGACCGGATCAATGCCCGAGCAGAAGATCGACCTCAACCGTGCGGCACCGGATCAGTTGATGACGATTGTCGGTGTGGATGAAGCGCTCGCCACAAAAATCTTCGCTTACCGCAAGCAGCGCGGACCATTCAAGACCTTCGCCGACCTGGAGGCGCTCGGTCCCATCCCCGCGGACACCATGGAGGAACTGCGGACCCGGGGTCACATCGCAGTCGACCCTGTCGCAGCAGAGCGCGCTTCGCAGGCTGGTCCGTTCGAACTGCGCAGCACCGCCTTTGAAAACGGCGGCGAAATCCCCGTGCGGTTTACCTGCGATGGCGAAAATCTGGCACCGCCGCTGGAATGGTCGGGAGCACCGCCTGAAACCCGCAGCTTCGCCCTGATCGTCGAGGACCCGGACGCACCCAGCGGAGTATTCCGCCACTGGGCCGTCTACAACATCGCCGCCGGGCGAACCCTTCTTCCCGAGGCAACCGGCCAGGAAGCCGCGACCGAGCCCCTCGGCTACGGCATCAACGATTTCGGCAAGGCGCGTTATGACGGTCCCTGCCCGCCACAGGGCCATGGCGTGCACCACTATCACTTCCGCCTCGCGGCGCTGAACGTTCAGACGCTGAACGTCCCGCTGCGGGCCAGCGTCGCCGACGTCTGGAAGACTGCCGAACCCCACATCCTCGCCGAAGCCGAGCTCACGGGGATCTACCGACGCTAGAGCGGGTCGCCTCCCAATAGGATCGCTCCGCGATGCTATTGGGAGGCG
>CAYVUM010000146.1:0-6964 GCA_964454795.1 uncultured Rhodospirillaceae bacterium
CCTTCATCTCGCGCGGGGCCATCCAGTTGTTGGTCGGCCCGGCGTCGCCCTTGCTGAGCGAGCAGATGTAGGTGCGGTCCTCAACGCGAGCGACGTCGCTCGGGTGGCTGCGGGCGAGGAACGAGCCGGGACGCTTCTCGGCGTTGAGCCTGATGAATGTGCCGCCGTCGACCATCTCGTTGCAGAGTCGGTCGTACTCCTCCTCGGAGCCGTCGCACCAATGCACTTGGTCGGGCTTGAGCAGCTCGACCATTTCCTCGAACCAGGCCACGAGTTCTGGGTTGTTGACCGCAGCCGGGATCTCGATCGTCTGAGTAGTCACCGCATTGCCTCCTTGCCCAAATGGCGAGGAACCTTCGGCGGGCCGTGCTCTCCGCATCCGAAACGGGGATACGACCCGCTCTCTCCGGAAAAATCACTAGAGAGCATAACGTCAACCCGGATTTCATGGGCCGAATAGTGCGAAATTTGGAAGATTCCCACATTCGCAGAAGAACCGTCGGCAAACCGCACCCTGCCCGAGCATCGCCCAGAAAGATGCTGGGAAATCGGAGCCGATGTTTCTTCGGTCTGGACGCACGAGCGTCGTCGGCACCGAAACATGACCGGCGGCATCGAGAGATCGGCTTTCACACGTCGCTCGTAAACCGCTCTACACACCAGTTGGACATCAAACGCTCGGCGCAACCGACGGTTTCGGCGAAGATTCGTCCCACTCGATGCAGAAGAGTGAAACACTTCAGTTCAGCGACGCACGCACGCGGTACGCCGCTTGCGGACAATCAACTCACATTGACAGCGGACGCCCCGAAGATCGAGTGCTCACCGTGGCCCAGTCTGTTCTAGGGGTTCAGGTGCTCCGCGTGCCCGGGCCTACTCGGTGCAGGTGTCGAAAATCGAGAAGAACAGCATCTGATCGTTGGCGTCGAAGACGCCATCGGGCGCCCCGCTTGGGAACAGATTGGCCGGTGCTCCCTGAGCAGCGGTCTCCTCGAAGAACACACCGATGTCGAACGCATCAAGGACGCCATCGGGCAGCGCGAGATCGACCAGTGCGCACGACGACCGGCCGAAGACAACGAACGTGATGCCCGCGCCGGAGCCGCCAAAGGTCGGGTCCGCCGATGGTGCGCCGACCGCGAGATCGTCGACACCGTCGTTGTTGAAGTCGAGCCCGACGAGTTGCTCGCGCCCCAACGAGTCGTTGTTCGACGCGCCCGCCAGCACGAAGCCGCTTTGGCCGTCAAGATCGCTCAGCTCGACGATGCCGTCCGCAGCATCCGAGACGAGATTCGCGCCGCCGAAGACCACATACGCGTCGCCGGCGCCGAGCCGCGGGTTGCCCACGCCACCGTCCGCTCCAATCGCCCCGATGAGGATGTCGTCGACACCGTCGCCGTTGATATCAGTGGACGAGGCCACGGAATTCCCGCTGTTGTCGCTTGCGTCAATGCCGTTGATCACGAACCCCTCGCTCGCGGGGAGCGCACTCGGGTCGATCGCCGGTGCGAATGGGCTTGACTTGCCGTAGATGACGAAGGTCTCCCCCGCGTTGTTGCCGGCAGGTGGGTCACCATTTCGTGCGCCGAGGATCACATCGTCGATGCCGTCGTCATCCACATCGCCCGCGGCCACCGCGGTGCCGATGTTGTCGAAGCCATCGGGCCCGTTCACTGTGAAACCATTCGATCCAGTGAGGTCGTTGGCGCTGATCTCCACGGGAAACGACACACCGGAAGGACGTCCGAACACGATAACGACCTGGCCGGCGCTTACATCTGCGTTCGGATCGGCGAAGCCGGCGCCAACGATCACGTCGGAGTAGGTGTCGCCGTTGATATCTCCGCCGGCGAGTGCGCTCCCAGCGTTCGATGTCACGCCACCAAGACGGTCGCCGCTGTTCAGGCCGTTCACCGTGAAGCCGTTTGTCCCGTCGAGGGTCGAGAGGTCGAAGTCGGTGAGACCGATGAACGCGGTCGTGGAGCCAAAGATCACGTACGCCTCACCGGCGTTCGAGCTGCCGCCCGCGGCGTTCCCCTGGGCGAGCGGTGCGCCGATGATGATGTCGTCGATGCCGTCGCCATTGACATCGCCAGCGTGCGCACAGGCGGAACCGAGCTGATCCGACCGGTCGAGGCCGAGGATCCGGAAGCCGTCGGCAGCAGCAAGCGTGGCGAGATCGACCGTCACGGGGAAAGGCGAACCGCTCGGCTTGCCGTAGACCACAAACACCTCGCCGGTGCTCGTGTCGGCGTTGGTTGCACCGTCGCCGCCGTTGGCGCCGATGATCAGGTCGTCGATCGTGTCGCCGTTCAGGTCGGCGGTGGCGACACAGGCGCTCGCTTCATCTCCGGTGTCCCCGTCCTCGCCGGGGCTCGACGGGCCATCGGCGCCAATGATCGTGAAGCCGTTCGTACCGTTGAGCGCGAAAAGCTCGAATGGTGTGAAGCTCGGTCCACCAGCGGCCCCGTACACCACGTAGACCGCCCCGTTGTTGGCACGGCCACTCGAGTCGGCCTGGTGGGCGCCGACGACAAGATCATCGATGCCGTCGCCGTTGACATCGCCGCCCGCAAGGTGCTCGCCACTCAGATCAAAGCTCGCAGCACCGTTGATGGTGAACCCGTTCGTCAGCGAGCCGAGATCGGTGCTCGTGTTGACCTGAGCAGGGAACTGCGCCCACGCGCCCGGGCACGCACCGAGTGCAACGAGCCATGCCGATCGGCGCACGGACGCACGAATGAAGCTGCTCATCTCTTCATCTCCTTTGAGTGCGCGGCGATGGATCGCCCATCCCGCAGATCAAACACGCCTGCTGCAGCGCAGCGAGACGACGGATTACGTATCGGTACGCGAGTCGTCGGGTGGCTCGGGCAGCACCAGCTGCGCACGGACCATGCCCATCAACGAGGGGTACTGCTGGCCAACACCGAAGAAGGACATCGACCCCGAATCCCACCCGAGCGCGTCGACGGCCCGAGCGGTGAGCTCGCCCATGCCGGCGATTCCAAACGGATCTTCGTCGAACAGACGGTCGAAGCGCGTCACTGGCAGGTATTTCGAAGCGGGGCCCGCCTGCGTCGCGTGACCACGAAACTCGGGGTGCTGATCTGGCTGAAGCATGAAAACGGGGGCCTCCAGAAGGCCGCACGACTCGTCGATCCCAACAATCATCGCGTGCTGCCGGCACGCAACGCGGATGCGATCGACCATCGAGTAATGCGACGGTCCGCCTTCGGCGCTGAGTCCGGAGTACGCGTGCACCGCTTGCTTGCTGATACTGGCGAAGACGAGGGCGGCGCGCGACGACTCGCCGACATCGTCTCCGATCAGCTCGGTCATCTGGATCGCCGAGGGGGTCACCCGAACACGGATGGGCGGCAGCTCCGGATCGCAGAACCCCTGCACGAGGTGCGAGGCCTCGGGCGCGCCTGTCGGAGGCGGGAAGATGGGCTGGGGAGGATCGACGTACACCGGATCGCGTGTCACCGAGTTGCCGGTGAAGAACCGCCGGCCCGCGATAGGAACCGCAAGACCCGGCGCCAACCGCCGCACACCACGGCGAATCGAGATCCAGGCGAGGTCGAGACGATCATCCGCGGTCTCGGAGCGGCGCAGCAGCCCGATGGTCGCGCTGCAGTCCATCACCGAGCCAAAGAGCCTCGACGCGCTCTGCATCGCCGCTCGACGCAGCTCGATCGCTGCGAGCGCATCGCGATGCTCGGTGTCGCCCAAACACTCGATGATCGCGTCGAACACCCATCGTTCACCCGCGCGATCCTCGATGAACGTGCCGAGCCGCTGGCACGCGGTCCGCAGGAGATCCACGACATCTCGCTTGACACGGTGGACCAGCGCCGAATCCGCGAGCCGCTCGAGTCGTCGGATCGACGGGAGACGAGACGCCGCGTCCACCGCGTTGGGCGCACGCCACACATCGTAAATCTGGCACGCGAGCTTCGAATCGATGTTCAGCCCGTGCCGCAGGTCTGCTGCGCGCTGAGCGCCACCGGGCACCGCCGCGCGGATCACCGCGTCGAGAGCCGTCCGAATCTCACCCATCCGCTCGTTCAGCGACGTCACAAACTGGATGTCACGCTCGACAACGCCATCCGGAGCGTCCGGGTCGTACCAGCGAACCAGGGGGACATCCGAGCTCCGCTCGACGAACATCTCGTCCTTGGGTTCGGTGTTCTCGGTCATGCGGGCTCACTTCACTGGAGTTCGAATCAACGGCAACCAGTATTCAAGATCGCCGGAGTCTGTGCACTCGTACTTGAGATCGTGCTCTCAGGTGATCACTGAGATTCGAAGTCCGGGCAATTGTTGGTGAGCAGCGACACCCCAGCTGAACCCCCACCACCGGCCGTCACAACATCGACACCCCGCAGCCCGTCGACCTGACCAACCGCGACGGTGATGCCGCGTCCAGAGTTGTCATCCACCGAGCCGCCGGCGTTCGGGAAGCAGGCGACCTCATCACCGTCGACCGAGCTGCAGATCGGCTCGAGAAACGTGCCGTCGCCAAGGCCTGGGAACACCGCGACCGCGGTCTCATCGTTTGTCGCGTTGCCGAGGACGATGTCGAGCGTGCCATCCCGGTTGATATCACCAACGCCCAGGCTATCGGGGTCGAGGAACTGCGTGCCGCGGAAGTCGGAATAGAAGACCGCGGGATCGAACCCCCCGGCGCCATCGCCCAGCAGCACCGCGATGCTGTTCCCCCCGTCGGGGCTGGGCCCATTGTTGGCCACGACGAGGTCGAGGGCGCCGTCCTGGTCGAGATCCTCGGCGATCAGGTCGGATGGCTGGATGTTGCCGGTCCCGATCGCGAGCACATCATCGATCGCGAAGTCGAGCTGCACAGGACCGAGAGCGCCGTCGAGAGAGGACGCGAAGGTGTTCAGGTCGCCGATCGCAAGACCCGGTACACCGTCGACATCCGCGATGTCGGTGTCACCATCGGCGACCGCCTGGAAGAACACCGCGTTATCGAACGCATCGATCACCCCACTCCCATCAACGTCGGCCGAAACATCGGTCGTGTTGGTGAAGAGCACCACGGTGCCCGCACCGGACAGAAGCACCGCCAGATCGGGCAGTTCGTTGCCCCCGAAGTTGCCAGCAACGACGGCGATCGGGCTGCTCCCGATCGGCTCACGCTGCTCGGGGCCAAATGTGCCATCACCACCGCCGCGGATGAGCGAGAGATCGTCGCTCGTCGAGTTCGCGACCGCGAAGTCGGTGCTGCCATCACCATCGAAGTCATCGGCTGCGAGCCCGAGCGGCCGGATGCCGACATCGAGCGTGACCGCCGGCTGGAGCGTGAGGTCTCCGTTGCCGAAGAGCACCGACATGGTGCCGTCGAAGACGGGCGCGCCGCCCACCCCACCGCTGCTGCGGAAGTTCACCACCGCGACATCGGGGAAGGCATCGCCGTTGAACAGCCCGACAACCGCGGCGCGTGGCCCCTCGCCGGTCTGCGGCTGCGGGAACTGCGCGATGGGGCCGAGCGTGTTCCCGGCACCGCCGGGCACACCGGGCAGCACCGAGATCGTCCCCGGGTTGAAGCTCGGGAGCGATGGGTGCTCGTTGATCACGACCGCATCGAGATCGTCGTCCATGTCGAGATCGGCCAGCACGACATCCGCGGTCGCCGACCCCGCGTTGAAGCCCTGCGCCTGAAAGAAGTACTCCGACGGTGGGCAGATCTGGCCGCGAGCGCTCGGGCTCACCAGAAGTCCACCGACAGCAATCGCGAGGTACAACTCTCTGGCATTCATCACACGCTCCTCGTGCAAACCCGGACTCTCGCTCATGCGTATAGCCCGGTCCGACTGACTGACATGGCGTGGCAGCTGCGGGCTGTACGACCAACACCGGCCCGACGACCACAACAACAAACTCAATGGACCGGGCGAGGCTCCCCTCGCCCGATGTCCTCTTCACAGGCTTCAGGCCCCGCGACGACGGCGGAGGCCAGTAGCGATGCCCGCGAGCGCGAGGCAGGCCGCGGATGGCGCAGGGATCAACACGCCGGACACCTCGATCGCATCGAGCCCGACGAAGTCATTACTGCCCTGATTGGTGATCGCAAACTCGATCTCGAGCGTCCCTGACCCATCGAAAGCCGACAGGTCGATGATCTTGCTCACGAAGGCGGGGTCGCCGCTGCCGTTCTCGACCTCGATCTCGCCAAGCTGACCAGAGAGGTCCGTGCCGTTCACGAGAAGGTCAACATCGCTCCCGCGAGACACGATGCGGAAGGAGAGTTCGAGGGACTGGTACAGGCTCGCATCGATCGCATCGAACACGATGGAGAGCGTGCCATCCACATCCTCTGCCAAGAAAGCCCGAGATCCATCGAGGCCGCTCGAGATGTCAAAGTCGTCCTCGAAGTCGCCCGACGTCTCAACGCCGATCGCATCCGCCGATCCATCTACCGAGGTGAGCGGGCCCGCCACCGTGCCGTCAAGGCCCGACCTCGTGGTGAAGGCGGTGAGACCGAACGAGTTCTCCCAGAACAGTGTCCATCCGAGCCCATCACCATCGAAGACATGACTTGTCCCGCCGGTGATCTCACCGGTCGTCGGGTCGATGAAGTTGAGCTGGTCGGTTGCCGTGAACACCGCGTTCGCCGACTGCGGGGACTCGAAGCTCTGCGCCGCGATCACGTCTTGAGCGGAAAGACTGCCCGCGAAAGCCGCAACAATGAGTCCGGGTAGAACGACTGATCGAAACATGTAAAAACCCCTAATGAAACGTATTTCATGCACGACTTCAACGTGCAACGCCATGCGCATGTCGCCCCTCGACACTCGCATAAAAGACTACAAGGGGACTATAACTCACTTTTTCCGAAATGTCAAAGAATCAAATAGATCTCATCCACTTCTGGGCGAAAATGGTGGGTCATGACTAGCTGACGGGCTCGGCAGCCGTGTTTTAGGCTGTATTTCCCGTG
>CAYVUM010000147.1:0-2225 GCA_964454795.1 uncultured Rhodospirillaceae bacterium
GAAGCTGGTCATCACCGGCCCGGACTTGGGATGGGGGACGACGGCGTCGCGGGACATGATCAGGAACCGGGTGGTATTGTGGTCGGCATCCTCGATGTCGGCGCGGAGCGAGACGAGGCCGTAGGTCTCGCCGGCCAGCTCCGAAGCGATCACCGCCCGCGTCCGGTCACCGGCGGCGGCGATGTCGCGGGCCGCCCCGGCGGTATCGACGCACACCACCGGCTCCAGCCCCAGCCCGGCGATCAGCCCCCGGCACTGGTTCAGGGCCATGACGTGGCTGTGGACGTGGGTCAGGTCGCCGATCTGCGCCCCCGGCAGGGCGAGCAGGTGATGGTTGATCCGCTGATAGTGCTCGCCGATGATGTGCAGGGTCGAACCGGGCAGCAGGTGGTGAATGTCGGCGACCCGCCCGGCCACCGAGTTCTCGATCGGGATCATCGCCAATGCGGCCCGGCCGGTCTCCACCGCCGCGAATGCATCTTCGAAGCTCCGGCAGGCGAGGGTCGCCATCTCCGGCCGGGCGGTGCGGCAGGCCAGGTCCGAGTAAGCGCCGGGCGCGCCCTGGAAGGCGATGGTGCGATGCGGTTCGGCCATGGTCTGCGGCGGCTGCCCCCGGGGTTTTATTGCCATCCGGTTCTTGACGGCTCTCCGGCGAGCGGTCAAGCGCCGGCGAGGATCGCCCGTGCCCGCTCCAGGTCGGCGGCGGTATCGACGCCGAGCGGGACGGACTCGACCCGGGCGGCATCGATCCGCAGTCCCGCCTCCAGCGCCCGCAGCTGCTCCAGACGCTCGCGACGTTCCAGCACCCCGGGCGGCAGGGCGACGAATCGGGCCAGGGCCTCGCGGCGATAGCTGTAGAGGCCGATGTGGTGCCACAGCGGCCCCTCGCCCCAGGGCACGGCACTGCGGCTGAAATAGAGGGCGCGGCCGGTGCGGGCGGTCCCGTCCAAGGCGACGACCGCCTTGACCACGTTGGGATCGTCGCGCTCGGCCGGATCGGCGATCGCGGCGACCAGGGTGGCGATGGCCACGTCCGCTTCGGCGAGCGGCAGCAGCGCGGTGCGGATCGCCCCAGGCTCCAGGGTCGGCAGGTCGCCCTGGACGTTGACCACCACGTCATGGTGGCCGTCGGGGTCGAGACGGCCGAGCGCCTCGGAAATCCGGTCCGAGCCGGACGGATGATCGGCACGGGTGAGGACCGCCCGGCCCCCGGCCGCCGTCACCGCCGCGACGATCTCCGGCTCCGCCGCCGCCACCGCCACCGGACCGATATCGGCCGCCACGGCCCGCCGCCAGACCTGAACGATCATCGGCGCCCCGGCGATCTCGAGGAGCGGCTTTCCGGGCAGACGGGTCGACGCCATCCGCGCCGGGATCAGGACAAGGGGATTCATCAGGGCCGGGTCACGAACGGGAGCTTAAGGGAGGCGGATCGGTCGCCGGTCCGCCGCGCAGAGCGCCGTTGCGGCGATCGCGAACCACGCCGGTGACGGGTTAGCACAAATCGCTGCCTGCGGACAGGCCGCCGGCCGGGCAGCCGTTGAACCGGCCGCGAGCTTCCGGCTATGTTCCGGATGGCCCCGGGGGTGGGGACGGGCTGAAGCCTTAAGGACGGAACGATGAATACGCGAAAACTGGAAACCTTCGGACTGGCTCTGCTGATCTGCGCGTGGTTGGTCTATGGCAGCCACATGCTCGGCCAGATGTTCGTCAATGTCGACATGGGCGAGACGCCGACCGGCCGGGGTGCGGAGGTTGCCGAAGCCGGAGAAGAAGCAGCCGAACCGGAGGAAGAGCCCGATCTGGCCGTCCTCCTTGCTGCCGCCGATCCGGCCGACGGAAGCCAGGTTTTCAACAAATGCAAATCCTGCCACTCCATCGAGGCGGGCGGGCCCCACAAGGTGGGACCAAACCTCCACGATATCGTCGGTGCGGACGTCGCCGCCAAGGAGGGGTTCGACTACTCCGGCGTGCTGGCGGATATGGAGGGGGAATGGACCTACGAGAAGCTGGATGCGTTTCTGGCCGATCCGCGCGGCTTTGCCCCGGGGACGAAGATGAGCTTTGCCGGCCTGCGCAAGCCGACCGACCGGGCCGAAGTGATCAGCTACATGCGCGAGAACACGGAGGCGCCGCCGCCCCTGCCTGAACCGGCGGTCCCTGAGGAGGGCGCTGGCGGGGATGCCGCAGAGGACACCGGCGGGGACGCCCCGGATGCGAGCGGA
>CAYVUM010000147.1:2325-6935 GCA_964454795.1 uncultured Rhodospirillaceae bacterium
CGCTGGCGGGGATGCCGCAGAGGACACCGGCGGGGACGCCCCGGATGCGAGCGGAGAGGCGAGCGGAGAGGCGAGCGGAGAGGCGAGCGGAGAGGCGAGCGGAGAGGCCGCCGGTGGGGAGGCTGGCGACCCTGTGGCCGAGACCGCCGAGGCGGAGGTTCCTCCGGGCACTCCGGCGGCACCCGGGCAGCCGGCCGGGGCGGAGACCGGAACCGGTTCTCCGGAGACTGGCCAATAGGCGGGCCAATAGGCGGGGAGGACAGGCCGATGACCGGGCTGGATGCCGCCATCGACCTCGCCGGCCGCTTGGCCGATGCCGCCCGAGCCATTGCCGTCGGGCACTTCCGCGCCGATACACTCGCCATCCAGGCCAAGCCGGACGGCACCCCGGTAACCGCCGCCGATCTGGAGATCGAAACCGCACTGCGCGGGATGATCGCCGACGCGTTTCCCGACCATGGCGTTCTCGGCGAGGAATGGGGCGACGACCGGCTCGACGCCCCGTTTGTCTGGGTTCTCGATCCCATCGACGGCACCAAGTCCTTCATCATCGGCAAGCCGCTGTTCGGGACCCTGATTGCCCTGATGCGCCACGGCACGCCGGTACTCGGGGTGATTGAGATGCCGGTGCTGGCCGAGCGCTGGCTCGGAGTGGAGGGCCAGCCAACGACCCTGAATGGCGTGCCGGTAGTCAGCCGTCGCCGCACCGGCCTTTCTGAATGCTGGCTGTCGGCGACAACACCGGAGATGTTCGCCAACGAGGACGCAACCGCGTTTGCCCGGCTGCGCGCCGGATGCCGCGGCGCCGTCTACGGGAATGATTGCTACGCCTACGGTCTGCTCGCCCTCGGATCGCTGGATCTGGTCTGCGAGGCGACGATGAAACCCTTCGACTACTGCGCGCTGGTGCCGGTGGTCACGGGCGCCGGCGGGCGGATCAGCGACTGGCAGGGCGAGCCGCTCGGCCTTGCCTCCGACGGCCGGGTGATTGCCGCCGGCGATCCGGCGATCCACGCCGTGGCACTGGGAGCCCTGGCCGGGTGAGCGATCGCACCGCGGCCCGGCACCCGTTCCGCCTCGCCTGCCTCGCCCTGGTGCTGGTGCTGACCGCGGTGGCGGCCGTTCGGGCCGAGCCGCTGATTTTTCGCAGCCATGCCATCGCGATGCACGGCGAGCCCCGCTATCCGGCTGATTTCCGCCACTTTGAATACGTCAATCCAGATGCCCCGCCGGGGGGCCGCCTGCGCCTCGGGGTCAGCGGGACGTTTGACAGCTTCAATCCCTACATCATCAAGGGCAACCCGGCCGCAGGGGTTGGCGCTGAGACCCTTCTGGTGTCCTCGGCCGATGAGCCGTTCACTGAATATGGCCTGATCGCCGCCACCATCGAATGGCCCGAAGACCGCTCCTGGGTCATCTTCACCCTGCGCCCGGAGGCCCGCTGGCACGACGGTCAGCCGATCACTGCCGATGATGTGGTGTTCTCGCTTGAAACCCTGAAAACAAAGGGACGGCCGTTTTTCCGGTTCTACTACGGGTCGGTCGAAAGCGCGGAAAAGCTGGGGGAGCGCCGCGTCAAGTTCACTTTCAGTGAGCGGGAGAACCGTGAACTGCCGTTGATCGTTGGCCAGCTGCCGATCCTCCCCAAGCACTACTGGAAAGACCGCGACTTCGAGCGTTCGACGCTGGATCCGCCGCTGAGCAGTGGTCCCTATCAGGTCGCGGACTTTGAGGCCGGCCGGTACGTGGAGGTGGAGCGGGTCGAGGACTACTGGGGGCAGGACCTGGCGGTGAACGCTGGCCAGAACAACTTCGAGCGCATCCGCTACGACTACTTCCGCGACGATACGGTGATCCGTCAGGTCCTCAAGGCCGGGGAGATCGATTTCCGCATCGAGAACCAGGCGAAGGCCTGGGCGGTCGATTACGACATCCCGGCAGTCCGCGACGGCTGGCTGGTCAAGGAGGCGATCCCGCACCGCCGCCCGACCGGAATGCAGGCGTTTGTCTACAACACCCGCCGGCCGCTGTTCCAGGATCCGCGGGTGCGCCGGGCGCTGGCTTACGCCTTCGATTTCGTGTTGATCAATCGGGCGCTGTTCTTCGGTCTATACGTGCGCTCCGAGAGCTATTTCAGCAATTCCGAGCTGGCATCCTCCGGCCTGCCCCAAGGCGAGGAACTGGCCTTGCTCGAGCGGTTCCGCGGCCA
This sequence comes from uncultured Rhodospirillaceae bacterium, assembly GCA_964454795.1. Taxonomy (GTDB): domain Bacteria; phylum Pseudomonadota; class Alphaproteobacteria; order Rhodospirillales; family Defluviicoccaceae; genus CAYVUM01. The sequence continues at coordinate 4,535 of CAYVUM010000147.1, forward strand.
GGTGCCGGACGCGGTGTTCAACCGCCAGTATCGGGTGCCGACAACCGACGGCAGCGGCTGGCCGCGTGAGAACCTGACCCGCGGCGCTGCCCTGCTCGCCGACGCCGGCTGGGTGGTGCGCGACCTCAAGCGGGTCAACGCCGAGACCGGTGAGCCGTTCCGCTTCGAGATCCTGCTCGTCAACCAGGCGTTCGAGCGGATCACCCTGCCGTTCGTCCGCAACCTTCAAAGACTCGGCATCGATGCCCGGGTCCGCCTGGTTGACCAGTCCCAGTACATCAACCGGCTGCGCGCCTTCGATTTCGACATGATCGTCGGGGTCTGGGGCCAGTCGGACAGTCCGGGCAACGAGCAGCGGGATTACTGGAGTTCGGAGGCGGCCGGGCGGCCCGGCTCGCGCAATTGGATCGGAATCCGCGACCCGGTCGTCGATGAGCTGATCGAGCTGGTGATCTCCGCGCCCGACCGGGAGAGCCTGGTCACCCGCGTCCGCGCCCTCGACCGGGTGCTTCTGTGGAGCCACTCCGTCATCCCCAACTGGCACGTCCAGACGGACCGGGTGTTGTACTGGAACAAATTCTCCCGGCCCGAGATCATTCCCAAGAACGGCGTCGTTATCGACACCTGGTGGTATGACGAGGCCAAGGCTGCCCGGCTCGAAGCCCGGATCGGCGTCGCCGGCGCGGGCTTGGATGCGGCCGCCTCGGACACGCCCGACACCCGGATCGTCCTGCTCACCGCCGTCGGCCTGGTCGTTGCCGGCTGGATCATCTTCCGCCGGCTGGTCCGGCCGCAACGGAGCCGCTGATGGCTGCCTACGTCGTCCGCCGGCTGTTGCTGATGATCCCGACCCTGTTCGCGATCATGCTGATCAATTTCGTGATCATCCAGGTCGCGCCCGGTGGCCCCGTGGAGCAGATGATTGCCGAGCTGACCGGCACCGGCCCGGCGATCACCGAGCGGGTGACCCGCACCGGAGCTGCCGAGGTGAGCGCGGGAGGAGACGGTGGCGGTGGCGGCGGTGACGGCCCGCAGGGAACCTACCGCGGGGCGCAGGGTCTGGATCCGGAGTTCGTCGCCCAGCTCGAAGCCCAGTTCGGCTTCGATAAGCCGCTTCACGAGCGCTTCCTGCAAATGATGGGCAACTATCTGACCTTCGATTTCGGCGAAAGCTTCTTCCGCAACGAGTCGGTTGTCGACCTGGTCGTGGACAAGATGCCGGTGTCGATTTCCCTCGGGCTATCCACGACCCTGATCGTCTACCTGATTTCGATTCCGCTCGGCATCCGCAAGGCCACACGCGACGGCGCGCCGTTCGATGTCTGGACGTCGGTGGTTCTGGTGATCGGCACAGCGATCCCGGCGTTCCTGTTTGCCGTGTTCCTGCTCGTAGTGTTTGCTGGCGGCAGCTACCTCGACTGGTTTCCGCTGCGCGGTCTCACCTCTGATAACTGGGAGGAATTGTCGCTGTTTGGCAAGATCATCGACTTCCTCTGGCACCTGGTCCTGCCGGTGACCGCGATGGTGATCGGCGGCTTTGCGACGCTCGCCATGCTCACGAAGAACTCGTTCATCGACCAGATCCGCCAACAATATGTGATGACCGCGCGCGCGAAAGGACTGTCGGAGGGCAGGGTGCTCTACGGCCACGTGTTCCGCAATGCCATGCTGATCGTCATTGCCGGCTTTCCGGGGGCGTTCATCGACATCCTGTTCACCGGCGCGGTGTTCATCGAGATCATCTTCTCCCTCGACGGGCTCGGCCTGCTCGGGTTCGAGTCCGCCTTCAATCGCGATTACCCCGTGGTCTTCGGGACGCTGTACGTTTTCGCCCTGCTCGGCCTGATCATGAATCTGGTTGGCGACATCATGTACACGGTGGTCGATCCGAGGATCACCTTCGAGCGGATCGAGGCCTGACCACCATGCCGCTCCCGTTCTGGCTGCCCCGTCTGCCTCGCCTGCCGGCCCTGCCGCTTTCGCCGCTGTCCCGCCGCCGCTATGAGAACTTCAAGGCCAACCGCCGGGGCTGGTGGTCGGCCTGGATATTCCTGGCGCTGTTCATCATCAGCCTGTTCGCCGAGTTCGTGGCCAACGACCGGCCGATCCTGATCGTCTTCGACGGCGGTCTGTACACGCCGATCTTCAACGCCTACCCGGAAACCACCTTCGGCGGCACCTTCGAGACCGAGGCCGACTACACCGATCCTTTCGTCCGCGCCCTGATCGCCGAGCGTGGCTTCATGATCGAGCCGCTGATCCCCTACAATCACCGCACCGTCGCCTGGGATCTCCCCGGGCCGGCGCCCTCACCGCCGGGTCCGGAGCACTGGCTCGGCACCGACGCACAGCCCCGCGCCGTGCTCGCCCGGACGAACTACGGCTTCCGGATCTCGGTGCT
>CAYVUM010000148.1:0-6769 GCA_964454795.1 uncultured Rhodospirillaceae bacterium
AGCAGGGAGTTAAAACCGAGCAGCTGGCCGGAACCATTCAGAACGACATTCTGAAGGAGTTCATGGTCCGCAATACCTACATCTACCCGCCGACGCCCTCGATGCGGATCATTTCCGACATCTTCGCCTATACCTCGGCCAACATGCCGAAGTTCAACTCGATCTCGATCTCCGGCTACCACATGCAGGAAGCCGGGGCGACCGCCGACATCGAGATGGCCTACACGCTCGCCGACGGGGTCGAGTACGCCCGCGCCGGTTTGAATGCCGGTCTCAGCATCGACGATTTTGCGCCGCGGCTGTCGTTCATTTGGGGGATCGGCATGAATTTCTTCATGGAGATCGCCAAGATGCGCGCCGCGCGGATGCTGTGGGCGAAGCTGATCAAGCAGTTCGATCCGCAGAACACCAAGTCGCTGGCGCTGCGCACCCACTCGCAGACATCGGGCTGGAGCCTCACCGCCCAGGACGTCTACAACAACGTGGTGCGCACCTGCGTTGAGGCCATGGCGGCGACCCAAGGCCACACCCAGTCGCTCCACACCAATTCGCTCGACGAGGCGTTGGCGCTGCCCACGGATTTCAGCGCCCGGATCGCCCGCAATACCCAGCTGTTCATCCAGCAGGAAAGCGGAACGACCGAGGTGATCGACCCCTGGGGTGGCAGCTATTACGTCGAGCGGCTGACCCGCGATCTGGCCGAGAGGGCCTGGAGCCACATCCAGGAGGTCGAGGAGACCGGCGGGATGGCCAAGGCGATCGAGGCCGGCATTCCCAAGCTGCGCATCGAGGAAGCCGCGGCCCGCACCCAGGCGCGGATCGACTCCGGCCGCCAGACCGTGGTCGGCGTCAACAAGTTCCAGCTGGACGAGCGGGAAAACGTCGAGGTGCTGAAGGTCCAGAACGCCGAGGTTCGCCGGCAGCAGATCGCCCAGCTGGAGGAACTGCGCAAGGAGCGCGATCCCGTCGAGGTGGAGCAGAAGCTGCATGCGCTGACCCGCTGCGCCGAGACCGGCGAAGGCAACCTGCTCGGGCTCGCCGTGGAGGCTGGCCGGGCGAAGTGCACGGTCGGCGAAATCAGCGACGCCCTGGAGAAGGTCTGGGGCCGCCACAAGGCGGAAATCCGCAAGATTTCCGGCATTTATCGTGGCGAGGTCGGGGAGGCATCGGACGTGATCGGCCGGGTACAGAAGCTGGTGGAGGAATTCGAGCACAATGACGGCCGCCGGCCGCGCATCCTCATCGCCAAGATGGGCCAGGACGGCCACGACCGCGGCCAGAAGGTGATCGCCAGCGCGTTCGCCGACCTGGGTTTCGATGTGGACATCGGCCCGCTGTTCCAGACCCCCAAAGAAGCGGCACAGCAGGCGGTGGAAAACGACGTTCATATCGTCGGTGCCAGTTCTCTTGCCGCCGGGCACCTGACCCTGGTGCCGGAACTGAAACGGGAACTGGCAGAGCTCGGCCGCGATGACATCCTGATCGTCGTCGGCGGCGTGATCCCGCCCCAGGACTACGACGAGCTGTACGCTGCCGGTGCCCAGGCGATCTTCGGCCCGGGCACGGTCATCAGCGAGGCAGCGGTAGAGCTGATCCGCAAGCTTAACGAACAGCTGGGTTACGCGCCGAGCGAGGCAGCGTGACGCATGGCCGTTGAAACCGCGCCGGCCCGTGCCCCCGCACGGGCCGCGCTCTCCGTGGAAGATTGCGTCGCCGGGGTGCTGGCGGGAAATCGGGCGATCCTTGGTCGGACCATCACGATCATCGAAAGCCGCAGTCCCCGCCATTTCGAGATCGGGCAGGAGATCATGCTCCGCCTGCTCGAGCATCTCCGCACCGTGCCCGACGAGGAGCGCGCCCACCGGATCGGCATCACCGGGGTGCCGGGAGTGGGCAAGAGCACGTTCATCGAGGCGCTCGGCAAGAAGCTCACCGCCAGGGGCCACAAGGTTGCCGTCCTGGCCGTTGATCCCAGCTCCACCGTCTCCGGCGGCAGCATCCTCGGCGACAAGACCCGGATGCATGATCTCGCCCTCGATCCCAACGCCTACATCCGGCCCTCGCCGTCGTCGGGGACCTTGGGCGGGGTGACCCGAACGACCCGGGCGCTGGAGTTCATCTGCGAAGCGGCCGGGTACGATGTCATCCTGGTGGAGACGGTCGGCGCCGGTCAGAACGAGGTGGCCGTCGCCGACATGACCGACTTCTTTCTCGTGCTGATGCTGCCCGGTGCCGGCGACGAGCTTCAGGGGATCAAGAAGGGGGTCCTGGAGATCGCCGACATGATCGCCGTCAACAAGGCCGACGGCGACAACGAGTTGCGTGCCAAGCAGGCGGCGGTCCACTATCGCAACGCCCTCAAGATCATGAAGCACACCAGCCCCAACTGGGATCCGCCGGTGGTGCTGTGCAGCGCCGCGAACGGCACCGGCCTCGATGCGCTGTGGGAGGCGATCGAGGACCATCGCCAGCGGCTGACCGACAGCGGCGAGCTTCAGGCGAAACGGCGGCATCAGCGGGTCGGCTGGCTGTGGAACACCCTGGAGACCCGGCTGATTGATTCCCTGAAGACCCACCCGAAAGTCGTCGAGCTGCTGCCGCAGGTTGAGCACGATGTGGCGGAAGGCAAGCTGACGGTGACGCTCGGGGTCGAGCAGGTGCTCGCCGCCTATCGCGGCTGACGGCGGCGCGGCGACCCGGTGGGCGGGCCGGGTCCGGCCTCGCTGAGTTTGACCATCCGGCAGCACCGCTTACTGACCGCCCGGCCACCCGCCGTTATAGTCCCTGGCAATCAGAGCCTTGAGTGGGCAGGGAGGGGTGCCGGGCCGCGCACATGAATAATTTCCGCTCCATCGCCTTTGTCGCCTCCCAGCATGAGGAAGCGAAGATTGCCTTCCTGCGGCTGATGCGCCGCTATCCCCACGTCCAGCCGGGCGAGGCGGACGTGATCGTGGCACTCGGCGGCGACGGCTTCATGCTGGAGACGATCCACGAGAACATTCACCGCGACGTGCCGATCTTCGGCATGAACCGGGGGTCGGTGGGCTTTCTCATGAACACGTTCTCGGAGGACCATCTGCTCGACCGGCTGAGCCGCGCCGAGCCGATCCGCCTGAGCCCGCTCCGGATGAACGCCATTGACATCCACGGCGGCGAGCACAAGGGCCTCGCCCTCAACGAGGTGTCGCTGCTGCGCCAGACCCGGTTCGCCGCCAAGCTGCGCATCCGCATTGACGGGATCGTGCGGATGCCGGAGATGATCTGCGACGGGGTGCTGCTGTCGACCCCGGCGGGCAGCACCGCCTACAACGTCTCCGCCCACGGGCCGATCCTGCCGCTGAAGTCGAACGTGCTGGCGCTGACCCCGATCAGCGCGTTCCGCCCGCGGCGCTGGCGCGGCGCGATCCTGCCCCACGAGGTCGACGTGGTGATCGAGGTGATCCGCCCCGACCTGCGGCCGGTGAGCGCCACCGCCGACTTCACCGAGGTGCGCGACGTGGTTAAGGTCTCGATCACCGAAGACCACGACACCGCCCACGTCCTCCTGTTCGACCCGGAGCACGACCTGGAAGAGCGGATCATCAAGGAGCAGTTTTTGGTGTGAGCGGCGGGGACGATAAGCCTGCCCCGGACAGCGGCGCCCCGACTCGTCGCCTCAGCAACCTCGCTCATGATCGTTCTTGCCTGCCGGGGGGGTGCGGTGGTCGGCGCCGACGGCTTCGCTGACGGTGGCAAAACCGTCCGCCTCCAGCCGCTTCGCCAGATCGGCGAGGATCCGCCCGATCAGGCCGGGCCCCCCGTAGACCAGCGCCGTGTAGAGCTGGACCAGCGACGCACCGGCGCGGATCTTGGCATAGGCTTCCGAGCCAGAACCGATGCCGCCGGCCCCGATCAGCGGCATCCGGCCGCCGGTCAGCGCATAGAAGCGCGACAAAAGCGCTGTCGACGCCGCGAACAACGGCCGGCCGCTCAATCCCCCGGTCTCGTCGCGGTGGCGGCCGCGCAGGCCGTGCGGACGGTCAGTCGTCGTATTGGACACAATCACCCCCTCGGCGCCGCCATCGGCCAGCACAGCCGCGATCGCCGCCAGGTCGCCGTCGGTCAGGTCCGGGGCGATCTTGACGAGCAGCGGCGGAATGACCCGCGCCTCGGCCCGGGCCGCCCGGCACATCCCCAGGATGGCGTCGAGGGCCGGCCCGGCCTGAAGCTCCCGCAGTCCCGGGGTGTTGGGGGAGGAGAGGTTGATCACCAGGTAGTCGGCAAGCGGCGCGAACGTCCGCACCAGTCCGGCGCAGGCGGCGGCCGGGTCAGACTCGTCGCGGTTCGGGCCGATGTTGACCCCGACCAGGCCACGGCCGCCCTGCTGCCGCCAGTGCGCCAGCCGGGCCGCGACCACCGCAGCGCCATCGTTGTTGAAACCAAGCCGGTTGATCACCGCGCGGTCGGCAGGCAGCCGGAACAGCCGCGGGCGCGGGTTGCCGGCCTGCGCACGCGGCGTCACCGTGCCGATCTCGACGAATCCGAAGCCGAGGCTGAGCATTGCGTCCATGACTTCGCCGTTCTTGTCGAAGCCGGCCGCGAGGCCGAGGGGATTGGCAAACGACAGGGACCAGACCCGGGTGGCGAGCCGGGTATCGCCGGGCCGCCGGCGCCGGCGCACCAAGCCGAGCCTGAGAGCGGCGATCGTCAGCCGGTGCGCCGCCTCGGCGTCGAGTGCCCGCAGGGCCGGCCCGAAGATCCGATAGGACTCAACCATGGCGAAGGTTTAGCCTGATCCGTTGTCAGGGGAAAGGCGGCGGATCGCTGCCGGGAAGAGCAGAGGAGCGACCGGGATGACCTTCGATGAGACCGGCGTGCTCGAGGCCAACGTTGCCTTCTACGAGGCGTTCGCGCGGCGCGACCTCCAGGCCATGGCGGCAATCTGGGCGCATCGCAGTGTGGTCTCCTGCGTTCACCCGGGCCACCGGCCGCTGCTCGGCCGCGAGGTGGTGCTGGCCAGCTGGCGGGCGATCCTGACCAGCCCGACGGCGCCGCAGATCGACTGCCGCGGCGCCCGCGCCCTCGCCGCCGGAACCGGCGCGTTCGTGATCTGCACCGAGCTGGTCAACGGGGTGTTTCTGGCGGCGACCAACGTCTTCGTTCGCGAGGATGACGCTTGGCGGATCGTCCACCATCAGGCCGGCGCCTGCCCGCCGCCGCCGGAGGTCGCCGAAATGGAGGTCCGCAAGACCTTGCAGTGAGCGGCCCCGCTGAAGGGCCGCGATCAGGCCGGGCGCAGCGCGGTTCCCGGCACCGCCGGCTGGAGTTCCGTCGGCCCGGCGCTGACCGGTACCGGCCTGTCCAGCCGCGGCCGCCGCCCGGATGCGGCGATCAGCCACCCCGCCGAGAACAGCCAGGCAGCCGTCCCGGCCTGCTCGGCACGGGCCTCGGCCAGGATTGACTCGGCCGTGGGCGGCGGCAAGGTCACGACGCTCTCGGCGAGGCCGGCGGAGACCTCGAACCGGCAGCCCGCACTTATCGCCAGCCGGCGCATGGGCAGGTTATCCGTTTGGACGGCCAGGAGCGCCCGCCGGCCCCGGCGGTTGCGGGCGGTGATCAGGGCGCGGTTCAGAAGCGTCCGGCCGATGCCGAGCCGGCGGTAGCGCTGCTCGACGCTGAAGGCCAGCTCGACCTCGCCAGCGTTGACTTCCGCGATCTCCACCGCGCCGATCACGGTCACTGCATCGGCGAAGGCCGCGATCACCCGCCGGTGGCGGCCATCGAAGCCGTCCACATATCGCGTGACCGCATAGTCGCTCATGGTCGAGCCGAACCGGAACCGCCGCGCCTCCGGGTCGAGACGGCACAGGTGGTCGCGGTAGCAGCGCACTTCGGCGGGCGTCAGGGTGCGAACGATCCTCATGTGCGAGCAGATCGTGCTGCGCTGCACAATCAACAAGGGTGCGCTTGCGAAAAGCTGTGGGTGTCACCCGCCGGTCACACCCGGATGCGGTGACCATGCCCGTCCGGCCGAACGGCACGGCGCTTGAGCGGATGCCTTAACGGCCGCCGGATGAGCGGGTGTGGAGCTCCAAAGCCTCGATCATCGCCTCCGCAGACCGCACGTCCCGTTCGGCAGTGTGGCGAACGGCCGGGGTGTCGGCGGCGAGCAGAGCGTCGGTGGCCCGGCGCAAGCGGGCTTCGGCTTCAGTCCGAGCGATCTCGGCGATGCCGATCGCCTCCTCGGCCAGCACCGTGCAGCGCTCCGGGGTCACGTCCGCAAAGCCCTGATCAACGAAGTAGCGCTCACTGATGGTGTTGATATCGCTGTAGATCTCGATCACCCCGGGCCGCAGCGAGGACAGCAGCGGCGCGTGGCGGGGCAGCACGCCGAAGTGCCCTTCCTCGCCGGGCAGCACCACCATCGCGACCGGTTTCGACAGGGTGAGGCGCGAGGGCGTGACGATTTCGAACAGAATGGTCTCTTCAGCCATGATGGGTCAGCCTGCCGGTCTTCCGGTCGACCGTGTCACCGGCCGGATCCGGGCGATCATGCTGCCTCCTCGGCCATCTGCCTCGCCCGGGCGACCGCTTCCTCGATGCCGCCAACCATGTAGAACGCGGCTTCCGGAAGGTGATCGTACTCGCCGCTGCAAATGGCCTGGAAGCCCGTGATCGTGTCTTCCAGGTTGACGAACACCCCGGGTTTGCCGGTGAAAACCTCGGCGACATGGAATGGCTGGCTGAGGAATCTTTGGATTTTTCGGGCGCGGGCGGCGACGAGCTTGTC
>CAYVUM010000149.1:0-6699 GCA_964454795.1 uncultured Rhodospirillaceae bacterium
ATATGCTGCGGTCGTTCCGCGTGGAAAGCTGCGACGGTGTCACGGGTCGTCGTCATATTGTGCTCCCTGGCCATTGCAGAACGCAGCAGCTCCGCCCTCTCGCGGACAACCGTTTCTTCGGGCTGGACATCGCGTTCCGCGGCGGCGATCCGCCCTGAGGAGCGCTTCGTTCATCAAGGCCTCCGGATACCAGGGTTCATCTCAAGCCGGCTGCTGTTCGACAGGACGCCCAACCGCCTGCCGCCCGGGCCCTTTGGAGAGCCACTCCGACTTCGCCATCAGGCGGTAGGCCAGGACCTTCAGGGTGTCGATGATCAGGAAACTGATCAGGCAGTAGATCCAGACAAGGGCGACCTCCCACCAAGTGATCTGATGAATGAGCAGGCCAAAGGCCGCGACCAGGGTGCCGACGATCTGCGTTCCCTCGAGGGTGATGAACAAGCGCCAGTCCGGCCAGGGTTTCGTAAAGAAGAAATCCTGGGTTCGGGTCATATAAATCGTCATATGTCCGGCAACAAGCAGCTTGAGGAACATCATGGTCTGAATGACTTCTTCTGAAAGTGCTGCCGGTCCCTTCAGCCCCAGGAGGCTGAGATCGCTGCGCAGGTACCAGAACAGGACGAACGATGACATCACGCCCCACACGCTCAACAGCGCGGCAATGGTCAGCACCCGCCGCATGTTCCAGCGGACCGGATGGTCGGCGGTCGGCGCGTTGTCCCAGGCGATCGTCATGATCGGGATGTCATTGAGGATGGCCAACAGCACGATCATGATCGCGGTGACCGGATAGCTGTCGTAGATCAAAATCGACAGCGTGATGAACAGCAGCACCCGCATTGTCTCGGCGATGCGGAAGGTGGCGTAGCTGGTCATCCGTTCGAAAATCCGGCGTGCTTCTTCCACCGCATGGGTAATGACACCGAGGCCGGGCTCGGTGAGAACCAGGTCGGAGGCCGCCCGGGCAGCATCCGTGGCATCGTCGACCGCGATGCCCACGTCCGCCTGCTTCAGGGCGGGCGCATCGTTGACGCCATCCCCGGTCATCCCGACGATCCGATCGCCGGCCTGGAACTGCTTGATGATCGCGAACTTGTGCTCCGGAGTGACCTGCGCAAAGCCGTCGGCCTGGAGGACCTGCTCGACCTTCTCCTCGCCGATCTCCGAGCCCTCCGGACCGAACACGGCGGTCGCGTTCAGGATGGTCGTGCCCAGCCCCACCTGACCCGCCACCTGCCTGGCGATCGCCGCATGGTCGCCGGTAACCATGCGGATATCGATGCCATGGCCCTCGGCGTCGGCGACGACTTTCTGCACGTCTTCGCGGGGCGGATCGAGCAGCGGCAGCAGGCCGAGGTATTTCCACTCCCGGTCGGTCTTACGGGCGACCCCGAGAGCGCGAAAACCCTCCTGACCGAGTTCGTCGACCCTGGCCTCGATTTCCCGGCGCTGCTCCGCGTCGGCCTCGCAGAGGTCGAGAATCACCTGCGGCGCGCCCTTCGCCACCGAGAACTGCCGGCCGTCGTGGCGGACGTCTGCTTCGGCCCGCTTGCGGGTGGGATCAAACGGGCGGAAACCGGCGATTTCATATTCGGCGAGAACCGACTGATCTTTCAGGCCCTGCAGCACGGCATTGTCGATCGGGTCGTCGCCATCGCGCGAGGCGGTCAGCGCCGCCGCGATCACCAGGTCGTCGGGCCCCTCGGCGGCGATCACCACTGGTTCCTGCAGCGCCAGTTCGTTCCGGGTCAGGGTGCCCGTCTTATCGGCACACAGGACATCAAGGCCGGCCATCTCATCCATCGCCGCAAGCCGGGAGACGATCGCCTTCATCCGTGCCAGCCGGCTCGCACCAAGCGTCATCGTCACGGTGAGGACGGCGGGCAGCGCCTGGGGAATGCCGGCGATGGTGACGACCAGCGCGAAGGCCAGGACCTGGATCCACGGATCGCCGCGAGCCAGAGTCACGCCAACGATCAACGCCACCAGAACCGCAGTGATTGCGATCAGGAAGTAGCCGATGCGCAGCACCGCCCTCTGGAAATGCGACGTGGTCTCGGCGGTCTCGACCAGCTCGACGGTGCGCGCAAACCTGGTATTTCGTCCGGTCGCGGTGATGATCGCGCGGGCTTCACCGCGTTTGATCGTTGTTCCGGAAAAGACCGTGTCGCCGCCTTCCTTGGTGACCGGCAGGGATTCCCCGGTCAGGGATGACTCGTCCACGCTCAGGTGCTGATCGTGCAGCAGGAGCGCATCTGCCGGGACGAGATTGCCCATCCGCAGGATGACAATGTCGCCGGGAACGAGTTTTTTGGCAGAGATATCCAGGGTCGTGCCGTCGCGGACCACCCGGGCACGCGGGGCAAGCCGCCGCTTCAGGGCCTCGATCGCACTCTGCGCCTTGCTTTCATGCCAGAAGCTGACCCCGCCGTTGATCAGCAGCATGGTGGCGATCACCCCAAGGTCCTCCCAGCGCTGACCAATTGCGGACAGGATCACGGCGGCTTCCAGCATCCATGGGATCGGCCCCCAGAAGTTCTTGAGCAGCCGGAGCAGCCAGCTCTGTTTTTCCTCCTCAATGGTGTTGAGGCCGTGTTCCTCGCGCCGGGTTTTCACCGCCTCGCGACTGAGACCTTTCTGGGGATCGACGGCGAAATGGCGGAGAGCGTTCTCGATCCGCTCTTCGGCGGGAGGGGTTGACGCGTCCGCCCGGCCCTCCACGTCGGCCCGCTGCTGATCGTGCGCCACCGCCTCACCCGGATTGGTGCCCGCCCGGTCGGCGCGGTCTTCCGGCGTCCCTCCGTGTCCGGTCGCGGTCTGGCGGGGTTCCCGGCGGGACGAAGATGCTGGTTTCTGGCTCATCGCCATTCCTTGCCCGTCTGGTCCGGCGGATTGTGCAGCGGCGGCGCCGTCATGCCGGCGCGGGCGGTGCGCTTGCCTCGTGGTTCGATGCTGACGGATGAGTCCCCTCCGTCAGATGAATCGAACCACACGATCAATCGTTGAGTGGATCGACCGATCATCCGCTTGGGAGCCAAGCGAAGGATCCGATCCACTAGCGGTTCCCGGACTCTGGCTCGTGGCCGCCTTCCGACGAAGGCGTCTCATCGGCTTCGCCGCCGGCCCCGGGCGCCTGTCCCCGCTGCTCCGGCATCACGAAGATGTCCATCTCGGCAATCTCTTCGGGCGAGTAGGGAAGGACGTACCGGTCCGATCCCGGCTCATAGCCATAGCGGGGGCCGCGGTAGGGCAGCGCATAGGGTCCGGTCCGCCGGTAGGTGACGTCGGGGTAGACGATCACGCTCTGCAGCGTGCCGTCGTCGGTGAAGATCACATCGTCAATCCAGCCGTACCGGACGTCACCGCGGGCATAAGCATAGTCCTTGATCAGCCGGGAGATCCGCCACGTCCGTCCGGGTGCTGCCTCATCGTCCATCGACCCGAAGACGCTGTAATCGTCGATCTTGTCCTCATCCAGCATGACTTCCAGCCGGTCCGGCCCGACGATGCGAACCTGCGCCCAGGGGTAGGAGAAGTGGGTATCGCCGATATCCAGGAAGCCGCCGGCCTCGATGACGGCGCGCTCGATCTTGTCGTCGGGACCAACGATCAAATCCTCAAGTTCGCCAACGAGGTCCCCGTCCTGGTCATAGACCTCCGCCTCGTCGATCATCGCCTCGGCGCTCCAGCCGGCCGCCAGAGCGCCGTAGTCCCAGGTTGCGAGATCGACGGGAGCCTCAGTCTGCTGTGCCGCGGCGCTGCTGCCGGCAATGGCACCGACAAGCGCGACCGCGCCTGCCCTGGCGATGGTGGCGCGGACCCGACCACGGACACTCATAACAACCTCCTTCAGGCAAGACCAAGCAAAGCACGCTGAGGCTGGCAACGTCCGCCTCAAATTCACCGCGCCATTTATACAGGGACAGGAGAGCCCGGCATTAACCCTGGTGAAAACTGGACAGCTGCAGCGTTTTCCGGCAATCGCGAGGCAGTGAGCCACAAGGAGGGAGGACTTGTCTCCAGACACTGCCAAATCCCCCCGGCGCCAGATCGACGTCATTATCACCGGCGCTTGTCTTCTTGAAACTCGACGAAGTCGTGGTAAAAGGGCTATCAGCCGTTTCGGCTCAGCCTGCATACGAGCCGTCTTTGCTTTCAAGGTCTGTAACGCCCCGAGCGGGGATCGGTTCCACGCCTGCTCGATGGCCAAGGCTCCGGCCTCATCAGCCCCGGAACCGGCGAAGGCCCGAAGGCAGGTCAGGCCGTCGCTCGGGTCTCGGGGTGTTCGGCCCGGGTGATCTGCTGTTTGACCTTGAGGAAAGTATCGGGACTGACCGAGATCGAGTCGATGCCGTGCTCCACCAGGAAGCGGGCGAACTCGGGGTGGTCACTCGGGGCCTGGCCGCAAATGCCGGTTTTGATGCCGGTGCGGCCGGCCTTGGCGAGCACCTCGGCGATGGCGCCGGTCACCGCCTCGTTGCGTTCGTCAAACAGGCGCCTCAGGGACTCGTTGTCCCGGTCGACGCCCAGGACCAGCTGGGTCAGGTCATTGGAGCCGATAGAGAAGCCGTCGAACCGTTCGGCGAACGGCTCGGCCAGAATGACGTTGGCCGGGATCTCAATCATCACGAAGACGGCGAGGCCCTTCTGACCGCGGACGAGACCGTTGTCCGCCAGCACCCCGAGCACCCGGTCCGCCTCCTCCAGGGAGCGGCAGAACGGGATCATGATGACGATGTTGTCGAGACCGATGTCTTCGCGGGCCTTCCGCACCGCCCGGCATTCAAGGGCGAACCCCTCCCGGTAGTCCTCGTGGTAATACCGGCTGGCGCCACGCCAGCCGAGCATCGGATTCTCCTCCTCGGGCTCGAAGCCCCGGCCGCCGATCAGCTGGGCGTACTCGTTGGTCTTGAAGTCGCTCATCCGGACGATCACCGGGTTCGGATGGTGAGCAGCGGCGATCCGCGCCATGCCGCGGGCGAGGGTGTCGACGAAATATTCGGTCTTGTCGGCGTAGCTGCGGGTCAACCAGGCGATCCGGTGCCGCGCCTCCTCGTCCCGGACGGCGTCGAAATGAACCAGCGCCATCGGATGAATCTTGATCATGTTGCCGATAATGAATTCCATCCGCGCCAGGCCAACGCCGTCGGCGGGCAGCCGCCACCAGCGGTAGGCGGCCGACGGGTTCGCCAGGTTCACCATCACCCGGGTGCGGGTCTCCGGGATCTCGGCGAGGCTGATCTCCCGCTCCTCAATTTCGGCGAGCCCGTCATAGATCATGCCCTCATCGCCCTCGGCGCACGAGACCGTCACCTCCTGCCCGTCGCGCAAAGTCCCGGTCGCGCAGCCGGTGCCGACGACGGCGGCAAGGCCCAGTTCCCGGCTGACGATCGCCGCATGGCTGGTGCGGCCGCCATGGTCGGTGACGATCGCCGAGGCCCTTTTCATGATCGGCACCCAGTCCGGGTCGGTCATGCCGGTGACCAGCACCCCGCCGTCCTCGAAGCGCTCGATCTCGTCGGCACTCTCGAGCCTGCACACCTTGCCCGCAGCAATGGAGCTGCCGATCGCAAGGCCGGAGAGCAGCTTTTCGCCCTTGCCGCGCAGCTTATAGGACTTGAGGGTCGCGAATTGTTTCTGCGACTGCACCGTCTCGGGCCGAGCCTGGACAATGTAAAGCTCGCCGGTCCTCCCGTCCTTGGCCCACTCCATGTCCATGGGCTGGCCGTAATGGCTCTCAATCGCCACCGCCCAGCGGCCGAGCTGGAGAATCTCATCGTCGGTCAGGACAAAGCCGCGCCGCTCCGCCTCGCTGGTCTCAACCAGGTCGGCACGGCTGCCTTCGCCGCCGTAGATCATCTTGCGTTCCTTGCGGCCGGGCCGCTTCTCGACAATCGGCGCGCGCGCCGTGTCTTCCAGGAGCGGCTTGAACACGTGGTATTCGTCGGGATCGACCATGCCCTGCACAATGGTCTCACCGAGGCCCCAGGCGGCGTTGATCACCACCACCCGGGGGAAACCGGTCTCGGTGTCGATGGAGAACATCACCCCTGAGCCGGCCTCGTCGGACCGCACCATCGTCTGCACGCCGACGGAGACGGCCACCTGCATATGGTCAAAACCATGGTCCTCGCGGTAGCTGATCGCCCGGTCGGTGAACAGCGAGGCAAAGCAGTTCTTGCAGGCTTCCAGCACCTGATCGGCACCGCGAACGTTCAGGAACGTTTCCAGCTGGCCTGCGAAGCTGGCTTCCGGCAGATCCTCGGCGGTCGCGCTGCTGCGGGCGGCCACGTCCGGCTCGTCCCGGCCGCTCTGCTCTGCCATTTGCTGGTAGGCGCGCGTGATCGCGGACGAGAGCTCGGGCGGGAATTCACCGCCGGTGATCATTTCGCGAACGGACTGGCCGATATCGGCGAGATTGCTGCGGTCGCCGCTCAGCCCGGCGATCGTCCCGGCAATCCGCTCCTGGAGGCCGTTGGCAGCGATGAATGCGCGGTAAGCCGCGGCGGTCGTGGCGAAGCCGTCGGGCACCCGGATGCCGGCCCCCTGCAGGGCGCCGATCATCTCGCCAAGGGAGGCATTCTTGCCGCCGACCACAGCGCCGTCCGCCCGGCTGAGATCGGAGAGCCATCGGATCAGGGGGCTGTCGCTGGTCATCGTCCCGGTTCCTTTTGGGGCGGTCCTCTTGGGGCGGTCCTC
>CAYVUM010000150.1:0-6669 GCA_964454795.1 uncultured Rhodospirillaceae bacterium
GCGGATGAATGAAGCTCTCGAACTGCCCGGCCAGAACCAGAAAGACGACAAGGAGCGCCAGAGAAAACGCGACCCATACGCCCGCCGCTGTTTGCTGGAATTCCTTCGAAAGACCAAGGTAGAAGATCCGATGTTGACGGGGGAGCATCGTCTCCGCCTTCGATTCCAGTTGAGCGAGGACATCCCCAAGGGCGGCACCCGGCGCCAGTGAGGCCTGGAGGGTAATGGCGGGCAGACGGTTGACCCGTCTCAGTTCATTGGCAACGCCGCGTTCTTCGATGGTGACAACGCTTCGCAGAGGCACGAGTTGGCCGTTGTCGGCCCGAACAAATATATCCTGAATGTCCTCCGGATTAACCCGATCTTCGGGCTTGGCCCTTGGGATGACATCGTAGGTTTCAGATCGCAGCTCAAATTCGGTCACATCTTCGCGGCCGAGCATGATCTGCAGTGTCTCGTTGATCTCGCGCACAGAAAGACCGAGGTCCGCCGCCCGCCTCCGGTCTATGGTCACCCGCAATTGTGGTTTCGTCTGCCGATAGTCGAGCCGGGGGGTTATTAATTCCGGCATTTGTCGCGCTTCCGCAAGCATCTGTTCGGCCCAGTCCTCTACCTCGTCGAACCGCGTGCCGGCGATGACGAACTGGACCGGCGCCTGAAACTGATCGAGCCCGAGGCTCGGCGGATTGACCGGAAAGGCCCGCAACCCCGGGAGTGCTGCCAGTTGCGGTGCAAGCTGATCGGCCAATTCTTCCTGCGAAATATCACGCTCGCCCCAGTCCTTTAAACGGACAATCATGAATCCTTCGTTTGCTGGCGCCGGTCCTTCCTGAGAAATGCCGATGATGGAAAGGACGCGAAGGATCGGCCCGTCTCTGTCTGCAAGCAGATTTTCGATCTTCTTGACTTTTTCCAAAGTATACGTATAAGTTGCGCCTTCCGGAGCCTGAACAGGAATGAAGATCACCGCCCGGTCTTCGGTCGGCGCTAGTTCCTGCGGCAAAGCCTCGTAAATCAAGTATACGGCGCCGGTGGCAATCGCTGCAGCTAGGGCAATCATCGTCGGGATCCGGATGACCCGTTCCAGAGACCAGCGGTAACCATGCTCAACAGCGGCGAAACCCCTCTCGAATAAAGCAAAAAACGCGCCCGGCGGATGCTGCTGTACCCGCACGACCTTCGAGGCGATCATTGCCCCCAGGGTCAGTGCTACAAGACTGGAGAAGGACACTGCAGCAGCTAGGGTGACCCCAAATTCACCGAATAGCCGTCCTACATCACCCGGGAGAAAGACAATTGGAACAAATACTGCAACCAGAACCAGTGTCGTCGCGATGATTGCAAACCCGATCTGGTCCGCACCCCGGGTTGCCGCAATCAGCGTTGGTTCTCCCTTCTCGGCGCGGCGGTAAACGTTTTCAAGCACGACGATCCCGTCGTCGACAACCATGCCGATACCGAGAATGAGAGCGAGGAGCGTCAGACGGTTGACGGTGAAGTCGAAGAAATACAGAACAATAAAGGCAGCGACCAGCGAGACCGGCACAGTGACGGCCGGAACCAGGGTGGCGCTCGGGGAGCGCAAAAACAGGAAGACAACGCCGATCACCAGGAAGGCGGCGATCACAAGGGTCTTGAGCACTTCACGGATCGAGCCTTCGATAAAGGTGGAGACATCAAAGGCGACATTGATTGACATGGCCGGCGGCAGGGTCTTACGAATCCGTTCCACCTCCGCTTTGACCCCGTCGGCCACCGCCAGCGTGTTGGACTTGGACTGGCGAACGACGCCCAGGCCAATCGCCGCCTCACCGTCAACGCGCACCCCCTGGCGGTCGTTCGCGGCGCCGAGTTCGACCCGGGCAACGTCACCGATGGTGATCTGCACTCCCCCGGCGTCGCGCAGCACCAGATCGGCGAACTGCTCGGCACTGACCAGGCGGCCGCGGGTGCGGACCGTGAATTCCCGCTGTTCCGATTCGATGCGGCCGGCCGGAAGTTCCACGTTCTGCTCACGCAGCCGGCGCACAAGATCCTGAACAGTGATGTTGCGCGCCGCCATCGCTTCGCGGTCGAGCCAGATGCGCATCGCGTAGCGGCGGGCACCGCCGATGATTACCTGAGCCACCCCGCTAACCGCGGAGAGCCGGTCGACCAGGAACCGGTCGGCGTAACCGGTCAGGTCGAGGCGGCTCTGGGTGTCGCTGGTCAGGGTGAGCCAGATGATCGGATCGGCCTCGCTCGCGGTTTTCGAGACCACCGGCTCTTCCACATCCTCAGGCAGGTCGGCGCGCACCTGGCTCAGCTTGTCGCGCACGTCTGCAGCCGCCGCATCGAGATCGCGCTCAAGGTTGAATTCGATGTCGATGCGCGAGACCTGGTCCCGGCTTGTCGAGGTGATGGTGTCGATCCCTTGCACGGTGCCGACGGAGTCTTCGATGATCTCGGTGACATCCCGGTCGACCACACCGGCCGAGGCGCCCGGGAACACCGTGAACACAGACACAATCGGCGGATCCACGTCCGGAAACTCGCGGACCGGGAGCAGCAACACCGCACCGACCCCGAAAACGATCAGCAGCAGGCTGATCACGGTCGCGAGGACGGGACGCTCGATTGCCACCCGCGAGAGGATCACGCCCGATCGGCTCCACTGCGGCCGGGTTGCCCCACTTTCCGTCCCTTTCGCTGCACGCTACTGACATCGCCGCGCTGATCGGCCGTGATGCGGACGTCCTGGCCGTCCTTGAGGTTTTCCACATCGCCGGTCACCACCCGGTCGCCGACGCCAAGGCCGCTGCGGACTTCCACCTCTCCCTGCTTGCGGATTCCTGTCTTGATCGCCACGCGCCTCAGCTTGCCGTCTTCAACACGGAAGACGAAGCTGTCGGTTCCGCGCAGCAGAACCGCTTCCTCCGGGACGAGGATCACGCCAGAGCGGGTGGCGATCACCACTTCAACGGCCATGAACATGCCGGGGCGCAGCAGGCCCTCCGGATTGGGAACGTCGGCCACGAGCTCGATGGTTCGGGTGTCCGGATCCACGTCGCTGTCGATGGTGACGACCTCCCCCTGAAAGGAGGCCTCGCTGTTTGAATTGACTTTGACGGATAAGGCGCCCGAGGGAACACGGGCAACAACAGCCGTGCCCGGTCCGACCGTCGGCAGCAGCTCGGCCGGGACCTCGAAATGCAGCTCGATAGGATCGACGGTCGACATCGAGGCGATGATCGTTCCCGGCTCGACCAGGGAGCCCCGACTGACCTGCCGCAGGCCGATGCGTCCGGAAAAGGGCGCGACGATCGTGTATTCGTCCAGTCTCGCCTCAAGCTGCTTGACCTCGGCTTCTGCTGTCTGGTAAGCGCGCCTTCGTCGATCCACTTCTGCGGCGGTAATGTATTCGCCGGTGTCCAGCGCCTGAGCCCGCTCATACTGGCGAAGCGCTTCTTCGCGAACCGCCCTGGCGCGTTCCAGTTGCGCCCTGATTTCGTCAGCATCCAGCCGCACCAGTGACTGCCCCTGCTCCACCCGGTCTCCCTCGCGGAACGCAACCGCCTCGACCTTGCCGCGAACCTCGGATGTGAGCGTCACCATCTCTTCGGCTTCCAGGGTGCCGATCGCGGCGATCGTCTCGCGGATCGTGCCACTCCTGGCCGTCGCCACGGTCACTGGAACCGCCGCCGCCCGCTGCGCCTCTCTGCCCTCGCCGGCCGGCTGGCCGGTGCGCCACTGCCACAGCACGACCGCTCCTGCCACCACCGCAACGGCCGCAACCACGAAAAAAAGTCGGGCCCGTACCCTCCCCACGGTCGCGCTCACGCCCACACGACGGAGATCAGCAGGCTGCCGGTGGCAATGATCAGCAGATCGAGGGGAAGCCCGAGGCGCCAGTAATCGCCGAACCGGTATCCGCCCGGGCCCATCACCAGCGTGTTCGACTGATGTCCGATCGGCGTCAGAAACGTACTTGAACAACCGACCGCAACCGCCATCAGGAGGCTGTCGGTCGGCACCCCGAGGTCGGTCGCGACGGTGACGGCGAGGGGTGCCATGACGATCGCGGCCGCCGCATTGTTGATCACGTCGGAGACCATCATGCTGGTCGCGATCAGGATCGCAATCAGCGGCAGCGGGCTCAGCCCCCCAAGGGCATCGGCGACGAAGCGGGCGAGCACGTCTGTCCCCCCTGTGGTTTCAAACGCCTGCCCCACCGGAAGCAGGGCCGCGACCAGCACGATCACCGGCCAGTCGACGCTGGAGTAGACGTCCCGCACCGGCAGGTAGTTCAGGATGACCAGGACAACCGCGGTGGTGGCAAAGGCGACGTCCACGGGCACAAGGCCAAGCGATGCGGCGGCGATACCGGTGGCGAACAGGCCGATCGGGATGAGGCTCGGGCGCTGGACGGCGGCAAGCAGATCCCGTTCGGCCAGCGGCAGGCAGCCGAGATTGGCCAGCACCTCCGGCAACGTGTCCTTGTGGCCGTAGAGGAGCAGCACATCGCCGACCCGAAGCCGGATGTCCCGAAGCCCCCGCCACAACGGCCGCCCCTGCCGCGAGACGGCAAGGAGCTGCGCCCCATGCAGCCGCCGAAACCGGGCACGGCTGGCCGGACGATCCTCCAACGTCGAGGACGGGCTGATCACCGCCTCGACAAGGGCCAAGTTTTCGGACTGCAGAGCATTCCGGATCACGCCCTCACCGTTCATGATTTCGAGCGCGCCGTCGGTGGCTACGGCCTGCAGGGCTTTCGGATCGCCTTCAAGGACCAGAACATCGCCGGCCTGCAGTTGCGCCGAGAGCTCGGGGGCCAGCGTCCGCCGCCCCCGCCGCACCAGCGCCACGACGCGCAGGTCGATGCTGGCCCGGCGGGCAATCTCTCCCAGCGTCTGGCCAACGAGCGGCGAGTTCTCCGGCAGCCGGGCCTCGGTGACATAGTCGGAGATCTCGAACAGGCCTTCGCTCCCCGCCTCGGTCTGCCGTCGCCGGGGGATCAGCCGCCAGCCTGCAATGGAGATGAAAATGATCCCGACCAGCGCGACGCCGAGTCCGACAGGGGAAAAGTCGAAAACGGAAAAGGGCTCGCCTGCGGTCTCGGCGCGGTAGCTGGCGATGATGATGTTGGGCGGGGTGCCCATCAGCGTCGTCAGGCCCCCCAACAGCGATGCGAAGGACAGCGGCATGAGAACCTGGGATACCGGGCGTCGGGCCGCCTCGGCACTGCGAACCGCCACCGGCATGAGCAACGCCAGGGCGGCGACGTTGTTCATGATTGCCGAACAGACCGCGACGAGCCCGGTCAGCAGCATCACTTGGCCCGACGAATGCCGGGTGGCGCGCGAAACCTGCCGGGCGCCCCATTCGAGGACTCCCGAGTGCTTCAGCGCCGCGCCGATCATCAGCACGGAGGCGACGGTGATGACGGCCGGGTGCCCGAAGCCCGCAAAGGCCTCGGCGGCCGGCACGATCCCCGCCAGTGTCAGGACAAGCAGGGCGGACATCGCCACCAAGTCGAAACGCCACCGTCCCCAGATAAAAAAGCCCAGCGCCGTTACCAGAACGGCGAGGACGGAAAGTTGCTCAGCAGTCATCAGCAGCTCTCCATCCGGTCCTGGGGAGGAGGTGAACTGGCTTCGGGTGGTGATCCGGCAGCAGACAGCCGGTGCGCCGACGCCGCGATGCCGGACCTCAGCGTCGGCGGAGATAGGTCGGCAGCACGGCCTCCAGAGAGGCCGGCGCTATCCCCAGGTCGCTGAGACCCGGCTCGTGTCCACCCGGGACATTATCGCTCTTCAGCAGTTCAACCTGGTCGCGGGTCAGCGGCGGCTTTGGCAAGAACTCTAGCAACGTCCCTTCGATTCCGGCAACGGGAAACGGAATGGGCACGAGCCATCGACGCGTGCCCATGGTATCGAGCATAAGCTGCATTAATTCCTTAAACGTATAAATCCTCGGTCCGGCCAGTTCGTACGTCTTTCCGCGGCGCTGCGGGTCGACCAGAACCGCAAGGAACGCTTTCGCCACATCATCGACAAAGACTGGCTGGAAGCGGGTCGTTCCGCCACCGATCAGCGGCAGCATGGGAGAATATCGCGCGACCTTTGAGAAGCGATTGAAGAAATCATCGTCGGGCCCGAACACGATACTCGGACGCATGACCGTGGCATCCGGGTCAGTCTGGCGAACGACACGTTCCCCCGCCGCTTTGCTTCGCGCATAAGCGGACGACGACGTCGGGCTCGCGCCAAGCGCCGACATGTGGATCAGCTGACCGACGCCCGCAGCTTTCGCGGCCCTGGCAACGTTGGCTGCTCCCTGTTCATGGACCCTCGGGAACGTTTGCGCGCCCTTCTCGTAGAGAATCCCGACCAGATTGATCACCGCGTCCGCACCAGCGACCGCCGCGGCGACGCTGTCGAAGTCGTTGATGTTTGCCCGAACGCTGCACGGCTGCTCCCCGCCCGGCGACGCCGGCTCCTCGCGGCCGTCAGTCCGCTTCTCCACCGTCTCGGGATGCCGGGCCGCGACGCTCACCGCGATCGCCTGTTCGACGAGCAGCCGGACCAGTTGCCGGCCAATGAAGCCGGTCCCGCCGAAAACCGTGACCCTTTGCACCTTTGGTGTGGTTTGGTTCTCCATGCTGCTCACCCGTCGGCTGTCGGTGCCCTT
>CAYVUM010000151.1:0-6661 GCA_964454795.1 uncultured Rhodospirillaceae bacterium
CCCGGGCGAGCTGGGCGGGGCCGGCGACAGCGCCCTGGAAGGGCGACGAAGGCGCGTTCGCGCGGTCCGGTCTTGACCCACCCGTCAACCGGTCCACACCCCCTCCGCAAAAGCCCGCGCTTGGCCAGGGACGGACATGGCGGACCGCTGCTCGGCAAGCTTGCCCGACGGCGGCATCTAGATAGGATAGCCGAAGGCTGTCTGAGCAGCAGGCACGGTGGTTTTTGACCCGATTCGGACTCTGCGACAGCTCAATCGTCCAGATGGGTCGGCGCGGCTGTGTAAAGCCATATCAGGATTCCGATGAACACAAACACGGTGACGTTCAAGATCGTGTCGACAAGTTCCTTTTCGCGCAGGATCAGCTGCAGAACGTCTTGTTCGGTCATTTTAGGTTCTCCTGGGCTACGGCACGGACGAGGCTAACCATCAGCAGGTGGACAATAAAAAGGAACGGCATGGCGCCCAGCGAAATCAGCGAGCGCACTGCGTCGATGCTGTTTGACAGGATCATTACCAACCCCAGGGCCGACAGGATAACGCCCCAGATCAGTTTCACTTTGACTGGTGGATTGGCGTCACCCGCCGTGGAGAACATGCCAAGAACGAATGCGGCACTGACCACGCTGGTGACGATGAAGAGGAAAGCCGCCGCCACCACGACAAGCGTCGTGAGCGACGATAACGGCAGGAAATCCAAAAGAAAGAAGATCGTTTCGTTAAAGTTTGTCTTGACGAATTCGACGATCGGCACCTGCGTGTTCAGTGCTCCGTAGAATCCGATACTGCCGAACACGCCAAACCAAAATATCGAGAACAAAGTCGGGATGAACATAACGCCGAGCACGAACTCGCGGATGGTTCGGCCGCGCGAGATGCGAGCCACGAACACGCCGACGAACGGCCCCCAGGCCAGCCACCACGCCATGTAGTTGAGTGTCCAGCCCTGGAACCATCCTTCGATCTCTTCGTCGAAAAACGTGAATGTTTGGAAACCATGCGGAATCACGCGGGCGAAATACTCGCCGAGGCCGCCCAGGATACCACCCAGCATGTATGATGTGGGACCAACGAGAAGGACGTAAACAACGAGCAGGACCGCCAGACCCATGGCGACATTCGAAAGCATCGCCATGCCCTTGGACAGGTCGACAAGCAGAGGCAGGATGAAAGCAATGCACATAGTGCCGAAGACCGCGGCCGCGAGCCACTCGCTTTCCCGCAGGTCGAACAGTGTGGCGACGCCGCCCTCCACCTGGAACACACCCATGGCGATAGACCCACCCACGCCGATCGCGATGGCGACGATGGCCGAGAGATCGGCGAGCCAGCCGACGACAACGGTGACGCGGTTACGACCGAAAACGCGTTGGATCGGCGCGCTGACCAGATTGGCGCACCCACGGCGAAAGCTGAAGTACGCGATGACCAGTGCGGTCATGCCGTAAATGGCCCAGGCGTGCAAACCCCAATGAAAGTTGGTGATAAACCGCGCCTTCTCGGCCGCGAGCGGCTTTTCGACGAAGCGCTCGACCAGCGCGAAATGGGTCAGCGGTTCGGAGGCGCCGTAGTAAAGTAGCCCAACTCCCATGCCCGCCGCGAACAGCATGGTGATCCAGCTGACCGTGTCGAACTCCGGCTTGTCGTCATCGGCGCCAAGCCGGATCTTACCGTAGGGCGAGATGGCGAGGCCCAGGCCAAGCAGCAGCATGACGCTGGCTGTCAACATGATGAACCAGCCGCGCGTCGTGAACAGGGTCGATACCGCCGTCGACGCCAGCGCGGCCAGGCCGGCATTGTCGACGATTCCCCAGACAGCAATGGCTCCCGTTAGGGCGAGCGCAGTGATCATCAACGGACTTCGGAACATCGTGGCGTTCGTTCTTCCTCGGTGCGGGAGGTCGATCCTGGTTGCTGGTTGATCGCTGAAATCGGACCGCAAGTAAACACCGGTTCATGTCACGAAGCGGAATCTCCTGCATCGCTCTCTCAGCTGGCACGGCCCGGCTCAAGAAACGGTGGTGCCCACCATCGTCGCGTCGCCAGCTCTTCGCGCTCAATAGAATTCGCCAGCGACATCTCCGCTCGCATCGAACGCGAGGCCACACTAGCCCGCGAAATCACCCACTCGGGGGTGGGCTGATCGCCGTCGCAACGGCTTCCCCCCAATCCAACAGGCTCCTCAAGATGTCGCCTTCTGGCTATTCTCGTCGATTGGCCTCCTCTGAGGATTGGTCCGCATTGCTACGACAGCGGACTCTCTCGAACAACGATGAGCCGGACCGGGTAGAGTCAGCAACGGGTCACGCACTGCCATGCCCGGACACCGCCGGTGGGGTCTGCAAACCAGAGGGTAACGGACCTGCCGCGCGCCCATCGTCGCGGCAGTCGCGTCGGATGCCGAGGCGGAACACTCAGCTCTGTTCGTCGAGCTCTCGCGGCTGGGGGATCGGTCCGCTCGATGCGGCGCCTGTCTCCAAGACCGGGTGCCGGGCGCGCGCCCCGAGATCGCCCGTATCCCTGAGAAAGACGTGGACATCGCGTTGCGGGAACGGGATGCCGATGCCAGCTTCGTCGAAGCGGAGCTTCACGGCGCGCATCACGTCCCAGTACACTTCCCAGTAGTCGCCCGCCGCCGCCCACGGGCGGCAGATGAAGTTGACCGAAGAGTCCGCCAAGGCGTGCACGCGGACCACCGGGGGCGGGTCGCCGAGAACCTTGGGATGGCTGGTGACGATCTCTTTGAGAATTTCCGCCGCCCGATCGATGTCGTCCGCGTAGCTGATGCCGAATTCGAAGTCGACACGGCGCGTGTCGACGTTCGTCGCGTTGGTGATCACGTCATTCCAAATGCGGCTGTTGGGAACGACCATCAGCATGTTGTCGAAAGTCTTGATGCTCGTGGAGACCAGGTTGAGGGAGCTTACCGTACCAGATACGCCGCCGGCCTCGACGACATCGCCGATGTCAAACGGACGGAACAGCAGGATCATGAGCCCGCTGGCGAAGTTGCTGAGCGAGTCCTGCATGGCGAACGCGATGGCGAAGCCCGCCGCGCCTATCACCGCCAGAAGTGGTCCGATGCTGACCTCCAGCGCGGACAGGGCCATGATGACGCCGATCCCCATGATGATCCAGCGAACCCCGCCTACGAGCGCATTTTCCAGGAGCTGCGATGACTGATTGGTGGCCCGGACGGCACGACGCACGCCGCCGCTCAAGATCCGTGACACAAACCAGGCAACGAGCAGAATACCCAAAAAGACGCCGATGTTCTGTGCCCAGCGAATGCCACCTTCCTCGGATGTGAGCCAGCCTTGGATCACCAGCCAAGCCGACGTCGTATCTTCGATGTCAAGTCTGAGACCGGTGACGTTGCTGATGTAAAGTCGGTAATCCCTGATGCGGGCATGAGTGTCCGCGTCTTCTTCCGGGGTCTTGGCGAACAGGTCGTCCACGACAGCGGTCAGATTGTCGACCAACAGACTCCGCTCATTGCGAAGTTCAACACCCCGCTCCGCCAACTTCTCCCGCTCGGCTTCTTCGGGGATGTCGGCCTCGGACGCAACAGCGACCTCTTGCTCCGCCTCGGTCGCAGCCGTCCGGGCGGCCTCCAGGGCGTCTTCCGCGGCGGTGATGGCCTCGGCATCTCCCGCCCCGCGGGCAGTCGCCAACGCCTGTTCGGCCTCGCTGATCGCGGCCGCCGCAGCCTCGTTTGCGTCCTTGGCTGCGGTGATCGCGTTCAAGGCAGCGGTGTAGCGTCGCAGCTGAATGTCCACATCCGCGATCTGCTTCGCCTTGTCTTGAACCAGGCCCTGCCAGCCGTCCGCCTCGATCAGCAGCTCGTCCTTGGTCAAAGGCTGCACCAACAAGCGCAACTGATCTGCGGGGATCGTCGGATCGTTCGTCGTGACCGGTTGTGGTGGCGGCTCCGCCCGCTCTGCGGCAATCGGCGAGGCGACAGGGCTGGCCACGATCGCCAGGAGAATGCCTAGGATCGCAATGGATCTGATCGACATAGCCCTCGTCCCCATCGTCCGTGTGGGTTGCTTCTGACCATCGGGCGCAGCTTGGAGCACGCTCATCGCTGGCTGCGGTCGAACGGTCACAGATTGATATTGGGCGAGATCTCCCGCGCAGACGCATCCCGCTGTCGCGAGTTTGGAGAGAAGGGCCTGGAAGCGCAACGCCCTTCGTGTCTGCCGTCCGGCTGAGGGTGCGGGCGGTCGACGGAGCGGCAAGCAGTGGCAATGACGGCACCAAATTGCCCGTTTCCGGGCGCGGCGCGGCGCGGCGCAGCGCAGCGCAGTCGAATCATTGACGAGCGGTTGCGCGGTCAACGCCTCCAGCCGCCGTCCGGTGCTGCCGTTACGATCGCGCGTTCGGACCTCTCGTCCATCGTCTACCCCCACGCGGAGCATAGCAGACGGCCGGCGGCGGCTTGAGCGGCTTTCCGTTTGCGGCGGCGGCGATCGGGCGTAGTGTGGGGTCAGGAGAGTGCGTGTCAGGTGCGGTTCCCGCGGATCACGGTCGATGCGGCGCAGATGGGTGGGGTGCCCTGCATCCGCGGCCTGCGCATCCCCGTGGCAACGGTCCTTGGCATGCTCGCCGAAGGGATGAGCGCCGCTGACATCCGCGCCGCCCTCCCCGACCTCGAGGACGAGGATATCCGCGAAGCGCTCGCGTTCGCCGCCGAAGCGGAGCGGGAGCGGGTCCTGCCGCTGCGCTCCCGGTGCGGTTCCTGATCGACGCGGCCGTCTCTGCGCACCTGGCCGCGGACCTGCGGCGCCACGGCCACGACGCTGTGCACGCCCGCGACTGCGGCCTCACCGCTGCCATCGACCACTGCCTGTTCGTCCGCGCCGCCGAAGAGGACCGGATCCTCGTCTCCGCCGATACCGGCTTCGCCGCCGTGCTCGCGGCCCGCCACCAGCCGCGGCCGTCGGTGATCCTGTTCCGCCACGCCGCGCCGCGCGACCCGCAGGCGCAACGGGTCCTGCTGCTCGCCAATCTGCCGGCGATCGCCGCGGACCTCGCGGACGGCTGCGTGGTCGTGGTCGAGGCCGACCGGCTCCGCGTCCGGGCCCTGCCGCTTGCGGGCCCGCCCTGAGGCTGGCTGAGCCCTGAGGCTGGCTGAGCCCTGAGGCTGGCTGAGCCCTGCCGTCAACCTCCGGCTGCGGCCCGGATCAGTCATTTCTCCCTTGCCTCCGCCCGGCCCCTGCGGGATAGCCTTGCGGCAATGGCAACGCGCCAAAAGCACGGGAGGAATGCCACAATGCCCAATGATGAGATCACGCTCACCCAGTCCGGGAACATCTTCGAGACCGGCCTCGACCGCAACCCGGCCAACTTCGCACCGCTGACCCCGCTCGGGTTCCTGGAGCGCTCCGCCGCCGTCTTCCCGAACCATCTCTCGATCATCCACGGCCCGCGCCGCTACACCTGGGCCGAGACCTACGCCCGCTGCCGCCGCCTTGCCTCGGCGCTCAGCCGGCGCGGGATCGGGGTCGGCGATACGGTCGCGGTGATGGCCGCCAACATTCCGGAGCTATATGAGGCCCACTTCGGCGTGCCGATGTGCGGGGCGGTGCTGAATGCCCTCAACACCCGCCTCGATGCCGCGGCACTGGCCTTCATCCTCCGCCACGGCGAGGCGAAGATCCTTCTGACCGACCGGGAGTTCGCGCCGGTGATCGCCCGGGCGCTCGCGGGCCTCGACCGCGAAATCACCGTCATCGACATCGACGATGACCAGGCGAAGAGCCGCGGGCCGGCGCTCGGCACCCTCGACTATGAGGCGCTGCTCGCCGAGGGCGATCCGGCGTACGCCTGGCAGCCGCCCGATGACGAATGGCGGGCGATCAGCCTCAACTACACCTCCGGCACCACCGGCGATCCGAAGGGCGTCGTTTACCACCACCGCGGCGCCTATCTGCTCGCGCTTGGCAACGTCGTCTCCTGGCAGATGCCGCACCATCCCGTCTACCTGTGGACCCTGCCGATGTTCCACTGCAACGGCTGGTGCTTCCCCTGGACACTCGCCGCGGTTGCCGGCACCTCGGTGTGCTGCCGCGCCGTCACCGCCAAGGCGATGTTCGACGCCATCGCCGATGAGGGGGTGACCCACTTCTGCGGCGCCCCGATCGTTCTCAACATGCTGACCGGCGCCAGCGACGCCGACCGCCGGGAATTCGACCATCCGGTCAGCGTGATGACCGCCGCCGCCCCGCCGCCGGCCTCGACGCTCGAGCGGATGCAGCGCCAGGGCTTCCAGATCACCCACACTTACGGCCTCACCGAAGTGTATGGCCCGGCGGTGGTGTGCGCCTGGCACGACGCCTGGAATGCGCTGTCGATCGAGGAGCAGGCGGCGCTGAAGGCCCGCCAGGGGGTCCGCTACCCGGTGCTGGAAGGGCTCGCGGTGATGAACCCGGACACGCTTGAGCCGGTGCCCGCCGACGGCGAGACGATCGGCGAGATCATGTTCCGCGGCAATGTGGTGATGAAGGGCTATGTGAAGAACCCGGCGACCACCGCGGCGTCGTTCGCCGGCGGCTGGTTCCGCTCGGGCGATCTGGCCGTGGTTCACCCCGACGGCTACATCCAGATCCGCGACCGCTCCAAGGACATCATCATCTCCGGCGGCGAGAACATCTCGTCC
>CAYVUM010000152.1:0-6589 GCA_964454795.1 uncultured Rhodospirillaceae bacterium
CCCGATCAGATTGGATCGCAAAGCGATTCAATCTGATCGGGATCTGCTCTAAGTTTCTGCGGCTGGTCCGGTTCTTGCTGGCGGATCGTTGCGGGAACCGGTCATGCGTCTCCGTCGCGTCATCAGGACGCCGGGACATCACAGAACGTGGATGGGGAGGGATCCCCGCTGCGCCAGGAAAACCGGCGGAGCACTCCGCCGGGAGGGTGTGCCGGTCAGCCGGTGGCTGATCCTTGAGGGGATCGGGTCGCGTGATCTGCCGGGTTGCCGACCGCAGCAGCGGTCCGTCCGCCCGCAATGGTGGTCACGTAACCGAACAAAGCTTGAGGGAAGCCAGCCAATGACTGTCAAGACAACTGTCAAGTCCGCCATCTTCGCCGGCGGTCTGGTCTCCGCTACTGCGCTGCTGACCGGTGCGAGCCCGGCCCACGCGCAATCCCTGGTCCTGCTCGCCGGCATCTCCACCGGGGTGTTCGACGACGGCGCCAGCGAGATCGTGTCCTTCGATCCGCTGAGCGCGCGGGCGTTTGTCACCAATTCGGGCGGCGACGACATCGATCCTTCCGTCTCGATTTATGACCTTTCCGACCCGGCCACGCCCACCCTGTTCGGCAGCATTGACATCACGCCGTTCGGCGCCGGGCCCAACAGCGTCTCCGTGAAAAACGGCGTCGTTGCCGTTGCCGTTGAAGCCAACGTGACCCAGGATCCGGGCTCGGTGGTGTTCTTCGACACCGATGGCGTCTTCCAGAACAGCGTCACCGTCGGCGCATTGCCCGACATGCTGACCTTCACCCCCGACGGCTCGAAGGTTCTGGTCGCCAACGAGGGCGAGGCGAACGGCACCGATCCGGAAGGCTCGATCAGTATCATCGACATCTCCGGCGGCGTCGGTTCGCCGACCGTGCAGACCGCCGGCTTCACCGCCTTCAACGGTCAACAGAATGCGCTCGCGGCGGACGGCGTGCGGCTGTTCCCCGATGTCTTCTCCGGTGCGACCACCGTCGCCCAGGAGCTGGAACCGGAATACATCGCCGTCTCCGAGGACGGAACAACGGCGTTCGTCAGCCTCCAGGAAGCCAACACCGTCGCCGTCGTCGACATCGCCGCTGCGACGGTGACCGATCTGCTGCCGCTCGGTCTCAAGGACCACAGTCAGCCGGGCCAGGGACTGGACGCGAGTGACGACGACACCGGGATCAACATCGCCAACTGGCCGGTGTTCGGCATGCCCATGCCGGACTCGATCGGTTCCTTTACCACCCCGGGCGGCGAGACGTATTTCGTCACCGCCAACGAGGGCGACGCCCGCGATGAGGACGATCGCGTCGACGATCTCACGCTTGACTCCACCGCGTTTCCCAACGCCCCGGACCTGCAGCGGCGTGAGAACCTCGGCCGGCTGGAAGTCTCGACCATCGACGGCGACCTGGATGGCGACGGCGACTTCGATCAGCTTCAATCCTACGGCACGCGCTCCTTCTCGATTTATGACGCTGCCGGCAACCGGGTGTTCGACAGCGGCGATGACTTCGAGCAGATCATCGCTGATCAGTTCCCGGCCGACTTCAACTCTAACAACGACGAGAACGGCTCGTTCGATGCCCGCAGCGATGCCAAGGGCCCGGAACCGGAGGCGCTGGTCCTCGGCACCCTCGGCGATCAGGTTCTGGCGTTCATCGGACTCGAGCGGATGGGCGGGATCATGATCTACGACGTGACCGATCCGAACTCGCCCGAATTCCTCCAGTACATTAACAATCGCGACTTCAGCCTCACCGAGGACGAGCTGGAAGCCGGTCTGTCCCTGCACCTGGGTCCGGAAGGGTTCTTCTTCGTCCCCGGCAGCGACAGCCCGAACGACCGGCCGCTGCTGCTTGTCGCCAACGAGATCAGCGGCTCGCTGACGATCTACGCCGTGCAATCGGTGCCGGTGCCGGCGGCGCTGGCCCTCGGCCTGCTCGGCTTTGCCGGCCTCGGTCTCGCCGCCCGGCGGCGTTGACCCGAGAACGCGCCGGCGCACGGCGCATCTGTGCTGCGGCGGCGGTCCGGAGGGGCCGCCGTTCGTGGTTCAGGGGCCGTAAAGCAGCGAGCAGATGAAGACGGCACCGGCGACGCCGGCGAGGTCAGCGCACAGCGCCGCCGCCAGGGCGTGGCGGACCCGGCGGATGCCGACGGCCCCGAAGTAGACGGCCAGCACATAGAACGTCGTCTCGGTCGACCCCTGCAGGGTGCTGACGAGAATGCCGGTGTAGCTGTCGGGGCCGATCGCCGGATTGTTCAGGATCTCCGCCACCAGGCCGTAGGCGCCGGAGCCGGATAGCGGCCGCAACAGGGCCATCGGCAGCGCGTCCGCCGGCAGGCCGAGCGGCTCGGTCACGGTACCGAGCGGGGTGAGAATCATCGCCATGGCGCCGCTCGCCCGCAGCATCGCCACCGCAACCAGGATCGCCACCAGGTAAGGGATGATCCGCACCGCCACCTGAAAACCTTCCTTCGCCCCCTCGACGAACACCTCGTAGGCCCGCACCCCGCGGACCGCGCCGAAGCCGAGCAGCAGGATCATCAGGCTCGGGATGATCCACGGGGAGACGTGGCTGCCGAACACCACGGCTCCGGGGACGAGGGCCAGCACAACGGCGAGCACGGTCAGCGAAACCCACAGCGGATAGGCCCCGGCGGTGGTGTCCGGCAGCACCGGGTCCGGCGGATCGGCGGTGACCGGCCCATCATCGCCGGCCGCAGGGCCTGCGGTGCCGGACGGCTCCGGCGGCGGCGCGGTCACCGGCCAGAACCGCTGCAGGAGCCGGACAGCGATGATCGCCACGGTCGTGGAGCAGACCGTAGCAAACAGGGTCGTGGGGACGATCGCCGCCGGATCGGCGGAGCCCGCCGCCACGCGCAAGCCGATGATGCCGGTGGGCAGCAACGTCACCGATGAGGTGTTGATGGCCAGAAACGTCGCCATGGCGTTGCTCGCCGTGCCCTTGACCGGGTTCAGCCGGTCCAGCTCCTGCATCGCCCGGATCCCGAAGGGGGTCGCAGCGTTGGCGAGGCCAAGCACATTTGCGGACATGTTGAGGATGATTGCGCCCATTGCCGGATGATCCGCCGGCACGTCGGGAAACAGCCGAACCATCAGCGGCCGGACCAGGCGGGTGATGACCACCAGCAGCCCGCCTGCCTCGGCCACCTTCATCAGGCCGAGAAACAGCGCCATCACCCCGATCAGCTTGATCGCCAGTTCAACGGCGCCGCCGGCAGACGTCAGCATCGCTTCGCTCAGCGCCTGCATCGGCGCCAGTGCGCCTGCATCGCTGACCGGCGCGGTGAGCTGCCGCCACGCGGCCACGGCAAAGGCGATCGCGACGAAGGCGAGAAAGACGATGTTCATCGGGCGGTCCGGGCTGCGGGGCGGAAACGGAAGCGCCGGGAGCTTACCACCGCCCCCCTGGCGATCAATGCTGCCGGCCGCCGGCAGCCGACCGCGGCCAGGGCGATTGGCGGATCGTTAATGGTTGACGGTCAAAGTCGGTTCACCGCGTTCAGCAATCTCGGGGTCTCGACATGGGTCGCTGGTTCGGCGCCATCCTGGTTCTGACCATGGTCGGCGCAGTTGCCGCCGCAATTTGGATGCTTGAAGTCACCCGCTACCACTCCGAATCGGCCGTGGCGGGTGCCGGTGTGCGGGCACCGGCTGCCGTCCGTTCCGGCTGGAATACCGCTATCGCCCCGCGGCCGGCAGACACCGGCGTCGGGGGCCGCAGCGGCGGATTTGGGCGCAGCGACGGCGAGAGCGCCGCGGAGGAAGAGAAGGAGGCGGCGGAGGCGCTGGTTATTGCGGCGCCCCCCGACTTCCGCACCCGCGCAGCGGCTCTCGGCGTGCGCGTCGTCGAAACCCTGAGCCTGACCGGGCTGGGACTGCAGGTTTACCGGGTAGGGCTGCCGGCGGACCTCCCCCACGAGGCGGCTCTGGCCCGGCTCCGCGCCCGGTTTCCCGGGGCGGCCGTGGATTCCAACCACCATTACCGGATCGCCGGCAGCATGAGCCTGCCGGACAGCGTGGCGCGCAAGGCGATCGGCTGGGAGGCGGTATCGGTGCGCTGTGGCGCCGGCCTGCGGATTGGGATGATCGACGCGGCCGTTGATATCGGCCATCCGGCCCTGCGCGGCGCCCGGATCAGCTATCGCAGCTTCGCCGGCCAGGGACGACGTCCAGGCGAGCCCGAGCATGGCACGGCGGTTGCTGGCCTCCTGGTCGGGCAGTATGCCGCCGGCCGCGGCTGGGGCGGTCTCGTCCCGGACGCCAGCCTCTATGCCGCAAACATCTTCGAGGTGCGCGGCAGCGGCCGGACCGTGGCAACCGCCGGCGGTCTGCTCAAGGCGGTCGACTGGGTGATCAACCGCCGGGTCCATGCCGTGAACCTCAGCATTGCCGGGCCCGACAACAGGGTCGTGCGGGAGGCGGTCAGCAAGGTCCAGGCAGCCGGCGTGGTGCTGATCGCTGCTGCCGGCAACTGGGGCAGCGACACCCGCCCGGCCTTTCCGGCGGCCTACGACGCGGTGATCGCGGTGACCGCGATCGGGACCGACCGGACCGTCTACCGCCACGCCAACCGCGGCCCTTACATCGAATTCGCGGCTCCCGGGGTGCGGCTGTGGACGGCTGTGCCCGATGGCGGCAAATTCCAGAGCGGCACGTCCTTCGCGACCCCGTTCGTCTCGACCCTTGCGGGCCTCGCGGTGATGGCCGGAGAGGCCGCCGATCCGGATCGGATCCGCGCCGTCCTCCAGCGCGACACCGTCGACCTCGGGACCCCGGGGCGTGATACCGTTTACGGCTGGGGACTGATCGGCGCCCGTCCGGATTGCAGCGCCCGGGCCGGCTGAGCGCCGGCGTATCCCTCCGGATTGGCGCGCTGCCAGCGCCAGTGGTCGCGGCACATCGCGGCGATGCCATGTTCGGCGGTCCAGCCGAACAGGTCCCGGGCACGGGTCGGATCGGCGTAGCAGGTGGCGATGTCGCCGGGGCGGCGGCCGACGATCTCGTACGGAATGTCCCGACCCACCGCGGCTGACCACGCCCCGACGACGTCGAGGACGCTGTAGCCCCGGCCGGTTCCGAGATTGACGAACAGGTGGCGGCCCGGATCGGCCCGGCCGGAAAACAGGAAATCGAGCGCCGCCACATGCCCCCGGGCGAGATCGACCACGTGGATGTAATCGCGCACACCGGTGCCGTCGTGGGTCGGGTAATCGTTGCCGAACACCCGCAGCCGGTCGCGACGGCCGACCGCGACCTGGGCGATGTACGGGAACAGGTTGTTGGGAATGCCCCTGGGATCCTCACCGATCGTGCCGCTGGCGTGGGCGCCGACCGGGTTGAAATAGCGCAGCGAGATCGCCTCCCAGTCCGCCCGTGCCGCCGCCACGTCGGTAATGATCTGCTCGATCATCAACTTCGACCGGCCGTAAGGGTTGGTCGCGCCGGTGGGAAAGTCCTCGCGGATCGGCGTCGTCGCCGGATCGCCGTAGACGGTCGCCGACGACGAGAACACCAGCTTGCCGACGCCGTGGCGGATCATTGCCTGACAGAGCCGGACCGTTCCTCCCACATTCACGTCGTAATAGTGGTCGGGGATTTCCGTGGACTCGCCGACCGCCTTCAGCCCCGCGAGGTGAATGACCGCGTCGACCGCGTGGTGGCTGAACAACCGGTCGAGGGTCGCCGGGTCGCGCACGTCGCCCTCGACCAGCGCCGGTGTCCCGTGCCCGAGCGCAGCCACCCGGCGCACCGCTTCCGGATGGCTGTTGCTGAAGTTGTCAAGGACGACGACCGCATACCCGGCCGCCATCAGCTCAACACAGACGTGCGAGCCGATGAAGCCGGCTGCTCCGGTGGCGAGGATCGTTCGCGGCATGGTTCCTTCGCGCGAATATCGGTGACAGGGCCGGAGCGGCCACGTCTCTCCCGGCAGTCTCGATGCCGACGGTTGATAAAGCATAACCGCAGGCGCGATAAGGCCGAAGTCTCTCCGCCACGCGAACCCCGGGCGACGGTGATGCGCTGGCCTGGAAGCTGTCTCCCTCCTATATCCGGCTCTATCCGGCAGGACGGGAGTTTCGGGCCATGGCTGCACTCGAGGGAAGAACTGCGCTGGTCACCGGCGGCAGCCGGGGGATCGGCGCGGCGATCGTCCAGCGTCTCGCCGCTGACGGCGCCGATGTGGCGCTGACCTATTCGTCATCCCCGGATCAGGCGCAGGTGGTCGTCGCCGCCGTTGAAGCGGCCGGCCGCCGCGGGCTCGCAGTGCGCGCCGACGCCGCCGATCCGGCTGCCGTGAAGGCGGCCGTGACCGCGACTGCCGGGCGCTTCGGCAAGATCGACATTCTCGTCAATAATGCCGGGATCTTCGCCCTGGCGGCGCTGTCCGACTGTTCCGACGAGGATTTCGAGCGGATGATCGCGGTCAACGTCCGCGCCGTGTTCCTGGCCTCGCGGGAAGCGGCCGCGGTGATGCCCGACGGCGGGCGGATCATCACCATCGGCAGCGTCAACGGCGACCGCATGCCGTTTCCCGGCGGCGCC
>CAYVUM010000153.1:0-6566 GCA_964454795.1 uncultured Rhodospirillaceae bacterium
CACCCGATCAGATTGGATCGCAAAGCGATTCAATCAGATCGGGATCTGCTCTAATCGCCGACGTGGACCAGTTCCGCGCGGTCGTCCGCGATGTCCGACGGCAACGGCCGTTCGCGATTGATGCGATCGTCGTCCTGCCCGACCATGGGCACGCGGTGTGGACGCTGCCGGCAGGCGATGCCGACTTTCCGGGACGCTGGCGGGCGATCAAGGTGGGTTTTACCCGCGCTCCGACGCGCGAGGGCGTGCCGCTCGTCCGCGACAGGCGCGGCGAATACGACCTCTGGCAGCGGCGCTACTGGGAGCATCTGATCCGCGACGACAATGATCTCGCTCGCCACGTCGATTCCATCCATTCAAATCCGGTGACCCTGCCCGCAGGTTTGGCCCAGGGCTTATGAGAGCCCGGCGGGTTGGCGGATGCCGCCGTCGGTGGTCGGCGATCCCATCCAGCGCCAGTTTGCCCAGCCAACGGAACGCTGTTAAAACAATCCCGGACTCCCCCTCTGAATGCTGGTTCCGGGGGAAGCAGGTCAAGCTCCCCGGCTCGGCCAGTGGCGGAGGCGGCGACTGGTGGATCGGATCCTTCGCCTGGTTCCCAAGCGAATGATCGGTCGATCCACCAAGCTTTTGATCCTGGAGTTCGATTCATCTGACAGATCGGACCCATCCGTCAGCATCGAACCAGCACACAGCCAACCGATAGCCATCTCGGCGCTGTCGCGGCTTATTTTCTGATTGAAAAACAATGACAAATAATCTGCCGTCGTATAAAAAGATAGAATGCCTGGGATCCCGCATTTTTGGCGACTCGTCGCTGTGATGTCCTCTATGGCTGGCTTTTTGTTATTGAATAAAATTACTATATTATTATCAAACGAATCTTAAATAATCGCATCATTAAGTCTATATGGACTGAGCATGGAAAGCGCGCGCCATGGATGGCACAATAAAGTGAAGAAATCGAAAATAGCTATCTTGCTTATCGCGGGTGTTGTCCTGTTCTCAATCGGCGCTGGCGTGGGGGTGGTCGTCGAGCGCGATTATTTGAAGTCCGGAGGCGATGGCGGCGTTATGGCGGCCAGTGGCAATCCCGGCGAGCCA
Organism: uncultured Rhodospirillaceae bacterium; assembly: GCA_964454795.1. Classification (GTDB taxonomy): domain Bacteria; phylum Pseudomonadota; class Alphaproteobacteria; order Rhodospirillales; family Defluviicoccaceae; genus CAYVUM01. The sequence continues at coordinate 1,105 of CAYVUM010000153.1, forward strand.
AAAGTTCTATACTGGGTTGCGCCGATGGATCCGAAGTACCGACGCGACGGTCCCGGCAAATCGCCGATGGGCATGGACCTGGTCCCCGTCTATGAGGGCGAAGATAAGGCTGGCGCAGAATCAGACGAGGGCGTCGTCAAGATGTCCCCCGCCATGGTCCATAATCTCGGCGTTCGCACCGCCTCGGCAGAACGGACCACGTTGCAGCCGTCGATCGAGACCTTTGGCGTCGTCAGCTATGACGAGACCCGCACCAGTCACGTCCATGTTCGGGCAGAGGGGTGGATCGAACGTCTTAATGTTCGCTCGATCGGCGAAACCGCAAAGAAAGGCGAGCTTCTGTTCGAAATCTTTTCTCCTGACCTGGCAACGGCGGCTTGGGAATACGTACGTGAGGTTCAGGGTCAAGATGAGCAGATGTATGCAGGTGCCCGGCGAAAACTGCTCTCCCTTGGTGTCGATCCGCGCCAGATTGACGAGATTCGCCGCTCCCGCCAAGTGCCCGACCGCATCAAGGTCTACGCTCCGCGCTCCGGTGTGGCCGTTGCGCTGAATGTTGCCGACGGGATGTTCGTCACGCCTGAGATGACGACGGTTTCCATTACGGATCCGTCGGTCGTCTGGCTGATTGCGGACGTGTTTGAAAGTCAGGCGGCCTTCGTGCGGCCCGGCATGAAAGCGGAGGCGCGGATCGCCGGCATGCCTGACCGGGTCTGGAAGGGCAGCATCGAATACGTCTATCCCGACTTGCGGCCGGAAACGCGAACCGTCCAGCTTCGCCTTCGCTTCGACAACCCGGACCTGATGCTCAAGCCCAACATGTACGCTTCGGTGTCGCTGGTGACAGAAGCCAAGGAAAACGTTCTCGCCGTGCCCCAGGGAGCCGTCATCCGGACGGGCCGCGCCAACCGGGTCGTCAAGGCGCTCGGCGATGGACGGTTCAAGGCCGTGCCGGTGAAGATCGGGCAGGCGGTCGGAGACCGGATCGAAATCCTGGAAGGCATCAACGAGGGTGAGCGCGTCGTCGTCTCCGCGCAATTCCTGATCGACAGCGAAAGCAGCCTGATCGCGGGCTTCCGCCAGATGGAGGACCCGGAAACGATCGGAGAATCAGAACCCGCGGCCGCCCCGACCGTGACAGTGACCAAAGGACGGATCGCAGCGGTGGACCCTGCGCGGCGCGAGGCTACCATGACGCATGAGCCAATTCCGTCTCTGGGATGGCCGGCAATGACGATGGATTTCGCTCTCGACGAAAGTCTCGATGCGTCAAAGCTGGTCGCCGGCAACACGGTCGAGTTCGACTTCATCAACGCCGGACCGGGTGTCTTTGCCATCGTCGCGGTTCGCCCCGTCGCCGGTGAGACCGCTGAACAACCATCGGTCGAGGCTGCGGCAAGCGCGGCGGCGGAACCGGAAGCCTGGACCGTTGCCACCGTTAATGGTGGCGGGACGCAGGATGGCCAGGTCAACGTGACCCACGCGCCGATCCCGGCGCTGGGCTGGCCGGCGATGACGATGGACTTAGGCGTCGGTCCGTCCGTCCCGCCGGCCGTGCTGGCGCCCGGGCGGCGCCTGCGCATCGGTTTGGCCAAGGGCGAGGACGGGCTCTACCGGATTGTTGCCGCAGAGGCCGAAGGTCGCTGAAGATCATGATCGAACGCCTGATCGAGTGGTCGGTGCAGAACCGTTTCTTCGTGCTCGTACTGGCGGCAGTGCTTGCCGGCGGCGGGCTTTGGGCCGTCCGCAGCACGCCCGTTGACGCGATTCCGGACCTGTCCGACGTTCAGGTGATCATCAAGACCACCTTTCCGGGGCAGGCACCGCAGGTCGTCGAGGATCAGATCACCTATCCGTTGACGACGGCGATGATGGCCGTGCCCGGCGCGGTGACGGTGCGCGGCTTCTCGTTCTTCGGCGACTCTTACGTCTATGTCCTGTTCGAGGACGGAACCGATCTCTACTGGGCGCGCAGCCGCGTCCTCGAATATCTGAGCCAGGTGACGCCGCGCCTGCCGGCAGGGGCGACGCCGGCGCTCGGACCCGACGCCACCGGGGTCGGCTGGATTTACCAGTATGCTCTCGTGGACCGGACCGGCGGACATGACATCGGCCAGCTTCGCGCACTTCAGGACTGGTTCCTCAAATATGAGCTGCAAACTGTCCCGGGCGTGTCGGAAGTGGCGACGATCGGGGGCATGGTGCGGCAGTACCAGGTTTCCGTCGATCCGAACGCCCTGCGTGCCTATAACCTGACCCTGCAACGCATCCGGGAAGCGATCACCAGAGGCAACGCCGAGGCCGGAGGCTCGGTCATCGAGATGGCCGAGGCCGAGTACATGGTGCGCGCGTCGGGCTATATCGACGAGATCGCCGATTTGCGCTCGATCCCGTTGAAGGCGGGGCCAATGGGCATTCCCGTGCTGCTGAAAGACGTCGCCGAGATCCGGATCGGGCCCGAACTGCGCCGGGGTGTCAGCGAACTGGACGGCGAGGGCGAGGCCGTCGGCGGCGTGATCGTCATGCGCTGGGGCGAAAACGCCCTCGCCACCATCGACGCGGTGAAAGCGAAGCTGGAAGACCTGCGTCACGGCCTGCCGCCCGGGGTCGAGATCGTCACCACCTATGATCGCTCAAGCCTGATCCTGCGGGCCATCGACAATCTCTGGCACAAGCTGGGGCAGGAATTTGTCGTCGTCGTGCTGGTGTGCGCGGCGTTCCTTCTGCACCTGCGCTCCTCGCTCGTCATCGTCATCACCCTGCCGCTCGGGGTTCTGGCTGCCTTTGTCGTCATGCGCGCCCAGGGGATCAACGCCAACATCATGTCGCTGGGCGGCATCGCCATCGCCATCGGCGCCATGGTGGACGCCGCCATCGTGATGATTGAAAGTCTCCATCGCCGCCTGCAGAACGACGGCGCACGCGGCGTCGACCGCTGGCGCATCGTCACCGAGACGGCGAACGAAGTCGGGCCGGCCCTGTTCTTTTCCCTGCTCATCATCACGGTCAGCTTCATCCCCGTGTTCGCGCTCGAGGCCCAGGAAGGCCGGCTGTTCAAGCCACTCGCCTTCACCAAGACCTACGCAATGGCGGCGGCGGCGATCCTGTCGGTGACGCTGGTTCCGGTGCTGATGGGCTATTTCGTGCGCGGGCGCCTGATCGCCGAAGACCGCAACCCCTTGAACGTCGCATGCATGTGGCTGTATCGCCCTTGCCTGAGGCTGGCGCTCGCCGCACCCTGGCTCGTCATCCTCGCGGGCGTCCTGCTCGCCGCCAGCGTCGCCTGGCCCTTGATGCGCACGGGCACGGAATTCATGCCGGAGCTCGATGAGGGCGATCTCCTCTATATGCCGAGCCTGATGCCGGGCGTCTCGATCGGCAAGGCCCGCGAAGTGCTGCAGCAGACCGACCGGCTGATTGCGACCGTTCCGGAAGTCGAGCACGCCCACGGCAAGGTCGGACGGGCGGAGACGGCGACGGACCCGGCGCCGTTAACGATGGTGGAGACGACGATCCGCCTCAAGCCGAAGGACCAGTGGCGCCCCGGGGTGACATTGGACGACATCCGTGCCGAGCTGGACCGGATTGTGCAACTGCCCGGTGTCACCAATGTCTGGATCATGCCGATCAAGAACCGCATCGACATGCTGGCCACGGGCGTCAAGACCCCGGTGGGGGTCAAGGTCTCCGGCCCCGATCTCGAAGCCATCGGCCGGCTGGCCGCCCAGATCGAAACAGCGGTGCAGGAGGTGCCGGGCACCTTGTCGGCCTATGCCGAGCGGCCTGTCGGCGGGCGCTTCCTGAGTGTCGATATCGACCGCCAGACGGCGGCGCGCTACGGCCTGAACGTGGCCGATGTTCAGGATGTGGTGCGGACCGCGATCGGCGGCCTCAAGGTAACGGAAAGCATCGAGGGGCTGGAGCGGTTTCCCGTCAACATCCGCTATCCCGCCGACTGGCGGAACAGTCCGGATGCCTTGCGTCAGCTGCCCATCGTCACCCCCAGCGGCGCGCACATCGCGCTTGGCGACGTCGCCCGCATTGCCATCGAGGATGGGCCGGGCATGATCCGCACCGAAAATGCCCGCCTCAACGGCTGGGTGTTCGTTGATATCGCCGGGCGCGATCTGGGCGGCTACGTCAATGAGGCCCGTGACGTGGTGGCCCGGTCCGTCGATCTGCCTCCGGGATACTCGATCGCCTGGGCCGGCCAGTTCGAGTACCTGGAACGCGTCCAGGATCGGCTCACCATCATCGCTCCGCTGACCATCGTCATCATCGCCCTGATGTTGTGGATGACCTTCCACCGGATGGGAGAGGTGCTGATCGTGCTGGCCGCGCTGCCGGTGGCGCTGGCCGGCGGCGTCTGGCTCCTGTGGTTTCTGGACTTCAACCTGTCCGTCGCCGTCGCCGTCGGCTTCATCGCGCTTGCCGGGGTGGCGGTCGAGACGGTCATCGTCATGCTCGTCTATCTCAACGTTGCCCTCAAGGGGCGTATCAAAGCCGCCGCACGCGAGCGCCGCCGGGTCGAAAACCACGAGATCGAAGATGCCATCACCGAGGGCGCGCTTCTGCGACTGCGTCCCAAGCTGATGACGGTGGCAACGATCTTTGCGGGTCTCCTGCCGATCATGTTCGGCAGCGGCACGGGCTCGGAAGTCATGCGCCGGATCGCCACGCCGATGGTCGGCGGCATGATCACCGCGACCATCGTGACCCTGATCGTTGTTCCGGCCGTCTATCTCGTCTGGCAGCGGGCAGCGCAGCGGCGGGAGCTGGTAGCGGAGCCTGCCCCTTCCCAAACCCCCAACCTATCCGGCACCCCTGCGGAGTAAGGAGAGTTTTCACCATGAAGCCGCTTATCGCCGTTTCCGCCACCGCCTTGATGCTGTCGATGTCCCTCCCGGTCGCCGCGACGGCACAAACCCAACAGGGGGCCGGCGGGCAAATGCATGACGGCGGCACAATGCCGATGCAGCATCACGCGCAGGCGATCGAGGCCAAGGGTGTCATCAACACGATCGACACATCCGCCCGCTCGGTCAATCTGTCTCACGAGCCGATCCCGGCGATCGGCTGGCCCTCGATGACCATGGACATGAAGGTCGCGGAGGGGGTGGATCTTTCCAGCATCGGGACCGGCGAGTCCGTGACTTTCACGCTCGACCGCGGCTCGGACGGCATTTACAGGATTACCGGCATCGGAGCCGCCGAGTAACCGGGGTCGGCGTCAGCCGCCTCGGCATCGCTGCTCCTGCCACGGTCCTCGCCGGTCTTCCAATCGTTCGGCCCTTTGCCGCTGTTGCTGCCGTTGGCGGCCGAAGCGGCGTCGCGCGGCGATGCAGGCTCACGCCGCCGCTGTGTTCCCTCGTCACTCGAACCACTTTCACCGTCACCCGTCCTCGGGCACCCGTCCTCGGGCACCCGTCCTCGGGCACCCGTCCTCGGGCACCCGTCCTCGG
>CAYVUM010000154.1:0-6186 GCA_964454795.1 uncultured Rhodospirillaceae bacterium
CGAGGATGCACTTGATCAGCACCGACTTGCCGGTGCCCGAGCCGCCGCTCACCACCAGGGATTCGCTCTGACCAACCTCCAGATCGACCCCGGCGAGGACGATCTTGTCGCCGAAGCGCTTGTGCAGGCCGCGAATCCGGATCGTCGGTTCAGGGTCCCTCATCGCGCGAAGAACATTTCCGTGAGGATGTAGTCGAAGCAGAGGATCAGGATCGCCGAAGCCACCACCGCGTTGGTGGTCGCCGTCCCCACTCCCCGGGCACCACCGCGGGAATGGTAGCCGAAATAGCAACCCATCAAGGTGACGATGAATCCGAACACGGCGGCCTTGACCAGTCCGGACACCACGTCCTCCGTCTGCAAAAAGGACCAGGTGTTCTGGATGTAGAGTGCCGGATTGAAGCCGAGCTTGTAGACGGCGACCAGATAGCCGCCGAAAACGCCGATGATGTCGGCGACGATGACCAGCAACGGCAGCATCAGCACCCCGGCAAGCAGCCGCGGCGCCACCATGTATTTCATCGGATTGGTGCTGAGGGTGGAGAGAGCGTCGATCTGTTCGGTCACGCGCATGGTGCCGATCTCGGCGGCCATGGACGCCCCGATCCGCCCTGCCACCATCAGCCCGGCCAGGACCGGCCCCAGTTCCCGGGTCAGCGAGACCACAACCACGTTGGCGATCGCGCCCTCCGCAGAGAACCGGGCGAAGCCGGTATAGCTCTGCAGGGCGAGGACCATGCCGGTAAAAATCGCCGTCAGGCCGACCACCGGCAATGAATAAAAGCCGATATCGATCACCTGCCGGGCGAACGCGCGAAAGTAGAACGGTGGCCGGACGATGTTGGACACGCCGATCCCGGTGAAGATCAGCAACCGTCCGGTGGTGGCGAGGAAACCGAGAAACAGCCGGCCGACGGCCTGGATCGGATTCATGCCGGCGCGCCGTCCAGGTACACCCGATGATAGCGGCGGCCGAGCGAGGTGAGGATTTCGTAGGCGATTGTGCCGGCGGCCCGGGCCACCGCATCGATGCTGGCTTCGCCGCCGAGCAGAGTGACGCCCGCTCCCGGCTGCGCTACCGCCTCCGGGACGGTGGTCACGTCAAAGGTGACGAGGTCCATGGATACGCGCCCCACGATCGGCACGCTCGCCCCTCCGAGCACGCCGAACCCGGTGTTGCTCAAGGTCCGGTGCAGGCCATCGGCGTAACCGACGGCAACCGTAGCAATCCGGCGACGGCCATCGGCCCGATGGGTGGCACCATAGCCAACGCTCCGACCGCTGTCAATTTCCCGTACCTGAAGGATTCGTCCTTCCAGGTGAAGGACTTGAGCCATCGGATTGGGCTCCGCCGGGAGCCGTCCCGGATGGGGATGGCCGCCATAAAGGGCCACGCCGGGGCGAACGATGTCGCCATACCAGCGGCAGCCGAGAAAGATGCCAGAGGAATTGGCCAGCGACGTGGCGGCCCGGGGCAGCCGGGCCAGGGCCGCCTCGAACTCCGCCAACTGCTCGCCGTTCAGAGGGTTTTCCGGATCATCGGCACAGGCGAGATGGCTCATCCAGAAGCGGAGATCGATCCCTGCCAGCCGCCCGGGCTCCCCGGCGAGAGCGTCCGTCTCGGCCGGCGTCAGACCCAGACGGGACATCCCGGTATCGAGGTGGATCGCCGCCGGCAGCGCCCGATCCAAACGGCCGGCAGCGGCTGTCCACGCCTCGATATCCGAAGGCCCGTTCAGCACCGGCAGCAGTTCCTCGGCCACGAACAAGGCTTCGGCGCCGCGCGGCGCGCCGGCGAGCACGGAGATCTCCGGGCGGCCGCGGGACTGAGCAGGATCAGCGGCCGCAGCAGCCCATTCGCTGAGACAGCGCCGGAGCGCCAGGCCCTCCTCAGCCGTGGCGACCACGAACCGCTCACAGCCAGCCCGCCAGAGCGCCGGCGCCACCCGCTCCATGCCGAGACCGTAGGCGTCGGCCTTCACCACGGCGGCGCAGGCAGCAGGCGCGACCCGGTCGCGCAGCTGGCGCCAGTTGGCCGCAATCGCGCCAAGGTCGATGGCGAGCGTGGCCCCGGCGAGAGCGCGGTCGATCATCGCCAGCCGATCCTAATCCTGTCCGCGGTTATCGAGGTCGCCGAACCGGGTGAATTCGCCCTCAAAGAACAGCTTGACGGTGCCGATCGGGCCGTGGCGCTGCTTGGCGATAATGATCTCGGCGGTGTTCGAAACCTCGCCAAGGCGCTCCTGCCAGCGGGCGTAGCGCTTCAGGAACTTGTCCTGGTCCTCATCGGCCTTCTGGCCCGGCTCCGAGCGCTCCAGGTAATACTGCTCCCGGAACACGAACATGACCACGTCGGAATCCTGCTCGATCGTGCCCGATTCGCGCAGGTCGGAAAGCTGCGGTCGCTTGTCGTCGCGCTGCTCGACAGCGCGGCTGAGCTGCGAGAGCGCAATCACCGGGATATCCAGCTCCTTGGCGAGCCCCTTGAGACCGCGGGTGATCGCCGACAGCTCCAGAACCCGGCTCTCCGCCCGCTGGCCCGGGTTGGGCGCGATCAGTTGCAGGTAGTCGATGACGATCATCCCGAGGCCATGCTGGCGCTTGAGCCGGCGTGCCCGGGTGCGCATCGCCGCCAGCGACAGGGCCGGGGTGTCGTCGATGTAGATCGGCAGCCGGTGCAGATCGCCCGCTGCCTGGGTCAGCCGCGGCCAGGACTCGGCATCGATCAGACCGCGGCGGATCCGGTCCGAGGGAATCTGCGCGCGCTCGGCGAGAATCCGGGTTGCCAGCTGCTCTTCCGACATTTCCAGGGAGAAAAAACCGACGACCGCGCCGTCGCGGCCGTCGGTCTCCAGCCAAGCCTGGGCGGCGTTGACGGCGATGTTGGTGGCGAGCGCCGTCTTGCCCATGGACGGCCGCCCGGCGAGGATGATCAGGTCGGACACGTGGAAGCCGCCGAGCTTGCGATCGAGGTCGATCAGGCCGCTCGGCACGCCGCTCAACTGGCCATCGCGCTCGTGGGCGGCGCGCGCCATCTCGATCGCACTCCGCAGGCTGTCCCGGAATGCGCTGAATCCGCCGTCCTGATTGCCGAACTCAGCGAGGTTGTAGAGGGACTGTTCGGCCTGCTCGATCTGCCGGTCGGCGGTCTCGTCCAAATCCGAATCGTAAGCGCGTCCGACCACCTCCTCGCCGATCGCGATCAATTCGCGCCGGAGAAAGCAGTCGTGGACAATCCGACCGTATTCGCCGGCATTAAGGACGGTGATTGCCGAATCGAGCAGCTCGATCAGGTACGGCGCACCGCCGATCTCCTCGAGCGCGCCCGACTGGGCGAAGTAGGGTCCGAGGGTGGTCGGGTTGGCCGTCTGGCCCCGTTCGATCAGGGTCCGGATGGCCTCGAAAATCCGCCCGTGCTCGCGGAGCGCAAAGTGCTCGGGCTGGAGGAATTCGGCGACCGCTTCGTAGGCTCTGCGGTTGTCGAGAAAAATCGCGCCGAGCAGGCCGCGCTCGGCTTCGATGTTGTGGGGAAGCCGGCGAAATCCCGGGGTGGGTGATGGTTTCGCCGGAGCGGCTAGCGTGGTTGGCTCCATGGCGCGAGTGTACCGCCGGCCGGCCTCGCGACGTCACAAAAACGCGCGGCGAACAACCCGGTCCAGCGGGGATGGATTGTCCCTCCCGGTCCGATGCCTGTGGACGGTGGCGAGTGACGGGGAAAACTATGTGGAAGACTTTGCCGCTCCGCCATGGCCCAGGATCACCGCTGCGCAGATGTGCGGCCATGTTAGCCGGAGGCGGGCAAGGCGCGCGGCGGGGTGGCCTTTACGGACCGCCGGTGACCGGATGTCGGGATGCGTGTCAACACCGCCCCGACCGGTGCGCCCGATGCCCGGACCGAGGAACGCACATCGTCGTTGTGGCGGGGGACACCGCAACGCCGACGGCCCGCAAGCGGCTGAGCGACTCCCGAGCCGGTGCGGTTGTCACGCCTCCGCCCCTGCGGTGGACGCTGGACGGCGCAGTGGACGAAACGCCGGCTCGTGGTTCGACGCGGACGGACCAATCCCATCCGTCCGCATCGAACGACAGGATCAATAGCTTAGCAGATCAACCGATCCTTCGCCTGGCAACTGGGCGAAGCATCCGATCCGCTAGGTCCGCTCCCCGGAGCGGGCAGCCTCGGCGGCGGCGATCGCATCGTGATCAAGTTCCGGCTGCTCACCCCCACCCGGTGCCGGCTCCTCGCCCGGGCTGAACAGTGCCGTCGCCTCGGCGGCTTCCGCCTCCACGTCCGCTTCGGCATCAGCGGCGGTGTACGCCCGGCCACGTTCCGCCTGGAGCTCCGCCTGTTCCGCAGACCGGGCGACGTTGACGGTGATCCCGACGACGACCTCGGGATGCAGCACCAGCCGCACGGTGTGCAGCCCCAGCGTCTTGATCGGTTGAGACAGCTCCACCTGCTGCCGACTGACGGTCACGCCACCGGCGATGATCGCGGTGGCCACATCCCGGGCGTTCACCGAGCCGTAGAGCTGCCCGCTTTCACCGGCCTGACGGATCAGTACGACCGAGAAGTTGGCGAGACGGCCGGCGAGGTCGGCGGCCTCGGCCTTGCGCTCCAGGTTGAGGGCTTCCAGCTGAGCCTTTTCCGCTTCGAAGCGCTTGCGGTTCTCCTCGGTCGCGCGCGCCGCCTTGCCCTGCGGCAACAGGAAGTTCCGCGCGAAGCCGGGGCGGACTTTGACCACATCACCCATCTGACCCAGCTTGGGGACACGCTGCAACAGAATCACATCCATCGATCGTTTTCCTACTCCGAGGTCGCCGCAACTGGCCGGCGACGCAATCCCACCCACTGCTCGGCGATGCCGATCAGGGCAATCACCGGCGCGACGCCCAGAAAGAAAAGGCCGAGCAACAGATAAAGCCCGAACAACAGCGGCCCCCGCGCCGAAAGCGTTGCTACGGTCGTATGAATGACCCCAAGGCCGAGGAAGAAGAATGGCACCATCAGGACGACCGCCAAGTTCAGCGCCACGTATCTCAAGTCGCCCCCGGAGACCAGAGCCACGGCCGCCGCACCCACCAGGAACCACGAGATCCAGTCCGGCAGGACCAGTGCCGACCACCGCGGGGTCGGCCGCTGGTTCCATCCCCGGGCGGCCAGGAGAGCCTGGGCGACGATCGCGTTGACAACCATGCTCACCGCCCAACCCGCCGCGCCAATTCCGACGAGGAGGGGGGCGACCTCGCCGGCGATCGCGGCAGCCTCTTCGGCCGGCACCTCGGCCATGGTGAACTGGGCGGCAAGGGCCTCGCGGATCGTCGCCTCGATCGGGCCGCTGGCGCCCACGGCCAGGGCCGTCGCAGCGGTGGCGAACGCCGCGAGACCGGTGATCGTCGTCAGAATCGGTCCGGGCGGCATCCATGGCCCGGTCGGCGTGGCGCGGCCGTCAACACCGTCGACGAGCCGCCGCGACAACGCCTGGCGAACGATCAGCAGCGCCGGCAGTCCATAAACGGCCGCAAAGGCGATCGCCGTCATCAGGCCGTTGACCAGCGTCACCGCGATAACGCCGATCATCAACGCGACCGGCATCGCCGTCGAGCCGACCCCAAATCCGACCATCAGCAGTGGCAGCGGCGCGAACATGCTCATTGCCAGACCGACCACGGAGCCGCTGAGCAGGCTGGCGAGGATGCCCGCACTCACCAGCCCGCCGCACCCGGCGAGCAACATATTGCGTTCCATGGTTCCAGCCGCTTGCCTGAGTGCGCACGCTGCTCCCTGTCCCTACTTGACCATGTAGGGGAGCAGGGCCAGAAACCGCGCCCGCTTGATCGCCTGCGCCAGCTCCCGCTGCTTTTTCGCTGAAACGGCGGTGATCCGGCTCGGCACGATCTTGCCGCGTTCCGAGAGAAACCGCTGCAGCAGCTTCACGTCCTTGTAATCGATCTTCGGCGCATTCGGCCCGGAGAACGGGCAGCTCTTGCGGCGCCGGAAAAAGGGCCTGCGGACCGCACTCATTCCTCACCTCCAGGGTCATCGGCGGTTTCCAGGGCGACACTGTCCTCCCGCGCTCGACCGCCGCGTTCGCGTTCATCGCGGTCGCGGCCGCTCCGCTCACGGCCGCCCCGGTCCCGGTCACCCCGGTCCCGGTCACCCCGGTCCCGGTCACCCCGGTCCCG
>CAYVUM010000155.1:0-5920 GCA_964454795.1 uncultured Rhodospirillaceae bacterium
ACCCGATCAGATTGGATCGCAAAGCGATTCAATCAGATCGGGATCTGCTCTAGTCTCTTATCGAAATATACGCACTCTGTCTGTATGTCTCACCGCCATCTTCATCCCATATAAGCTCGAGTGTTCCACTTTTGATTACTCGCATTTGGAATGCAATATATGGATTTTCTGATATAGCTGTTGAAAGCTCTGTGCGGAATACTTCTTCCTCATCGAACTGCGCAATAAAAATATTTATAATTTTTTTTGGAATTATTTCTCCTGTGTCCGGCATTTTTCTACGGCCATTTTCCATCGGATGACTAATCATTGTCTTGATGGTGATCAGTTCATCGCGTGACGCCGACTCCGGTACGCGGACCCGAATCCTGGGACTGGTCATCAGTCACTCTCCTAACCGCACTCCTAACCGCAGCCACCGACCGTGACTCGAACGTTCTTTTGCGCCTTGAGGACCACACCGCTGCTCAGCTCGGCGAGAGCGATGACATTTTGTGTCCTGGCAAGTCGAATTCGTACGGATGTCCACGCCCCGCCATTGTTCGTACCGTAATGAAATGTCGCAATCCGAGGTCGCGGATTGCCATCGCCAAAGAGGTGGATGCGCACAACGTGCTCGTCCGCATTCATAGGCTGCTCGACAGCGACCGTGGTCTGAACCATTTGGCCGTTTTCAGCGACCTCTGGAATATCCAAATTTATGCCACCAACCAAAAGCCGCCGGCCGGCAATTACACTGCGCACCGCTTCTTCTGTGCTACTTGCTTCTGCTAGCGCTGACCGCACCCCTGCGAATGCCGTTACGGCGGTTGCAGCAACGAGGCTGGCCGCTTTTAAAATATCACGACGTTTACACGATCTAATAAGAAAGATGCTCTGGGACGCCTTTCCCATGACGTTGCTCCTCTTTTTTCTTACCCGATTCACCCAGTCTTCTCAAGAACGCGTGCACCTTTTCAACCAAATATGTCATGAGTGATACCATCGTACCAGCCGTCCGCTTCTTTTTTTGTTTGTAGACGCAAATGCGCGCCCTCGCCGACGGCACTGATGAAGCCCTCTTTCTCCTCGATTTTCTGTTCACTGGCAATATAAGTCGCACCGACTTTCACGACATCGTCTGGTGAAAGGGTGCTATAGCACGTGTTCCTGTAGAGCGGCGGGAATTTACGACTGCCGGTCAACTCATGGCGTATGCGCATAGCAGCCACTTTGGCTTGGCTGTTTGCACTGAACGCTGATTTCGGCATGTCTCCGGGAATACAGGCATCACCTATGACGTAAATATTGTTGACCTTCGCGGACTTCATGCTATCGGGTAAAATGGGACACCAGCCGGTCTCGTCCACCAAACCGGCACGACGGGCGATCTCGGCGGCATGCTGTGGCGGAATAATGTTGGCAACATCTGCATGGTGATTTTCGCCGTCTGTGCTGACGGTTCTGGCCGCAGCATTGACCCGGTCGACCTTGCCGCCGAATTCCCCCGGCACCCACTCGATCATGCCAGGGTAATGCTGGTCCCAAGCGTCTCTGAAAAGCGCTTGTTTTGAGTGTTTATCCTTCGCATCAAGAATGAGAATCTTAGACTTCGGTTTTGCATGATCAAAATAATGTGCTATCAGGCACGCACGCTCGTATGGCCCCGGCGGGCATCGATAAGGATCGGGTGGTACCGACATGACGAATAATCCCCCGTCTTCCATCGCTTCTAATTGTGCTTTCAAAATCTTCGTCTGTTCACCGGCTTTCCAGGCATGCGGCATGTCCTTAGATACTCCTTCGGAATAGCCTTCAATGCCTTTATAATCAAAATCGATGCCAGGAGCGACGACAAGAATGTCATAGGGAACCGTCTTTCCATCGCGCAGGACAACCTGCTTTTTGATCGAATCGACATCGATAGCTCGATTGATAAGAACGTTAATTCCATAACGCTCGGCCAGAGCCTCATATCCATGAGTTATGCTTGAGAAAGAGCGCATACCGCCGAGATAAAGATTGCTGTAGAAACATGTCGTATACTGAGGTGTATCTTGGACGAGCGTAACATCGATCGCGCCATCTGCGGACTTGGCAATATATTTTGCGGCGGTTGCGCCGCCCGCGCCACCACCAATCACCACGACCCGGCCTTGTGCCTGCGCTTTAACGAAAGGCGGCATTGCCACTGATGCAAGCGCGAATCCGATCGCTCCGCTGGTAAACTGACGTCGACTGGTTTCCATTGTTAGAACTCCCTGTCACGAGGCTGGTATAGAAGACTATTAGAGTGTAGCGTACGCCTCTAGTGGTTCGATGCTGACAGATGAGTCCCATCTGTCAGATGACTCGAGCCACAAGCTCAGTCGTTTAGTGGATCGACAGATCATCCGCTTGGGAACCAAACGAAGGATCCGATCCACTAGCATTCGGGCTGGGTCAGTTTCGAATAATATACGGCAAGCGCTTGGATTTCGTGTTGTTCGAGACTCTTCACGACACTTCTCATAGCGGCATTGTCGCGAAATCCGCGCCCGAAGCGTTCCATCGACAGAACGAAATAGTCAGGTGGCAATTGACTGAGCGGCGGGATGCCACTCTCGCACGAATCGTCAAGATGACAGCCCGCGCATTGCGCTGAAAGATATTCACCAAAATTGGCTAGCTCATCGACATCACTATTGTAAGACGCATCCGACCAGCTCGATGTTGGAAAAACTGATAAACATGATGCAGATAGAAAGACCAAGGACATTGTTGCAAAACCACGCTTTCTCCACATTGCATTCTCCTCCGCATTATCACGGACTTCCCTGATGGAAGCCGCCTCAACATGCAACCGCATCCACAATTTACATAAATCGGATACAAATTATATACCGCGACTTCCGAACAAACAACAAGCCTCGATGGCTTCGGACAGGGCTCACACGACTGCTCCTCCAGATCGCTTTTCGCAAGGAACGCTTATAACGCCTACCTCTATTGGTTTAAAAAAATATGAAGAAACAGTAATAAACATTACTATTTTCTAATATAGATGTGCTGCTCGACTGGCCCTAACCGATGGCAGTTGAATCAGGCACAATTATGACGAATCGCTATATATGATAATCGATACGTATCACTCCTGTTTATTCATAAATTAGTATTCTTATATGTATGCGGATATACTCATAGTATCGTTACGTTTGTGACAACGCGCATTTATCTGATCATATTCCACATCGTTTTTCTCCGACGCTTCCGGCGGAATCAACGTGGGACTCTTTAACCTTGGAATGCTAAATGTAGATGTCCCGCGATAATCCCGCTCGCTCAAAACACGAAAGGAAAAAAATATATAAGTGAGTTTTTGGCAGAATTTGTTTCAATTTCAATAAAATTTACAGCGATCCGCGAGAGTTATTTGTTATTCAATGAGAGGCTCGTCTAAGCGGATCCCACCCCCTTTCGTCTGTTCTCCAAGACATCGAATAGTAATGAACGACCACATTTGTGCTTCTGCGCTCATAGGCAGCGCCTGGGATTGCCAAAACAGCGTTTGACTACCTGAGCGAACTGGCGCTTACTCGGATCGTCGATGAGTCAAGGCCGACCGGCCACGGCACCCGAGTAGCGCGGTCTGTGCGATTGCATTGACACAGACGGAGGATTCACAAGGCCCGGGACATGTGCGAGTCTCCCCGGATGGCTCAATCTGTCTGTGTGATTGTGAGTGCCGAGGACCGTGCGCGCCTTGCAGCGGTTATCGGCGGTCGGAACCGCCCGCAGAAACACGTGCTGCGGGCGCGCATTGTCCTGTTGGCGGCGGACCGCCTGCCGGTTCTGCGCATCGGAACGACCGTCGGTGTCGGCCGGACGACGGTGTGGCGCCGGCAACAGCGCTTTGCTGAGGAGGGTTCGACGGGCTGCTCTGCGACAAGACCCGTCCGCCCGGAACGGAACCGTTGGGGGCGGAGACCGTGGAGCGGGTGGTGACCCTCACCTGCGCCGAGCCGCCCGGCGAAACCACCCACTGGACCGGCCGGGCGATGGCCGCGGCGATGGGGATTTCGCTGACCTCGGTGCAACGGATCTGGAAGGCGCACGCGTTGCAACCCCATCGTCTGCGCACCTTCAAGCGCTCGAAAGACCCCGCGTTCGCCGACAAGCTGTGCGATATCGTCGGCCTCTACATGAACCCGCCGGCCCATGCGATCGTGTTGTCGATCGACGAAAAGAGCCAGATCCAGGCGGTCGACCCGACCCAGCCGGGCCTGCCGCTGAAGCCCGGGAGATGTGGCACGATGACGCACGATGACAAGCGACACGGAACGACAACCTTTTACGCCGCGCTCAACGTGCTCGATGGCACCGTGTTCGGACGCTGCATGCAGCGCCACCGGCATCAGGAATTCCTCCGCTTCCTGAACACGATCGAGCGCTCGGTGCCGGCCGGGAAGCTCATCCATGTGGTCCTCGACAACGTCGCCACCCATAAGACACCCGAGGTCCTGCGCTGGCTCGGCCGGCATCCCCGCTGGGTGTTCCATTTCACGCCGACCTCCGGCTCCTGGCTCAACGCCGTCGAGACGTTCTTCTCGACGCTCACCCGTCGCCGCCTCCGGCACCACGTGGCGGAACACGATCCGTTCTTCGAAAGGTGGGCTGCCCGAGATCGTGATTCCTTGACTGGCCCCCAGGACCATGCGGGACGCCACACCGCACGATCTGAAGCCTCTGCACGCTTCTTAACCCCTTGACGGCTGCCGATGAGCCAGTTAGGCTAGTTATTGCGAATGAGAATCATTCGCAATAACAAAGGAAGGAGGTTGACAGTGTCCCGCAGCGACACCCTAAATGGATCGTCAGTCGTGGCGTCGGCCGTGTTCGCCGCGATCCTCGCCAGTACACCGGCCCAGGCTCTGACGACGTTAAAATTCGACTGGGAGGGACAGATTGCCGGATTTCGGGTCGAAGGCCTCTTCAGTTACGACGAAGCGGCAATCCCCGCAGACCGCGTTATTCGGAAAACCGAACTGCTGTCTTTCGATGTGTCGTTTTATGATCCAGCCGGCGTTCTCTTGAGAACGTATGTCAACAACCACCTTTCCTATCCAGATTTCAACTTCAATTTTGACACGAACACAATGGCGATCCTCCAGGATGGCTTTTTTGGAGGGCCTAATGGAATTGATATCGGCGAATATACGCCCGATGGCGCTGGGGGGTTTACGGGACTGAACTTCTGGTCAATACCTGATCGTCCCGTCCCGCCACATGTCCATTTTGATGACTGGGGTAATGAGTTCGGTTTTCCGGACGGCTTCAGCGATCACGAAGACGTGGGCTTCTTTACGCTTACGACCCAGGACCTTCTCGACACCGGTCGCGTCGGTGCGGCGTACGTCAACAACACCAACTTCGGACCCGATGAATTCGGCCAGCGGATGAGCATCTCGGCGGTGCCGTTGCCGTCAACGATGGCCCTGCTCGCCGGCAGTGTCGTCGCGGTCTGGTCGATGCGGCGCGGGCTCGGCAACCATCGGCACAGGTCGTGACAGCGCTCCGCCCGGCCGGATCGAGCCGGGTCGCGGGCGCCGAGCCCCTGTGTGAGAGTGGACTGTGGGAGGGAAGCGATGAAGTCTCTGACCGTACTTCTTCTGACCGCATCGGCTGTGATGATGTCGGCTCAAACGACACAAGCAGCCATGGTCTGGGCCAATGCTGTAGAGGACTACAGCGCAAACATCCAAAATTTTGGAACTCGGGGCGCCAGTAATGGTATATTGATGGATGACTCGACAGAATTCTGGGTCCTGGGTGAGCCCGACGCGGCCGTGAACACCGCTGGCAATGGCCTCGAACCGGACCATGTCGCCGGTTGGCGAAACGATGCGCCCGGTGGGTTCATTGTTGTCAGCTTCAACGTCGGATTGGCAGATATCGCCGGCGA
>CAYVUM010000156.1:0-5823 GCA_964454795.1 uncultured Rhodospirillaceae bacterium
TTTCATACTGCCAGAAGTTGAGATGCCGCCAGCGTTTCTCGACCCGGTCGTGAACCCCGCATCCTTCTCGATCACATTTCGGGCAGGCCATCTTCGATCCCGCTGGCACCTCGAAGTTAAGTGGGGAACAGCAGGACTTCCCTCCAGTTGGCTTGAAGATATGGTCCATGGGGGTGTCACCGGTAATGCTTGGGCAAAAAGGTCGTTGATCTCCACGCCTGACTATAGCAGTACCCCCTAAATCCCCCAAGGGGGACTTCCCCCTCCCGTCCCCCAGGGGCAGCGGGGAAAATGCCTCATTTCCACTCAATTTAGCGAAGAACCAAATGTTAAAAAGGTCAGGAAATGTTAAAAAGGGTCAGGTGAAGAATTCTGACATTTTAAGTTCAAACGTCAAGAATCTTCACCTGACCCGCAAAATTCTTGGTTTTTCGGCCCTTCTCCTGAATCGCCCGGGTCATTGCCCTCTCCTCGGTCTCGATTGGCTCAATCAAACGGATGAAAACCTTGAGCCGATCGATGACCCATTCCGGTGCCTCATACTCGATACCTTCCCAGGTTTTGCCTTTCCACCATTTGCCGGTCACGTGAATTCCGTGGGAAGCCAGGAGGCTTCGGCCCATCGCCTGGAGTCTTTGGCGTTCCCGGACGATCTGCTGGCGTTGCCGGGTGAAGGCACGCTCCTTTTCCTCTTCCACCGTCGGCACCCGCACGATGCTGAAGGCCTTGCGATTGCCCCGAGTGAACCGATCGAGTCGCTGACAGAGGGCCAGCGCATCGAGCCGGTCGTTCTTGACTCCTTTCCCCCGCTCATCCCAGTCCTGGGGCTGAACCACATAATTGGTCACGCCCATTTGGGTGAGCTGCCAGTGGAGGTGGTAACCGAAGGCACCCGCTTCGTAGCAGGTGTAGACCTTATCGGCCTGTTTTTGCTGCCGGGCAACAAAACGCGGCAGCCCCTCATAGCCGAACATCTGCACCGGCTGAGGAGTGGCTCCTTCGACCTGCCTGGCCACGTAATAAAATTTCGCGTGAGCATCGATTCCAAGCTTGATCGATTCAGCGTTTCCTTGATCTTGATTTGATTTATTGTTCATCGGTTGTCAGGTTGCGGGTTCTCTCCCCGCCTGACAACCCCATGCCATCTTTCAATATATGCAGCAAGAGAGCTTCACTCCGGACGACCCGGTGTTGCCAATGAACTATCCGGGCTTCGTCTACCGAACGCTCCGCGAAGATGGCTTTCTTGCAGACGAATTGCTTGCGGAAACAGGGCTCGATGAAACGCATTTGAGCAACCCGCATTTCCGATGCGGCTTTCGGCCACTGCGGCGCTTTTTTCTGAATGCCATCGAACGAACCGGGGATCCGAATCTTGGCGTCATGCTGGCTCTCGAGTTCCAACCCACCTTCATCGGGCTTCCCGCATACACAGCCATGAATGCCGGACGGTTCGAGGACGGGCTCGCCGTTCTGGAGAGGTTCTTCTTCCTGAACTTCCCCGCGTTCGAATTCCGCTTGGTGGAAGAACACCCCAGTCTGCAAGCCGAGGAAGCAGCCATTCGCCTGCGATCCAAGTTTCCCTTCGAAGACATCGAGTATTTCGGATTCAGCAGCGCCATCGTCGCCATCAATGGTTTGCTGAAGGCGATGCTGCAGGCCGGCCACGCCGCCTCCCGTGCCGAGATGACTGTCAGACGACCGGAGAACTGGCCCGCAATCGAAGCCAAGATCGGGTTTCCCTTCCGTTTCGCGGCCTTTGAAAATCAGATCATCTTTCCCGAAGTCCTGTTGGACCGGCCACTCCCCGGCGCCGATCCGATCAATCACGCCCGGCTCTTGGGGCTTTGCGAGAAGGCTGCGGCGGAGATGGCGTTTGTGACGACACCGGTCACTCAGGTCATGGCGATCCTGGAAGGCGCGCCGTCCTTGGCGGTGTCGCTCTCGGATGTTGCGGCAGAGTTGGGATATTCCGCGCGCGGTTTACGCCGGCAGCTGGAGCGGTCGGGCACGTCGTATCGAAAACTGGTGGATCAGGTCCGCGAGCAGCGCGCGCGGAACCTCCTCTCCGGCAGCATGCAACCCATCAAGGCCATCGCGGGCGCGCTTGGTTTCGAGTCGTCCTCGAACTTCGCCCGCAGTTTCAAACGCTGGACGGGTCTCACTCCGAAAGCATTCCGCGACCAAGCGCTCGCCCAGGACGACGCCGGCCGGAAATGAATGCACACTGGCCGCAGGTGATCCTGACCTGCGGTTGAAGCACGCATGCCTCGTTGGTATAGGCTGTCCATGCAGAATCCAAGGAGGGCTCATGCCACGCAGATCACAAGCGTCCAGACTGAAGGCCTCGCCGGCGGTCCATTCTGTCGGCGTCTATTCGCGGTGCTGTTGTGCGTGATGGCCGGTGCATCGCCGGGCTTGGCAGACGTCACCAGCCGTGATCTGGCCGATACGACCGCTGATGCGAACCTCCCGCGCGAGAGCGGCGGCCAATCCGCCGAGCTTCTGTCTGCCTTCTTCGGGCTCGACAACGCCTTGCCGCGCACGGCTCGGCTGATCTGTCGGGGAGCGCCTGGCAAGGACGGGATGCCGGTGATCTTCTCGACCGAAATCGACCACACGACCCTGCAGGCGGGCGATTTCCGGGTCACCACCGCCTCCGGTGCGACGGGTAAAATGCACTGCGTCACGCTCCTGCCCGCAACCGATGCTGGCGAGCTGCGCACGGTGCTGCTGGTGGGCGAGTTCGGCGATGCCGGCACTGATCCGCCAGTGTCGGTCGAGATTGTCGGGCATATTCATTCCATCGATGGCATCATGGATTTCCGCGGAGCGCGGATCGATGTGACACCCTTGGCGAGCGGTCCGAGCCTCGTGATGGCTGAAATCGTCGATCCGGCCGCGCGAGACCTCGGTCTTGGCCAGCGCCGCACCGACGGCAGCGACTGCCCTTCGGAGGGCATCGAGCAAGCGGTCAGGGTGGTCTGGGCCGGTGGCGTCACCTTGGAAAACGGCGATGAGCCGGGCGATGCAGAGCGCGATCTCTACCGTGTGACCGTGCGCGCCGCGGACGGGACCGAACGGGAAATTACCCCGGCCGCTCTGGCTGACCTAGGGGATGGAGACAACAATCATCTGCTCTGCCTCGACACGGCGGACACGGCCGTCTCCGTCTCTTTTCCTGAGGGTATTTTGACCGACCCGAATGATGACCTGAACCCCGCGACCTCAGTCGCCGTCCGTCGGGCGCAGCAGTAACGCGCTGTCGGACGCCCGTTTCTTCGCGTGAAACAAAAGGCCCGTAATATGATTCGATCCACTCTCACCGTGCTCGGCACGCTGACACTCGCCGCAATGACGGCGCTGCCTGCAGGCGCGCAGGAGACACGCCCGAACATCCTATTGGTGCTTTTCGACGATGTCGGATTCACCGGTTTCGGAGCCTATGGGGCTGATGCCAGGACGCCGAATATTGATGCGCTGGCACAGCAAGGCACTGTGTTTACGCACTATTACACGTCGCCCTTCTGCGGGCCAAGCCGCGCCATGCTGATGACCGGGATGGACAACCACCAGACGGGCATGGGCACGTTGGTGGAGACGGTGACCCCCGAGCAGCGCGCGCTGCCCGGATACTCGATGGTCTGGAACGACGGTCAGCAGACGATTGCGAGCAGCTTGTCCGAGGCTGGATACCGGACCTACGTCTCTGGCAAATGGGGCATCGGGGCGAAAGGCAAGAACCTGCCCGATCGCTTCGGCTTCGACCGCTCCTACGTGATGGATTCCACAGGCGGCAGTAACTACGATCACTCGCACTACCTGCCCGGCTACCCCGACGTGTCGTGGTACGAGGACGGCAAGCCCGTCCGCCTGCCGGAGGATTTCTATTCCTCGCGCAATCTCGTCGACAAGATGATCAGCTACATCGACGAGGGCGACGCCGGTCAGCCCTTCTTCGGGTTCCTGTCGCTGCAAGCAGTGCACATCCCCGTTCAGGCTCCGGCGGAGTTCATCGACCGCTACGAGGGTGTGTTCGACGCCGGCTGGGACGTGATGCGCGAAGAGCGCCTGCAGAAGGTCATCGACCTCGGCCTGGTGCCGGAGACGACCACCCTTGCCCCTGTGCACAAAGATCATCGCGCATGGGACGATCTGTCGGACGAGGAGAAGGACATCGCCTCCCGTGCGATGCAGGTCAACGCAGGGATGAAGGAAGCGGCCGACTACCACATCGGGCGCCTGCTGCAGCATCTCGACGCCACCGGACGGCTGGAGAACACCATCGTGGTGGTGACCTCGGACAACGGCGCGGAATCCGGTGTCACCTCCCTCGACAACCCGGTGTTCAACGCGTTGCTGGCCGGCATTCATCGTCTCGAAGGCTATGACACTTCCCCAGAGAACATGGGCCTGCCCGGCAGCCTGACCGCCATTGGTCCGGAATGGGCCTCGGTCGAGGCCGCGCCCTTCAACCTGTATAAGTTCTACTCCAGCGAGGGCGGGCTGCGGGTGCCGCTGGTGATCGCGGGTCCGGGGGTCGAGGCCACCGGGATCCAGCACGCGCCCGTCCACGTCGCCGACCTGATGCCCACCTTGCTGGAAGCGGCTGGTGCGAACTACGACGCGGACGCGCTTTACGGGCAGAGCATCCTGCCAGTGCTCAGAGGCGCCACGGACAAGACCCGTGCCGAGGACGAAAGCTTCGGCATCGAGGTCAGCGGCAATGCCGCGCTCTACCGCGGCAACTGGAAACTCGTGCGCACCGCGCTGCCCCGCGGCGATTTCACCTGGCGACTTTTCGATCTGTCGGTCGACCCGGGCGAAACCACCGATGTGTCAAGCGAAAACCCCGAGCTATTCAAGGAACTACGCGCCGAATACGAGGCCTACGTCGAGGAAACCGGCGTCTTTGAGTTGGGCCGCGAGGATTACGCCGAAGCGCAGCTCTTCTCCAACCTGCTGGAAAGAACGACCAGCAAATATTGGCCGTATCTGGCCGGGCTCGTTCTGGCACTGTTCATCGGCCTCTATGCCCTCTTCCGCCTTTTCCGGATGGTTGTCCGCCGCCCAGCCACCTGACTTTCTCTTTCCACACAACGCTCCGCCACAGGGGCGCACAACCCAAACATCCACATCCGAAGAACTATCATGACCTGGATCGTCATCACCCTCCTCGTCCTCGCCGTTCTGGCCATCCTCACCTACCTCTACTTGCCCGCGTTCTTGCGCCTTCTGGGCATCCATCGGCACTACACGATCCCCGATTTCGACATGAAGGGGCGTCGAGCGCTGATGATCTGCACCAACCACAATCGCCTGGACCCGCTGAAGCGCGACACCGGGGCCTTCGGCTCGGAGTTTACCGTGCCCTATTACGCCTTCATCAATGCCGGTATGGAAGTCGACATGGCCTCGCCCAAAGGCGGTGAGATACCGATCCAGCCCGGCTCCTGGTCCTGGCCGTTGGCGTGTGCGGACGACAAGCGGTTCATGCGCGACAAGAAGGCGATGCATGACCTGAAGAACTCCAAAGCCATCGCCGATCTCGACCCCAACGACTATGACGTGATCTTCATGGCTGGAGGCTGGGGCGCGGCCTATGACCTGATGCAAAGCGAAGATCTGAGCGATTTTGTCACCCGCGCAAATGCCTCTGGCAAGATCCTCGGTTCGGTTTGCCATGGTGCACTGGGTCTCTGTGGAGCCAAGGGGCTGGACGGTGAACCGCTGGTCAAGGGCCGGCGCGTCACCGGCGTGACGAATGGCCAGATCAACACCTTCGGCATCGCGGTCACGCCAAAGCACCCCGAGGAAGAACTG
>CAYVUM010000157.1:0-5817 GCA_964454795.1 uncultured Rhodospirillaceae bacterium
ATGGACTACGGCACCGGGGCGATCTTCGGCTGCCCGGCCCACGACCAGCGCGACCTGGACTTCGCCCGCAAGTACGGCCTGCCGGTGCAGCCGGTGGTCATTCCGGAGGACACCGATCCGCAGGCGTTCGCCGCGGCGTTCGCCGCTCGCAGCGAAGCCTACCTGGGGGACGGGCGGCTCGGTTGCTCGCGATTTCTCGACGGCATGACCGTGGCCGAGGCCAAGGCGGAAGTCGCCCGCCGGCTGAGCGCAGCCGGAGACGGTGAAGGCACGGTCAGCTTCCGGCTGCGCGACTGGGGGATCTCCCGCCAGCGCTACTGGGGCTGTCCGATCCCGATCATCCACTGCCCCGACTGCGGGCCGGTGCCGGTTCCCGCCGGTGAACTGCCGGTGGTCCTGCCGCGGGACGTCAGCTTCGACAAGCCAGGCAACCCCCTGGATCACCATTCCACCTGGAAACTGGCAGCGTGCCCGTCCTGCGGTGCGGCCGCAGTGCGCGAGACCGACACCATGGACACGTTCGTCGACTCCTCCTGGTATTTCGCCCGGTTCTGCTCGCCGCAGGCAACGGTACCAGTGGAGCGCGACGCGGTCGATTACTGGCTGCCGGTCGACCAGTACATCGGCGGCATCGAACACGCGATCCTGCACCTGCTCTATTCGCGGTTCTTCACCCGGGCGATGCGGGTGACCGGCCACGTCAGTCTCGATGAGCCGTTTGCGGGTCTGTTCACCCAGGGGATGGTCTGCCACGAAACCTATAAGGACGAGAACGGCAAGTGGCTGTTCCCGACCGAAGTGGTGAAAGCCGCCGACGGAACTGCTGCTCACGCGACGACGGGCCGGCCCGTGACCGTCGGCCGCTCGGAGTCGATGAGCAAATCAAAGCGCAACGTGGTCGACCCGGAGACGATTATCGATACCTACGGGGCGGACACGGCCCGGCTGTTCATGTTGTCGGACTCGCCGCCGGAGCGGGACCTGGAGTGGAGCGATTCCGGGGTCGAGGGCGCCTGGCGGTTCGTCAACCGGTTGTGGCGGACGATCGGCCTGCGCGAAGGCGGCCCGGTCGCAGACGCCGGCGCTCCGCCGCCCGAGGGTTTCGATCCGTTCGCGGACACGCCGCCGGCGCGGACCTTCCGCGAGATGCACCGGACCATCGACCGGATCACCGACGACCTGGAGAAGTTCGGCTTCAACCGCGCCGTCGCCCGGATCCGAGAGTTTGTCAACGCCTTAAGCGAGCTCGAGGCCGGCGAGGCTGCCAGCGACCCCGCGACCGCCTGGGTGCGGCGACAGGCCTTCGATGCCGTGGTCCGGCTGATCGGACCGATGATGCCTCACCTCGCCGAAGAACTTTGGGCCGCGCTCGGCCACTCCTCCCTGGTGGCCGAGGCGCCCTGGCCCGAAGCCGACCCGGCGTTGCTCGCCGAGGAGGTCGTCACCGTGGCGGTCCAGGTCAACGGCAAGCTCCGTGGCCAGATCGAAGTGGGCAAGGATGCGCCGGAACACGACGTCCGCGCCGCCGCACTGGCCCTGCCGGTGGTGGCGCGCCTGCTCGACGGCAGTCAGCCGCGCCGGGTCGTGGTCGTCCCGAACCGGATCGTCAATGTCGTCGCCTGAGACCCCCCACCGGGCCCGGCGATCCACCGTCGCCGCGGCCCTTGTCTGCGCCGCCGTCGCCGCTGTGGGCGGACTTTCCGGTTGCGGCTTCCGTCCCATGTACGCCACCGGCGGCGACGGCCAGTCCGTGCTGAATGACCTGGCCGCGGTCGAGGTGGCGGTGATCGCCGACCGCCCTGGCCAGGAGCTGCGCAACGAGCTGCGCGACCTGCTCACCCCCCGCGGCCGGCCGGCGACGCCTCACTATGAGCTTGTGATCAACCTCACCGAACGGATCGACAAGTTCGCGATCCGCCGCACCGGGGTGCCGACCCGGGCCAATCTGACGATCACCGCCGACTACGTCCTCACCGACCTTCGCTCGGGAGCGTCGGTCCTGCGGCGCGATGTCCAGGTGGTCGGCAGCTACAATCTGATCGACAACGACTATTCCACCCTGGCCGCCGAGAATTTCACCCGCTCGCAGAATATCGAGCGGATCGCCCAGGATATTCGCACCCGGCTCGCCGCCTACTTCGCCGGACATCGCCCCGAGGATCCCCGCCGGACCGCCGCGGCGCCGGGCGGGACGCGCTGATCGCCGATGATCGTCAAGGCCGGTCAGGCCGACGGCTTCCTGCGGCGACCCCCTGCCGCACTCCGCGGAGTGCTGCTCTACGGCCCCGATCAAGGGCTGGTACGCGAACGGGCCGCGGCCCTGGTGCCCACGGTCGGCGGCGATGCCAGCGATCCGTTCGCGCTGGTGGAGATCGACGGGAGCGGCCTGCGCAGCGATCCGGCGCGCCTGGGTGACGAGGCGGCGGCCCTGGTTTTTGCCGCAGCCCGGCGGGTCGTGCGGGTGCGGGCCGCCACCGACCTCGCGGCTCCCGCCGTCACCGCCTGGCTGGCCAGGCCCGGAGACGGCTTCGTGATCGTCGAGGCGGGAGACCTCGCCCCCCGGTCCTCCCTGCGCAAGGCGTTCGAAAAGGCGGCCGACGCCGCCGCCATCGGCTGCTACGCCGACGACAGCGCCGGTCTTGCCCGGGTGATCGAGCACCATCTCACCGCCGCCGGCCTCACCATCGACCGGGAGACCGTCGACCTCCTCGCCAGCCGGTTCGGCGGCGACCGGGCGATCGTCCGCAGCGAGCTGGACAAGCTGATTACCTACATGGCGGGCGCCGACCGCCGCCAGGGTAGCCGGGTGAGCCGCGAGGACGCCGCAGCCTGCATCGGGGATAGTGGGGCCGCCTCCCTCGACGCCGTCGCCGAAGCGACCGGCCTCGGTGACCTGGCGGCCCTGGAGACGGCGCTGCGCCGGACCCGGGGCGAAGGGACGAACGCGGTCACCATTCTCCGTGCCGTCGCCCGCCATTTCGACCGGCTGCTGTTCGCCGCCACTGCCGTGGAAGCGGGAACACCGCCGGACAAGGCGGTCGCCAGCCTGCGCCCGCCAGTGTTCTTCAAGGCCGTCCCGGGCTTCCGCCGCCAGTTGGAGCGCTGGTCGGCAGTGAAGGCCGGGTCGGCGCTGTCGCTGCTGCTTGAAACCGAGCTGCAGTGCAAGACCACCGGGTTGCCGGCCGAGACGATCTGCGCGCGGACCCTCTTCAGGCTGGCGCAGACCGCGCAGCGGCAAGGCGGCTGATCAGCTCGTCGAGCTGGTCGAGAGAGCGGTAGCGGATGGTCAGGGTCCCCCCGGCGGTGCCGCCGCGGATGTCCACTTCGGCACCAAGCGCATAGGCCAGATCCCGTTCCAGGGCCAGCGTGTTCGGATCCTTGGCCGACCCGGGCTCCCGCCGCACCGGCCCTCTCGCCGCCGCTTCCCTGCGGACCAGCTGTTCCACCTGGCGGACATTGAGACCCCGCTCGGCCACGGCCTCGGCGAGAGCCTCGGGATCGCGGCTGCCAATCAGCGCCCGGGCGGCGCCGGCTGACACCTCCCCTGACTCGACCAGGACGCGGACCCGTTCGGGCAGGCCAAGAAGCCGGAGGCTGTTGGCGATGTGGGCCCGGCTCCGCCCCAGAACCCGGGCGAGATCGTCCTGGGTCCGCTGGAACTCGGTGAGCAGGCGCTCATACCCCTCCGCCTCTTCGATCGGCGAAAGGTCCCGGCGCTGCAGGTTCTCGACCAGGCCGACCTCCATCGCCTCCCGGTCGGACAGGGTGCGGATGAGCACAGGCACCTCGTGCAGCCCGGCTTTCTGGGCGGCCCGCCAGCGGCGTTCGCCAGCGATGATCTCATAGTGGCTGTCCCGTTCGGGATCGGCGCGGACCAGGATCGGCTGGAGGATGCCCTTATCGGCGATCGAGGCTGCCAGCTCATCCAGGTCGGCATCGGCGATCGACCGGCGCGGCTGGAACCGTCCCGGGCGCAGGGCCTCGATCGGCAGATAGGGGGCACCGGCAGGCATCGCCGCGGCCGCCAGGGCCGTTGCCGCGGGCGGGTCGAGGGCGCCGGCTGCGGCATCCTCACCGAGCAGCGCGGAGAGGCCGCGGCCAAGGCCGGTCCGGCGTGCAGCGCCGGCCATCACGCCACCGCCCGCTGTTCGCGGCGCAACACCTCGCCGGCGAGGTGGACGTAGGCCCGGGAGCCGGCGCAGTGCACGTCGTAGACCAGCACCGGCCGGCCGTGGGACGGCGCTTCCGACACCCGGACATTGCGGGGGATCACGGTGCGGTAGACGGTCTCACCGAAGTGGGCGCGGACGTCGCTCTCCACCAGGGTCGAGAGGTTATTGCGCTTGTCGAACATGGTCAGGACGATCCCCTGGATGACGAGAGCGGGATTGAAGCTGCGGCGCACCCGCTCGACGGTCCTGAGCAGGTGGCTGATCCCCTCGAGTGCGAAGAACTCGCACTGCAGCGGCACCAGCACTGCCCCGGCAGCAACCAGGGCGTTGACGGTGAGCAGGCCGAGCGAGGGCGGACAGTCGATCAGCACGTAATCGGCGTCGGTCACCGCTGCGAGCGCCTCGCACAGGAAGAATTCCCGTCGCGCCTCGCCGACCAGCTCGACCTCAGCGCCCGACAGATCGACACCGGACGGCACAACCCGCAGCCCCGGGACCACGCTGTCGACGCTCACCGCGGTGAGCGACTCTTCACCGATCAGCGCATGGTAGACATTGCGGCGGCGCGCCCCCGAGCCGATGCCGAGGCCGGTGCTGGCATTGCCCTGGGGGTCCAGGTCGACGACCAGCACCCGCCGGCCGGCGGCGGCGAGCGCCGTGCCGAGGTTGATGGCCGTCGTGGTCTTACCGACCCCGCCCTTCTGGTTGGCGATGGCGATCACCTGCCCGCTCGGCACGGGCTCGCGGTTGGTGATGAGTCGCACGGCCGAATTCCTTGAGCTTGAGGACGACGCCCCGCGGGTCGGAGAGGCTCGGCGTCACCTCCGGCAGCATATGCCAGCCCTTGCCGGCTGCGGTCAATTCCTGCGTTAGTGATGACCCCTTGAGAAAGAGCCCTTGGGTGGCCGGCCCGCGGAACCTCTGGGCCAGCGAGAGAAGCCGTGGCAGGGGTGCCAGCGCCCGGGCCGTGACGACCCGGGCCTCGCAAGGCGGGACGGCTTCGATCCGGCAGGCTCGGATCTCGACCTCGGTCCCGGTGGCACGGGCGACCTCCCGCAGGAACGCGGCTTTGCGCTGGTCCGCCTCGATGAGCTGGCAGGACCGCACCCCGCAGATGGCAAGAACGAGGCCGGGAAAGCCAGCGCCGCTGCCGAGATCGACGACGGGCCGTGGCTCTACCTCGCCATAAACGGGAAGGTGCGCCAGGAGCTGCGCGGAATCGAGCACGTGCCGCCGCCAGGGATCCTCTAGTGTGCTGGGGCCGACGAGATTGATCCGCTCCTGCCAGCGTTGTAGGAGGTCGAGGTGACAGGCGAGTCGGTCGAGTGTTTCACGTGAAACATCGATGGCTTTCGCAAGTCCCTCCGCCTCGAGGGGCGGAAACTCAGGCGCTGCGCTGGGCACAGCGGAGCAGGGAAACCAGGGCCGCAGGCGTCATGCCCGGCAGTCGTGCCGCAGCCCCGAGGGTGGCTGGCCGACTTTCCGCGAGGCGAGCCCGGATTTCGCTACTCAATCCCAGTAGACGGTCGATCTCGGCGGCATCCGGAAGGGCCATCTCCTCCTCAGCCCGGAAGCGCTCGATCTCCGCCGCCTGGCGGCGAATGTAGGTGGCGTAGTGCGCCTCGATCTCGAGTTGTTCGACCAC
>CAYVUM010000158.1:0-5781 GCA_964454795.1 uncultured Rhodospirillaceae bacterium
ACAACACCAACGTTGGCGACGAAGGCGGCTTCGCGCCGGGCCTGTCCAGCGCCGACGAGGCCCTTGGTTTCATCATGACCGCGATCGAGGCCGCCGGCTACAAGCCGGGCGACGACATCTACCTGGCGCTCGACTGCGCCTCTTCGGAATATTACAAAAACGGCAAGTACGAACTGGAGGGCGAGGGCAAGAGCCTGGACGCGGCGGCCAATGCCCGTTACCTGGCCGATCTCGTCAATCGCTATCCGATCATCTCCATCGAGGATGGGATGTCCGAGGATGACTGGGACGGCTGGAAAATCCTCACCGAGGAGATCGGCGGCCGCTGCCAGCTGGTCGGTGACGACCTGTTCGTGACCAATCCCGCACGCCTTGCCGACGGGATCGCCCGCGGCATCGGCAACTCGATCCTGGTCAAGGTCAACCAGATCGGCTCGCTTACCGAAACCTTGCGGGCGGTGGAAATGGCGCACAAGGCCGGCTACACCAACGTCATCTCCCACCGTTCGGGCGAGACCGAGGACGCGACGATCGCCGATATTGCCGTCGCCACCAATGCCGGGCAGATCAAGACCGGCAGCCTCAGCCGGTCCGATCGGATCGCCAAGTACAACCAGCTGATCCGCATCGAGGAGCAACTCGGCGCCGCGGCGGCCTACGCCGGGCGGACGATCCTGCGCGGCTGAGCGGGACGGCTCACCGGTTCGGGCCGGCTTCGCCCTTGCGAAGCCGGTCTTGCGGCAGTGACCGGCTCCCGGAGGGTTCCGTGGTCGTCGACATGGGGTGCGGGCGGGTGCGGGCGCGGCGCGGAGGCGGCGAAGCCTGTCGCCGTCGCGCCGCTGGTCTGGCCGGCCTCGGACCGGGCGGGCTGCTATGGTCGGCCGGCGGCGCGTCTGAAGGCGTTCGGGGCCGAACACCCCGGTGATCCCGACGCCGCTGCCGTCGCGGACGAACCGGCGTGGGAGATCGAGGTCTGGCAGACCTGCGGCGAAAGTTTCGCCTCGACGTTTTTCACCGCCGTCGCCCGGCCGTGACGACCTTGCGGCGCTGAGTCCTGCCGGCAACAGCCCCTGGACCAATCGAATCGCCCCGACCCGCCGGCTCTTGTCGGTGCTCCGTCCCCATGGGAGATTCGTTCCGACCAAAGGACAGAGGCGGGTCAGGCTGGAACGGTCGGTCGTGTTGGAGGAATTCAGAAAGCGGGGGCTTGACGTGTTCGGACCGGCCATCGGTCTGCTCGCGATCATCTACTTCGCTTACCACGCCGTTCATGGTGACCGCGGCTTTCTGGCTTGGCGTCACCTGGAGGCCAAAGTGGCCGCCCGGGAAGCGGTGCTCGCGGAAATCCGCGGCGAACGGCAGGCCCTGGAGGCGCGGGTCGATCGCCTGCGGCCGGAGAGCCTCGATCCTGACCTGCTCGACGAGACCGTGCGGCGGGTGCTGGGCTATGGTCATCCCGATGACCTGGTGATCGCCACGGATGCGGCCCGGTGACGGTCGAGCCCTCGGGCCTTGCCATGACCTTCGATCCGCCGTACTGGGCGGTGATCTTCTCCTCGGTGCGCACGGACGGCGAGGGCGAGGCCTACGACCGCGCCGCCAAGGAAATGGTTGCCCTGGCGGCAACCATGCCCGGCGACCTCGGGATCGAATCGGCGCGCGACCCGGCGACCGGGATCGGCATCACCGTGTCCGACTGGCAGAGCGAGGCGGCAATCGCCGCCTGGGGAGCGCATGCGGATCATCTTGCCGTCCAGCGCCTCGGCCGCGACCGTTGGTACGAGGCCTTCCGGCTCCGGGTGGCCCGGGTCGAGCGCGACCGGACATGGCAGCGATCGGCGGCGGACGCGGCACCTGCGGAGGTCGGCCGTCGCGGGAACGGGCGGGCACGGGGCGCATGACCCGGAGGCCGGTGGGGGCTGCCCGAGCCGGCAATGAGGGAAAGGAACGCAGATGAACGGGGTCCGCATCGCGGTTCTGGTTGTTGCGCTGGTGTGGCCCGGCCTCGCTGCGGCCGAGGATGCACCGGCAGGCGATTTTGAGAGCCAGGTCCTGGTCATCCGCACCTATGACCAAGCGAGCGAGAGCCCGGTGGAGACGATCACCATTCCCCTCTCCGTCCTCAAGGTCGCGGCGAAAATCCTGCCGACGGCGATCCGGGCGCAGCTGGAGGCGGATGGCATTTCGGTCGAGGAGGTGGTCCGCCTCGCCGAGGAGGAGAACCTGCGCGGTCCCATCGCCCGGATCGACGACGGCCGGACCGGCGAGCGCACGACGTTTACCATCGAATAGAAAACGGGGCGGGAAGGCGGCGGGGCCAGTCCGTGGCTGCGGTGGCGGGGCGCCGGCAAAGCCGCTAAGCTCGGTTGGACAGGCCCGCGACCGGCGGCCCCGCTTTTGCAGACCGTCCGGCAGGGAGGGTCGATGAAACGGAGGACTTCATGACCGAGGACCGCCCTTTAGAACTGGAAGCCCCCGCCGACAGCCAGACGTGGACGGAGCGGATCGAGGTGGCCGGGGAGGAGCTGATCGGCCTCGTCAAACGCCTGATCGAAGACGCCACCGTCACCCGGCTGGTGATCCGCAAGGAGACCGGCGAGACCATGGTGGAGGTGCCGGTGGCCGTGGGTGGCGCCGTTGCCGGTGCGCTGACCCTGTTCGCGCCGGTGCTGGCGGCCCTCGGGGCCATGGCCTCCCTGGTCGCTAAGGTCCAGGTCGATATCGTCCGCAAGGTGAAGGACGAGAGTGGCGAGACCTGAGCATCGCCCGCGCGGAGGCCGGCGCCGGGTGCGCTGACCGGCCCGCCGGACGCCGGGCGGCGGCGCGTCCCGGTTGCACTGCAACGTGGATTATAAAGCTTTTTCAGCGGGTTGGTTCGCACCTGCGGGGTCGGAAAACCCTTGTTCTTGCGGTTTCTTCGCAATAGATACACGAGGTGTGGGCATTCGAGCAGGGGCGCTCGTCCAACCCGCCAAGAACAGCAACCCGCCACACCCGAGGGAGACCCCATGGCTAACGAAATCACCGAGGCGCCGGCGAGCGCTGCGATGGCGTCGGATTTGGACCGGGACGGCCTGCTCAATCTCTACCGGGAGATGCTGCTGATCCGGCGTTTCGAGGAAAAGGCCGGCCAGCTCTACGGCATGGGCCTCATCGGCGGCTTCTGCCACCTCTATATCGGCCAGGAAGCCGTCGTGGTCGGCCTGCAGTCGCTGGCCTCTCCCGCCGATTCGGTCATCACCACCTACCGCGACCATGGCCACATGCTTGCCTGTGGCATGGACCCCAAGGGCGTCATGGCCGAACTCACCGGTCGGATCGGCGGGTACTCCAAGGGCAAGGGCGGCTCGATGCACATGTTCAGCCTCGAGAAAAAGTTCTACGGCGGCCACGGTATCGTCGGTGCCTCGGTGCCGCTCGGCACCGGTCTCGCTTTCGCCCACAAGTACCGGGGCGACGGCGGGATCAACTTCTGCTATTTCGGCGACGGTGCCGCCAACCAGGGTCAGGTGTACGAATCGTTCAACATGGCGGCGCTGTGGAATCTGCCGATCATCTACGTCATCGAGAATAACAAGTACGGCATGGGCACGTCGGTGGCCCGCGCCTCGGCAACCATCGATCTCTATCGCCGCGGCGAGGCTTTCGGCATTCCGGGGATCAAGGTCAACGGCATGGACGTGCTCGCCGTCCGGAGCGAGTGCCGTCAGGTGGTCGAACACGTCCGCGCCGGCGAAGGCCCCTATGTGGTCGAGATGGAGACTTACCGGTATCGCGGCCATTCCATGTCCGACCCGGCCAAGTACCGCACGAAGGACGAGGTCAGCAAGATCCGCAAGGAAAGCGATCCGATCGACACGATGCGCAGTTACCTTCTCGGCCACGAGCATATCGACGAAGCGGCGTTGAAGGAAATCGACCGCGAGGTCAAAGACCGGATTACTGAAGCTGCGGATTTCGCTCAATCCAGCCCGGAACCCGATCCGTCGGAACTGTACACCGACATTCTGATCGAAGCCTGATTTCCACGCCACCGACGATCGCGGTCTTTCCGGAGGAAACGGATGCCCATCCAAGTGCTGATGCCGGCCCTGTCGCCGACCATGACCGAAGGCAAACTGGCAAACTGGCTTAAGGCCGAAGGCGATAAAGTCGCGCCTGGTGACGTTCTCGCTGAGATTGAAACCGACAAGGCGACCATGGAGGTGGAGGCGGTGGACGAGGGGATCCTCGGC
Source organism: uncultured Rhodospirillaceae bacterium (assembly GCA_964454795.1). Classification (GTDB taxonomy): domain Bacteria; phylum Pseudomonadota; class Alphaproteobacteria; order Rhodospirillales; family Defluviicoccaceae; genus CAYVUM01. The sequence continues at coordinate 4,236 of CAYVUM010000158.1, forward strand.
CGCATCCTGATCCCCGCCGGAACCGACAACGTCGCGGTGAACACCCCGGTCGCACTCCTGCTCGAAGACGGCGAGGATGCCTCGGCCCTGGAGACAACCGAAGCGGCGGGTGGCCCGGGCCCGGAACCGGCGACCACGCCGGCACCCCAGGACGTGCCCTCGCTGGCCCATCCGGCGCCGACCACCGAGGCGCCGCCGGCAGAGCCCGAGTATACCGGCGAGACCCGGGCGATGACCGTCCGTGAGGCGCTGCGCGATGCGATGGCGGAAGAGATGCGCCGCGACCCGGAAGTGTTCGTGATGGGCGAGGAGGTGGCGCAGTACCAGGGGGCTTACAAGGTCACTCAGGGACTGCTCGATGAGTTCGGCGACAAGCGGGTCATCGACACGCCGATCACCGAGATGGGTTTTGCCGGCCTGGGTGTCGGCGCCGCCTTCGCAGGAATGAAGCCGATCGTCGAGTTCATGACCTTCAACTTTGCCATGCAGGCCATCGACCAGATCATTAATTCGGCGGCGAAGACCCTCTATATGGCCGGCGGCAAGATGGGCGCGCCGATTGTGTTCCGCGGCGCCAATGGTGCGGCGTCCCGCGTCGCTGCGCAGCACTCCCAGGATTACACCTCATGGTACGCCCATTGTCCGGGCCTCAAGGTCCTGGCGCCGTGGTCGGGAGCTGACGCCAAGGGCCTGCTCAAGGCTGCGATCCGCGATCCCAATCCGGTGATCTTCCTTGAGAACGAGATCATGTACGGCGTTACCTTCGAGGTGCCAACGGACCCCGGGTTCCTCCTGCCGATCGGCCGGGCCAAGGTGGAGCGGCCGGGGCGCCACGTCACCATCACCGCCTATTCGCGGATGGTCGCGGTTTGCCTGGAGGCCGCCGAGGCGCTGGCCGCGGACGGCATCGAGGCCGAGGTGATCAACCTCCGCTCGCTGCGTCCGATGGATATCGGCACCATCGTGGCATCCGTGAAGAAGACCAACCGGCTGGTGAGCGTGGCCGAGGGCTGGCCGACCTGCGGCATCGGTGCCGAGATGGCGGCGCTGATGATGGAGCACGCCTTTGACTACCTCGACGCCCCGGTGGTGCGGGTGTCCGGCGAGGACGTGCCGATGCCCTATGCCGCTAACCTGGAAAAGCTGACCCTGCCATCGCCCGAGAAGGTCGCCCAGGCGGCCCGGGCCGTCTGCTATCGCTAAGCGCGCCCCAAGGAGAGAGAGGCCATGCCGATCCCCATCCTGATGCCGGCGCTGTCGCCGACGATGACTGAGGGTAAGCTCGCACGGTGGCTGAAGGCCGAGGGCGACAAGCTCGAGGCCGGCGAAGTTATCGCCGAGATCGAAACCGACAAGGCGACGATGGAGGTGGAAACCGTCGACGAGGGCACTCTTGGCCGGATTCTGGTCCCGGCCGGCAGCGAAGGCGTCGCTGTCAATACCCCGATCGCAATGATCCTGGAGGACGGCGAGGACGCATCCGCGCTCGATGCGGCCGCGGCCGCGGCGAGCGCTTCAGCGGCGCGGGAAGCGGCGCCGGCCGGCG
>CAYVUM010000159.1:0-5777 GCA_964454795.1 uncultured Rhodospirillaceae bacterium
GGCTTGAAGCGGCTGGCTTCCTCGCCGCCCTCGCCGGTGTTGGACTTGCCGCCGATGCGGTTCATGGCGATCGCCAGGGTGGTGTGGGCCTCCCAGGAGATCGAGCCGAACGACATGGCGCCGGTGGCGAACCGTTTGACGATCTCGGAGGCCGGCTCGACCTCGTCGAGGGACAGCGGCGTCTCGGCCAGCTTCAGCTCGAACAGGCCGCGCAGATTCTTCAGCTTGGCGGTCTGGTCGTCGACCCGCCGGGTGTAGGCCCGGAATTTCGCCTCGTCCCCGGAGCGACAGGCATGCTGAAGCAGGGCGACCGTCTCGGGGGTCCAGACGTGCTCCTCGCCGCGCAGCCGGAACGCCAGCTCGCCGCCCACGTCCAGGGAATTGCGCAGGGTGGGGGAATCACCCCAGGCGGCGCGGTGGCGGCGGACGGTCTCGCCGGCGATCTCATCCAGGCCGATCCCGCCGACGGCGCTGTGGGTGCCGGTGAAGTACTCGTCGACGAACGCCTGGGACAGCCCGACGGCATCGAAGATCTGGGCGCCGCAGTAGGACTGGAAGGTGGAGATGCCCATCTTGGCCATCACCTTCAGCATCGCCTTGCACACCGCCTTCACATAGCGCTTGTGCGTCTCCTCCTCGGAGATCGGCTCGGTGAACTCGTGACGCAGGGCCGAGAGGGTGTCGAACGCCAGATAGGGGTTGACCGCCTCGGCACCGTAGCCGCCGAGCAGGCAGAAATCATGGGTCTGGCGGGCCTCGCCGGTCTCCACCACCAGCCCCACCTCGGTGCGCAGCCCCTCGCGGATCAGGTGATGGTGGACCCCGGCGGTGGCGAGCAGGGCCGGGATCGGGACCCGGTCGGCGCCGACGGTGCGGTCGGAGAGGATGATGATGTTGTAGCCGTCGCGCACCGCCTGCTCGGCGTCACCGAGCAGGGCTTTGAACGCCGGCCGCATGCCGGCCTCCCCCTGGTCCGCCGGATAGCAGATATCGAGGGTGCGGGTCCGGAAGGCGTGGTCGAGATGGTTCTCGATCCGGCGGATCCGCTCCAGGTCGGTGTTGGACAGGATCGGGTGACGCGCTTCCAGCCGCCGGTGGCCCTGGGCGCCCTCGAACGACAGCAGGTTCGGCCGCGGTCCGATCAGGGTGACCAGTGACATCACCAGCTCCTCGCGGATCGAGTCGATCGGCGGGTTGGTGACCTGGGCGAAGCACTGCTTGAAGTAATCGTAGAGCAGCTTCGGCCGGTCGGAGAGCACGGCGATCGGGGTGTCCCGGCCCATCGAGCCCACCGGCTCCTGGCCGCTCAGCGCCATCGGGGTCAGGAAGAATTTGATGTCTTCCTGGGTGTAGCCGAAGGCCTGTTGGCGGTCGAGCAGGGTGGCGCGGTCCGGGGGCATCGGACCCACTTCGACCGGCAGGTCCTCGACCTTGGTCTGGGTGGCATCCAGCCAGGTCTGATAGGGGCGGGCGCTGGCGAGACCGTCCTTGATCTCCTCGTCGTCGACGATCCGGCCCTCTTCCAGGTCGATCAGGAACATCCGGCCCGGCTGCAGCCGCCACTTCTTGACGATCCGGCTCTCCTCGATGGGCAGGGCGCCCACTTCCGAGCCCATGATCACGAAATCATCGTCGGTGACCACATAGCGGGCCGGCCGCAGGCCGTTGCGGTCGAGGGTCGCGCCGATCTGCCGGCCGTCGGTGAACGCCACGCCGGCAGGCCCGTCCCAGGGCTCCATCAGCGCCGCGTGATACTCGTAGAACGCACGCCGCCGCTCGTCCATCAGCGGGTTGTCGTCCCACGCCTCAGGGATCATCAGCATCATCGCATGGGCGAGCGAATAGCCGCCGGCGACCAGCAATTCGAGGCAATTATCGAAGGTGGCCGAGTCCGAGATGCCGTCGGCAATCAGCGGCCAGAGCTTGGCGAGATCATCGCCGAGCAGCTCCGACTTCATCGAGTGGCGGCGGGCCTTTATCCAGTTGTTGTTGCCGCGTAGGGTGTTGATCTCGCCGTTGTGGCAGAGGTAGCGGAACGGCTGGGCCAGCCGCCACGACGGGAAGGTATTGGTTGAGAACCGCTGGTGAACCAGGGCCAGCGCCGACACCAGCTCCGGATCGCGGATGTCCGGGTAGTAGGTGGACAAATTGGCGGCGAGGATCATCCCCTTGTAGGTGATCGTCCGCGATGACAGGGTGACGATGTAGAAGAAATCCTGCTCCGGATAGCGGTGGTCCCAGATCCGGTGATGGGCGAGCTTGCGGGCGACGAACAGCTTGCGCTCGAACGCTGCGGTGTCGGGGGTACCTTCGCCGCGACCGACGAAGATCTGGCGGATCACCGGCTCGTTCGGCTTGACGCTCTCGCCGAGAACGGAGTCCTCGGTCGGCACGTCCCGCCAGCCGAGCACCACCTGCCCCTCGGACTCAAGCGCCCATTCCAGGGCGGCGATGCACTTGCGCCGGGTCTCCTTCAGACGCGGCAGGAACACCATGCCGACGGCATACGCACCGGGGGCCGGCAGGTCAAAGCCCCGGCGCTCGCACTCGGCGCGCAGGAACGCGTCCGGGATCTGGATCATCACACCGGCGCCGTCGCCGGCCAGCGGGTCGGCGCCGACGGCGCCGCGGTGGTGCAGGTTGCAAAGGATGTTGAGACCCTGCTCCACCACCTCATGGCTTTTCCGGTTCTTGATGTTCGCAACGAACCCGACGCCGCAGGCGTCATGCTCGTTCCGCGGATCGTAAAGGCCCTGCTTCACTGGGGACGCAGACCGGATCATGGGCGACTCCAATCCCTGAACTCCCTCGCGGCCGTCGTGGGCGCACCGGGTCGGGCACCCGTTTTCGCTGATGCGATACGCCCAGCACAAGGCGGATTCTCAACGGACCACCTTCGCGTGCCGGATGCCTGGTCCCGCGTGCCCGCCGGGCACGGATGTTCGGCCGTGCGCCGACAAGCCTCGACCAACCCGGAGCGACCTGAATGTCACGTTAGCCGCCGCAAATTACAAGCGGGAAACCGACCGTGCATCGATTCTTTGCCAATTCCGGTAAAGCTGCCACAGTTTGCGCATCTTTCTCAACATATAGGGGCTTGCCGGGGTGTCGATCCTGCATATTGTTGTTTTGGCCCTGGTTCAGGGGATCACCGAGTTTCTGCCGATCAGTTCCTCGGGCCATTTGGTGCTGGTTCCGGTGCTCACCGGATGGCCGGATCAGGGGCTCCTGATCGACGTTGCCGTCCACGTAGGCACTCTTTTCGCCGTCCTGATCTACTTCCGGCGGGACGTTCTGGCCGTGCTTGCCGGCGTCCTCGATCTGCTCCGCGGCCGCTGGACCGGCGATGCGCGGCTGGCCTTGTGGCTGGCGGTCGCCACCCTGCCGGTCATCGCTGCCGGCTTCGTGCTCAAGGCACTGGTGCCGGACGGCCTGCGCAGCGTCGAGCTGATCGCCTGGGCGACCATCGGTTTCGGGGTGCTTCTGTGGATCGCCGACCGGCTTGGCGGTGTCGATAACGGGGTCGGAACGATGACCCTTCGCCAAGCCCTTCTCATCGGCCTCGCCCAGGTGCTGGCGCTGATCCCCGGGACCAGTCGCTCGGGCATCACCATGACCGCAGCGCGCGCCCTCGGCTTTTCGCGCCCCGAGGCGGCGCGGTTCTCGCTGTTGCTGTCGATCCCGGCGATCGGCGGTGCCGGCGTGCTGCTTGGCCTCGATCTGGCGGAGGCCGACAACCTGGCGCTGACCCGGGACGCCCTGCTTGCCGGCGGGCTTGCCTTCGTCTCGGCGATCCTGGCGATCTGGGCGATGATGGCCTGGCTGCGCCGGGCAACGTTCACCCCGTTTGTGGTTTATCGCCTGATCCTCGGTGCCGCCCTTCTGATCTATGCGTGGTCCGGGGCCGGCTGGTGAGCGCTCGCATTGGCCCGGATCAGGTGGCGACCGCGCCGGTCTGGTCGGCGGCGAGCTCGAACGCGGCGGCCATCAGCGCCCTGGTATAGGCGGTCCTGGGCGCGGCGAAGATCTGCTCGGCCGGGCCCTGCTCGACGACCTTGCCGTCTTTCATGACCAGGACGTCGTGGGCCAGGGCCCGGACCACCCGCAGGTCGTGGCTGATGAAGACATAGGCGAGATCGTGGCTGGCCTGGAGATCGCGGAGCAGCTGGACAATCTGCGCCTGGACGGAGACGTCGAGGGCGCTGGTCGGCTCGTCGAGGACGATCAGCTCCGGCTTGAGGACCAGCGCCCGGGCGATCGCGATCCGCTGGCGCTGGCCGCCCGAGAACTCGTGCGGATAGCGGCTCTGCATGTCCGCCTCGAGGCCCACCTCCTCGAGGGTCCGGCGGACGGCCTCGGTCCGCTCGGCGGCGGTGCCGATGCGGTGGATTTCCAGGCCCTCGCCGACGATCTGGCCGATCGTCAGGCGCGGGCTTAAGCTGCCGAACGGGTCCTGGAAGACGATCTGCATCCGCCGGCGCAGCGGCCGCAGCTGCCGCCAGCTCTTGCCTTGCAACTCCGCGCCGTCGAAGACGATCGAGCCGGTGCTTTGCTGCAGGCGGATCAGTGCCCGGGCCAGCGTGCTCTTGCCGCTGCCGCTTTCGCCGACCACCCCGAGGGTGTGGCCGCGGCGGAGGGCGAGCGAGATATCGTCGACGGCCCGCACGTGGTCGACGGTGCGCCGCAGGACCCCGCGCTTGATCGGAAACCAGACCCGGGCGTCGGTGGCGCGGATCAGCTCGGGCGACCCGGCGCGGGCCGGCGGTGGCCGGTCCTTCGGCTCGGCATCGAGCAGGCGGCGGGTATAGGGATGCGCCGGCCGGGCGAACACGTCGGCGACCCGGCCCTGCTCGACGATCTCGCCCTGCATCATCACGCACACCCGGTCGGCCACGGCGCGGACGATTGTCAGGTCATGGGTGATCAGCAGCAACGCCATGGTCATCCGCTGCTTCAGGTCCTGGAGCAGCGCCAGGATCTGCGCCTGGATGGTGACGTCGAGGGCGGTCGTCGGCTCGTCGGCAATCAGCAGATCGGGCTGGTTGGCAAGCGCCATGGCGATCATCACCCGCTGCTGCTGTCCCCCGGAGAACTGATGCGGCAGCGCATCGAGCCGGCCTTCCGCTTCGGGCAGGCCGACCATCCGCAGCAGCTGGATCACCCGCGGCCGCGCCTGCCGGCGGCTGATACCGTGGTGGACCATCAGCACTTCGGCGATCTGCTTCTCGATGGAGTGGAGCGGGTTGAGCGAGGTCAGCGGCTCCTGGAAGATCATCGTCATCCGGTCGCCGCGGAGCTGGCGCATCCGCGCCTCGCTCGCCGTTTTCAGCTCCTCGCCGAGGAACCGGATCGACCCGCCCGGATGCCAGGCGTGGGGGTAGGGCAGGAGTCGCATCAGGCTGAGTGCGGTCACCGACTTGCCTGAACCGCTCTCGCCGACCAGCGCTAACGTCTCGCCGCGCTCGAGGCGGAACGAGATGTTGCGCACCGCCGCCAACTCCCGGGCGCCGCGGCCGAACGAGACCGACAGCCCGGCCACCTCGACCAGCGGCTCGTGTTCCGGGTCGTGGGTGCGGACCGGCCTGCGGGGAGCCTTCTCCCCAGGACGCTCGAGCGGCCGGTCCATCACCGGTGTCCCCTCAGGATGCTTGCCCGCGCGCCGTCGGAGAGCCGCAGGTCCGGCTCGCTGCCGGCCGCATCCTCCGCCGGCGGCAGGTCGGCAAAGGTCTTGCGCGGATCGAAGGCATCCCGCACAGCCTCGCCGATGAAGATCAGCA
>CAYVUM010000160.1:0-3668 GCA_964454795.1 uncultured Rhodospirillaceae bacterium
GATCCTGTTCGGCATCCCCGACATGGAAGCCGGCAAGGTCCACTACAGCGTCGAGATCCCCTATCTCAGCAGCCTGATCCTGACCCACTCGCTGGACGGCGAGGTGCCCGGCCTCAACCAGTTTCCACCCGAGGACCGGCCCAACGCCGGGATCGTCTTCTGGTCATTCCGGATCATGGTCGGCATCGGCCTCCTGATGATCGCGATCGGCGTGGCGAGCCTGGTGCTGCGCTGGCGCGGGCGTCTCTATTCCACAACGTGGCTGCACCGCTGGGCAGTGGCGATGGGGCCGACCGGTATCATCGCCATTCTGGCCGGCTGGGTGACCACCGAGGTGGGCCGCCAGCCCTACACCGTCTACGGTCTGCTTCGCACCGCCGAGTCCGTATCGCCGGTCGGCACCCCGGCCGTCGGAGCCTCGCTGGCCGCGTTTGTCGTGGTTTATTTCATCGTCTTCGGGGTCGGTGTCTTCTACATGCTCCGGCTGATGGCGCGGACGCCGGTGGAGGCGGCGCTCGAACGGGAGCCGGAACCGGACTCTCCGACCCGCTCCGCCGGGCTGACCCCGCAGCCGCCCCTGCCGCCTGGACGTGCGGCTGAATAGCGGGCCGCCAGGGAGGGTACGCAATGGGTTTCGATCTGGCGTTCGTCTGGGCGGTGCTGATCGCGTTCGCGATCCTCGCCTATGTGGTTCTCGACGGCTTCGATCTTGGCATCGGAATCCTCTTTCCGCTTGTGCCGGACCGGGAAGACCGGGACGTGATGATGAACACCGTCGCGCCGGTCTGGGACGGCAACGAGACTTGGCTGGTGCTCGGCGGCGGTGGCTTGCTTGCCGCCTTCCCGCTCGCCTATGCGATCGTCCTGCCGGCGCTCTATGCGCCGCTGATCGCCATGCTGCTCGGCCTGATCTTCCGCGGCGTCGCCTTCGAATTCCGTTTTAAGACCGAACATAACAGAGCCTGGTGGGACGCGGGGTTTTTCGGCGGCTCTCTCATCGCGACGCTGTGTCAGGGCATCGTGCTCGGCGCCTTCATCCAGGGTATCGCGGTGGAAGGCCGCGCCTACGGCGGCGGCTGGTGGGACTGGCTCACTCCGTTCACTGTCCTCACCGGGCTCGGCCTGGTGGCCGGCTATGCTCTGCTCGGCGCCGGCTGGCTGATCCTGAAGACCGGCGATGAGCTGCAGGACCGGCTGTTCCGGCTGGCCCGGCCGTTCGCTGTCGGGCTGGTCGCGGCGATCGGCGTCGTCAGCCTGTGGACCCCGCTGATCGATCCGGCCGTGGCCGAGCGCTGGTTCTCCTGGCCAAACATCGCCGTTCTCGCCCCGGTACCGCTGCTCGTCGCCGGCCTCGCCACCGTGCTCGCGCGCGCCTTGCTCGACCGACAGCAGCGTCGGGTATTTCCGGCCGCGCTCGGGCTGTTCCTGCTCTCCTATGCCGGCCTCGGGATCAGCCTCTATCCCTACGTGGTCCCGCGCTCGGTGACCATCTGGGAGGCGGCGGCACCTCCGGAGAGCCTCGCATTCCTGCTTGTCGGCGCGGTGATCCTGCTGCCGGTCATTCTCGGTTACACCGGCTATGCCTACTGGGTGTTCCGCGGCAAGGTGCGCGCGGGCGAGGGTTACCACTGATGCCTCGTGACGGCAGCGGACCGGGCACGCAGCAGACCCCGCGCCGCCGGCTTGTCCGGGTCGCGTGGTTCATCGGCCTGTGGGCGGCGGGCGTGCTGGCACTGGGCACGGTGGCGATGGTGATTCGCGCGGCCCTCGGAACGGGTTAGAATGCAGCTTGGCCCCGGTTCCCGGGGCCAGCGCCTCAATGAATCCTAAGGCCGCCGGCGAGAAACAGCCAGACGGCGATCGCCACCAGCATTGCAGAGACCATCCAGAAAACCTGCGGACCCCGGTGGGCGTACCGGTTCATCAGGGTCATGACGTCGTCGCCGAACCAGACGACCAGGGCGGCGAGGCCGTAGTAGCGGATGCCGCGGGCAAGCGCGGCGGCGGCCAGGAACAGCGGGATCGGGTAGCCGGCAAGACCGCTTCCAACCGTCGCCACCTGGAATGGCGCGGGGGTCACGCCGATCGTGAGCACCACCCAGAAACCCCTCTCGCGAAAATCGTTCTGGAACTGCTCGAACGCATCCGCGTAGCCGAGCCAGTCGATCAGCGCCCGGCCGGCCACATCGAAGGCGAGCGCGCCGAGCGCGTAGCCGATCATCGCCCCCGCCAGACAACCGAGAAATGCGGACGTCGCCAGCACCTAGATCTGCCGCCGTGCGGTCAGCATCATCGGCACCAGGATCGCCTCGATGGGGACGGGCACGATGGTCGTTTCGAGCACCGAGAGCACGAACAGCCCGCCCTGGCCCCTCGGTGAGCCGGCCGTCCGCCGGGTCCACGCGATCAGGCGTTGCCGGCCGGCGGACATCGGCTCCTGGCAATGGCGTTCCTCAGCCCCCTGCAGTGCCGGTCGCCTTGGGCTTGGGCAGGTCGAGCTTGAGGTGAAGTTCCCGGAGCCGGGCTGCGTCCACCGGCGCCGGCGCGCCCATCAGCAGGTCCTGGGCCTGCTGGTTCATCGGGAAGGCGATCACCTCGCGGATGTTGGGCTCGTCGGCCAGCAGCATCACGATCCGGTCGATTCCCGGCGCGCAGCCACCATGGGGAGGCGCACCGTAACGGAAGGCGTTGAACAGCCCGCCGAACCGCTCCCGGGTCTCCTCCTCACTGTAGCCGGCAATGGCGAAGGCCTTCATCATGATATCCGGGCGATGGTTCCGGATCGCGCCGGAAGAGAGTTCCACCCCGTTGCAGACGATGTCGTACTGGAATGCCTTGATGGTCAGCGGGTCCCGGGTCTCCAGCGCCTCCAGGCCGCCCTGGGGCATGGAAAACGGATTGTGGCTGAACTCGACCCGGCCGGTCTCCTCGTTGAACTCGAAGAACGGGAAGTCGACGACCCACAGGAACCTGAAAACCCCCGTCTCGCGCAGCTCCAGCTCCTCGCAGAGCCGCTCGCGGGCGCGGCTGCCGAAGCTGCGGGCGTCCTTTTCCGGCGCGCACACGAAGAACACCGCATCGCCATCGACGGCGCCGGTGGCCTCGAGGATCGCCCGGCCGCGCTCGGGCTCCAGGTTCTTGCCGATCGGCCCGCCGGCCCCGCCTTCGGCACAAAGGATGTAGCCGAGCCCGCCGGCACCTTCCGCCCGCGCCCAGTCGTTCAGCCTGTCGAAGAAGCTGCGTGGGCGCGATGCAGCACCCGGGGTGCGGATCGCCCGGACCACCGCACCCTTCTCGACGTTACGGGCGAACAGGCCGAAGCCTGAGCCGCGGAACAGCTCGGTAACGTCGACCATCTCCAGCGGGTTGCGCAGGTCCGGCTTGTCCGAACCGAAGCGCCGCATCGCGTCGTCGTAGCCGAGCCGCGGATATGGCGGGGCGGTGACCTCCTTACCGCCGCCGAACTCGGTGAACACATCGGTCAGCACCGGCTCGAGCGCGGCGAACACGTCATCCTGGGTCGCGAACGCCATCTCGAAATCGAGCTGGTAGAACTCCCCCGGTGAGCGGTCGGCCCGCGCATCCTCGTCCCGGAAGCAGGGGGCGATCTGGAAATAGCGATCGAAGCCCGAGGCCATGAGCAGCTGCTTGAACTGCTGCGGCGCCTG
>CAYVUM010000160.1:3678-5757 GCA_964454795.1 uncultured Rhodospirillaceae bacterium
GCATAGACATGGCCGGGATGGATGCGGCTGGGCACCAGGTAATCGCGGGCCCCCTCGGGCGAGGAGGCGGTGAGGATCGGCGTCTGAATTTCCAGGAACCCCTGCCCGGTCATGCCCCGCCGGATCGCCGCGATCACCCGGGAGCGTAGCACGATGTTGGCGTGCGGCCGCTCCCGGCGGAGGTCGAGGAACCGGTAGCGGAGCCGCATTTCCTCGCCATATTCCGCATCGCCGAACACCGGCACGGGCAGGGTCTCAGCGGCGGCATCGACTGTGAAGCCCTTGATCGAGACCTCGATCTCGCCGGTCGGCAGCGCCGGATTGATGGTCTCAGGGCTCCGACCGACCACGAGGCCGTCAACAACCACGACGCTTTCCGGGCGGGTCGCCTCAACGTCCAGGAACAGCGGGGTATCGGCTTCCACAACGCACTGGGTAAGCCCATAATGGTCGCGCAGGTCGAGGAACAGCAGGTTGCCGTGGTCGCGCTTGCGGTGGACCCAGCCGGCGAGGCGCACGGTCGCGCCGGCATGGGCGATTCGGAGCTCGCCGCAGGTATGGGTGCGGTAGGGATGCATGCAGACCTCCGGAAGCTGGCGGATCAGCGCGCCGAAGCCAACGCCAGGGGCTTGCGGCCACGGCGCGACAAGGACACTGCCATCAGCCGTTTGTCAAGGCGCCGCCGACACGGCCCACCGCAGAGGCAGGACCTTGCATCCGGCCGCCGCTCGCCCGTATATTATCGGCGTCGGGCAACCGACTATGGCGATAAACGCTGCACGGAATAAGCGTTGCGGACCCGGGGGCAGTACCCGGCGCCTCCACCAGTTTCGAGGCCGATCGGTCTGGGGATCGGCCGGATTTCGCGGGGGCGAAACAGGATCGACGTGCGTGGTAAAGGTGTTGTTTTCGCCCGGCATGGTACCGCCGTTATCGGACCAAACCTACAGATGCCAATGACAATGAGGCATATGCTCTCGCCGCTTAAGGCCTGAGCGGGGTTTCGGGAGGCACCTGGCACCAGAAGCCTCCCACCTCTCCCCGGCGATCCGGCCAGGGACGGACCAGGTGTCGCAACGGGGACCGAGTAGCAGGGCCAGTTCCGAGGGCGATGACCGACCAGGGGATGACCTACGAAACGTGGATTGACGAGGCGCTGCGCGGAGTGGTGCGGCGGGCGTTCGAGTACGCCAGCACCGAAGGGCTGGCCGGCGATCATCACTTCTACGTCACCTTCCGCACTCACAGCGACGGTCTCGAGATGCCGCCGCGCTTGCGCGCGCAGCACCCCGACCAGATGACCATCGTCCTTCAGCACCAGTTCTGGGGCCTGGCGGTGGACGACGAAGCGTTCTCGGTGACCCTCAAGTTCCGCGGCCGGTCCGAGCGCCTGCGCATCCCGTTCGCGGCGATCACCGCCTTTGCCGATCCGTCGGTGAACTTCGGGCTCCAGTTCAAGCTGGTGCCGGTCGCCGGGGCGGCAGACGGGACACCGGGTGAGGAGGAGGAGGCAGCCGGCGATCAGGCCGCCGCCGAGGCCGATTCGGATCGTCCCGGATCGGAGGACGCCGGTTCCGTCCCCCAGCCGGCCGCCGGGGAAGCCGAGGATCAGCCGGCCGGCGGGACCGGCGCGGCCGACGAGAAGGGCGAAGAAAGCGGGAAGGACCAGGGGGAAGACCGGTCCGCGGCTGAAGTGATCGTTCTCGACTCCTTCCGCAAGACGTAGAGAATAGGCGCCGGGCCGGGCGACAGCGGCCCCTGGCCTGACCCCGAACCTGTTCGCTCCGAACGACGTTCCGCGAGGAGAACCGCCATGACCGCCTCCGACCACCGCCCGATCTTTGCGCTCGGCCCCGACCCCACCCCCTATCGCAAGCTCACCGGCGACTTTGTGCGCACCACCAGCGTGCTCGGGCGCGAGGTGCTGGAGGTGGACCCGCAGGCGCTCACTCTGCTCGCCGACCAGGCGATGCGCGACTGCCAGCATCTGCTCCGGCCCGGCCATCTGTCCCAGCTCAGGACCATCGTCGACGATCCGGAGGCCTCCGACAACGACCGGTTCGTCGCCATCGAGATGCT
>CAYVUM010000161.1:0-5756 GCA_964454795.1 uncultured Rhodospirillaceae bacterium
GTCCCGCGACGCCGTCGTCCCCCATCCCAAGTCCGGGCCGGTGATGACCAGCTTCGTGTTCCGGGTCCGAAACGTTCCGGCGGCGCTGTACAAGGCGCTCGGCGGCTTCGCCACCAACACGGTCAACATGACCAAACTGGAGAGCTATCTGGTCGGCGGCCACTTCAACGCCGCCCAGTTCTATGCCGAGGTGGAGGGCCACCCGGAGCACCGCAACGTCCGCTTGGCGATGGAGGAGCTGACGTTCTTCTCCCGCGAGGTCCGCGTCCTCGGCGTCTACCCCCAGCACGCCTACCGCCTGCAAGGCAAGCTGGCCGAGGCGGAGGTTTAGGGGGCCCTTGGATTCCGGCGGCCTCGAACCGGTCAAGCACGGCCGCGCGGCCTCCCCGGCGGCGTGGCCGTAGTCCACGTTCAAGGCGGGTATGGAGCGCGGCCTGTCTCCGCTTGACCGAACCTGCGCCACCCTCGACCCTGCTTCGGGGGCGAGCGTGACGAGCGAACCCGGGAGGCGACACCATACGTGGGAAGACGCCCGCCGGCCATTCCGACCGGCACGGGCCTTAACGGACCGGTCGTAACTGCGGAGATAGTCTGGTGCCGGTGGCCTGTTACCAAGACCATCCGGAGGCCCGCACCGATGACCCTGATACCCCAGACCCTGATACCCCAGACCCTGATACCCCAGACCCTGGCACCCGCGAGCCGGATCCTGATCGCTGCGCCCGTCGTCGCGGTTCTGCTCGCCGCGGGACCTGCCGTGGCCACGCCGGTGTACGGCCCGGTGCACGGCCCGGTGCACGGCGTTGCAGTTCACGACACCGACCCGCCGACCCCGGTCGTCACCACAGGACCCGACGGCGCCATTCCGTTTTTCATCCCGCTCGGCGGATCCGGCGTGTTCGGCGTCGACGGGGTCGGCCTGACGTCTGACGTTTGCAGGGGCCCCTGCGGTGGCCGCCTCGAGATGATCCTGATGTTCGTCCCGCCGGAGATCGGCCTCTACCAGTTGACCCTGGAGTTCGACGACCTCGACATCGGCGGGGCGAGGGACAGCAGCGACTTGCTGGAAACCGTCCGCATTTTCGATCAGGGCGGTTCCGAGCTCGCCTTCGTCAACCACATTGACGACGACGCGGTGACGTTCGCGAATACCGAGACGCAGGTGTTACGGGTGTCGACCAGCGTGACGAGCGACGAGAGCTTCTACCGGCTCGTGTTCGAGAGCGAACTCACCGCCCGAGGCGCGTTTCGCAACACGGTGGAGTCGCTCCGTGCCAGCCTGTCGTTTGAGGGTCCGCTCGTGTCAGCGGCCAACAACGTTGGCGCGCCGGGGAGCCTCGCGCTCCTGGCCGTTGGCACGGTCTCCCTGGTCGTTCTGCTCCGTGCTCGCCAGCCCGCGTCAGTCGGATCAGCCGAAGGCGTAATCCGACCTACGCGGGTTCATTCGCCGGCGTCGGCGCGTCTTCGCCGGGGTCGTGGGCGAGTGCCGCGGCCTGCGGGGTGAGCAGCGCAAACGTGCGGTCCAGGGAGGGGGCGGCCGCGCTCAGCAGGCTCCGCCCGACGGCCAGGACCGCCAGCATCATCGCAGCCCCGGCCATCAGATAGAGAACCCCGTCAATATCCAGCCGGACCATCAGCGGGGTTCCGGCCAGCGGACCAGCCACCGAGCCGACCCCGCTGATCAGAATGAGCGCACCGCTCACCGCGACCACGCGGTCCGCTGGCATCCGGTCGTGAGCATGGGCAACGCACACCGGATAAAGGGTCGACATGAACCCGCCGAGCGGCGCCCCCAGCATCAGGACGGTCGGCAGATCGAGCGGCAGCAGGACAAGCGCCACCGCTAGCCCGGCGAGGCCGAGACCGAGAACCGCCAGGACGAGGCGCCGGTCGATGACGTCCGACAACCGGCCGACGGGGACCTGAAAGAGAAGTCCGCCGAGGACCGCCGCGAACATCACCAGCGCGATGGTCTCGTGGGCGATCCCTTCTCCCTGCATCCAGGCCGGCACCAGGGCGTAAAAAGTGCCGGTGATCACGCCGCTGAGGGCACAGCCGAAGAGCGCGACCGGGGCCGTGCGCAGGAGCTCGCGATAGGGTGGAGCCGCGGCGGGAGCGAGCGCCGGCGGCTCCGCCCGCGCGGTGCTGACGGCAACGAGCGCAAGCGCGAACAACGCAACGATGGCGTTAAACGGCGCCGCCGCGGCGACGTCGATCTGGCCGATCAGCAACTGCCCTGCGGCAAGGGCCAGGAAGGTGCCGACCATGTAAATCGCGAACACCCGCCCGCGCGCCGCCGCCGGCGCTTTGGCGTTGAGCCAGCTTTCCGTGGTGACGAACAGGCCGGCGCAGCCGAAGCCGACCACCGCACGCAAGGCCATCCAGGTGAATGGCTCCACGTTCAGCGGCATAACCACGGTGGCGGCGGCGACCAGGCCGGCGAAAGCGGCATAGGCTCGGATGTGGCCAATGCGGGCGATGATCCGGTCGGACCGGACCGCGGCCACCGTGAAGCCGGCGAAGTAGCTGCTCAGGACAAGCCCGGCGAGCGCGGCGTCGAAGCCCTCATTGACGATCCGGAGGGAGATCAGCGTGGTGAAAAAGCCGTTGGCCAACTGCACGGCACTCGTGGCGACGATCAGGGTGCCGATCGCCGCCGCCAGGGATTTGTCCACGTGTGCCGACCCTCCTCTCAGCGCCCGGCGTGAAGGTCAGACCGGGCGTGACCTGCCGCAGGCGTCAGTGCTTCAGACCCGACCTGCCGCGTCCCGGGCGACACAGCGGGCGACCGGTCGAACCAGGCCCGTCCTGCCGGGTCGGCTCAACCGGCGCCGCCGGCGTCGGAGCGGGCGCGGGTCGCTTTAAGGTTGCTCCAGCCGTAGGCGATCTCGTGCAGGGTCGTATTCCAGAGGGTCTCGTCGCGCTCGGCGATTCGCTTGCCGCCCATGGTCTCATAGAAGAACCGCGACGGGTTTTCGGCCAGCACCCACAGGAACGCCGACTGGACTCCCCGGGCGACCAGCGCCCCGAACAGGGCGTTGAGCAGGTCCCGGCCGACCCCCTGGTCCTGATGCTCGGGGTGAACGTAGAGCGTATAGATTTCGCCGCCGAAGGCGAGTTGCGGCTGGCGGGCGCGGCCGGCGCTGCCAAAGCCGACGATGGCGCCCGCGGCCGTCTCGGCGACCAGGACGATGTCGCGGGGCCGCCGCCGGCCGATCGTCCGCGCCCACTGCAGGGTGTGCCTCTCCCGGTTCATCCGCACCAGGACGGAGTCGGGCAGGAGCCCGGCGTAAGCGTTCCGCCAGGCCTCCACGTGAACACGGGCGATTGCCGGGGCATCCGATGCGGTTGCGTCGCGGATCCTGACCATCTTGACCGTCGTCCCTCCGCCGTCGCTGAAGCCTTGAAAATAACCTACCTGGGATGGGAAGGGGAGACCCCGCGCGCTACCTCTTTTTTGCTCCCCCGCCTGCCATCAGCCGGCCGCCTCGGCCAGCCAGTCCTCGACCAGCCGGCGCGCGATCGAAAACCGGTTGGGCATCCGGTAACCGAGGCTGCGCAGCCGGCCGACCTCCTCGCGACGGAACCAGCGGGCTTCTTCGATCTCGGCCGGGTCGATGTCCAGGGCGTCGCTTCCGGAGGAATCGGCCTCGGCCCGGAAGCCGAGCATGATCGATGACGGGAACGGCCACGGCTGGGAGCCGCGATAGGTCACGGCGTCCACATCGATCCCCACTTCCTCCCGGACCTCGCGGCGGACCGCGTCTTCCAGGCTCTCCCCCGGTTCGACAAAGCCGGCGAGGGTGGAGATCAGGCCCGCGGGCCAGCGCGGCTGGCGGCCGAGCAGGCAGAGGTCGTCCGCCGGATCGCCGGTGCCGCCGCTGCGGGTCACCAGCATGATCACCGCCGGATCGGTGCGGGGATAGTGCTCGACGCTGCAGCCGGCGGCCAAGCAGGTGCGGAGATGGCCGGCGTGGCGCGATTCGGTTTCTCCACCGCAGACCCCGCAGAACCGGTGGCGGCGGTGCCAGTAGATCAGCCCGCGGGCGTAGGCAAGCACCCCGGCGTCGAACGTCGGCAGGAGGGCGGCGCGCTGGCGGAGATCGTCGGTCTCGATGGGACCGAGCAGGGCGGTGAGATCGGCTTCCGACAGCTCGGACACGTCCGCGGCAATCCAGGTGGCGGCGTTGCCGGCGGTGCCGAGCAGGGCGACGATGCCGGCGGCGGCGAGCAGGCTGCGGGCCATCGGACCCTCCCCGAACGCGGCCCGCGCGCGCGCGCCGGCGACGAACACGCTGCGCTCGCGCCACACCGGCACGACGCACACGGCCGCCATCGCCAAGCGGCCGGCGAACCATGCCGGGTCGATGCGCTCGCGGCCGGACCGGTCCAGGGGCACCGCGCAGAAAACCAGGGGGTCGACCATGGCTGCAGCCTGCCACAGCCGGTGGCCCCGGGCAACGCGGCCGCTTGGCGCCGCCGCCGGGCGTTGCTATGCAGACAGGGACAAGGGCGGCCGGCCATGGCCGCCACAGGGACAAGGGGGGGCCGCCATGCCTCGGACGTTGCACACCTTCGCGAGTTTGACCCTGGCCGCCGCGATGCTGGCCGTCGCCGGCTGCGCATGGCACCCGGAGCCGGTTCCCGGCAGCAGCTGCGCCGGGGAGGCCGATCTCACCGGGATCGACTGGGAGGCCGCCCAGCCGGTCGCCGTGGAGATCCGGGACAATGAGTTCTCACCGATGGTGTTCGCCTTCATCCGCGACCGGCCCGCGGTGCTGACCATCAGCAACGCCGACAGCGGCAGCCGCGGCTTCCGGGCGCCGGAGTTCTTCCGCACGGTGGCCGTGGACCAGGCACGGATCGGCGCGGCACCGCCGCCGGAACCCTGCTTCGTCAGCTTGACCATTCCGCCCGGCGGCACCGCCGAGGTCCGCCTCGTCGCCTTGCGCAGCGGCCGCTACGATCTCGTCGACAACCGCTTCGAGCGCGCCTTCCGCGGCTACGAGGACGGCCGCGGCTTCGGCGCCATCTACGTCGACTGAGCGGCGGGCCGGGACGGTGCGCGCGGGTGCGTCCGGCAAGGCTTGCGTCCGACGCGGGGTCGGCTGATATTGTCCGGTGGGAGGCTGGCGATGGACGGGTCCCTCGCCAATCCGGTCAGGTCCGGAAGGAAGCAGCCGTAACGAGTTCCGGCCCGGGTCGTCGACCAGTCTCCCACTCCGCACCGACGTGGCCTGCGCGCGCTCCGTCCCGCCGGACCGTTCTGGCCGGCCGACCGTTCCGGCCGACCGAGTGGACAGGTCGATGACCGACACCGACGTTGCCTTCCCCCCGGCCGAACCGCTGCAAGCCACCCGTCCCTACCGGGTGCTCGCCCGCAAGTACCGCCCCGCCGGATTCGACAGTCTGATCGGTCAGGACGTCCTGGTCCGGACCCTGACCAACGCCTTCCGCACCGGCCGGATCGCCCAGGCGTACATGCTCACCGGGGTGCGCGGGGTCGGCAAAACGACGACGGCCAGGATCATCGCCCGGGCGCTCAACTGCATCGGTCCCGACGGCGGCGGCGGCCCGACGGCCAGTCCCTGCGGGGTCTGCGAGCCGTGCCGGGCGATCGCCGAGGACCGGCATGTGGACGTGCTGGAGATGGATGCGGCCAGCCGCACCGGGGTCGGGGACATCCGCGAGCTGATCGACGGGGTGCGCTATCACCCGGCCACCGCCCGCTACAAGGTCTACATCATCGACGAAGT
>CAYVUM010000162.1:0-5715 GCA_964454795.1 uncultured Rhodospirillaceae bacterium
CGAGGCGGTCGCGGTTGCGCTGCCATTCCGCATATAAGCCGGCGAGCTTCAGGCCGAAGGTGGTCGGCTCGGCGTGGATGCCGTGGCTGCGGCCGATGCAGACGGTGTCCTTGTGCTCGAAGGCGCGGCGGCGGAGCGCGGCGAGCAGGTCGTCGATGTCGCCGAGCAGGAGGTCGGCGGCCCGGGCCAGCTGCACGGCGAGGCAGGTGTCGAGCACGTCCGAGGAGGTCATGCCCTGGTGGAGGAACCGCGCCTCCGGGCCGACGTGCTCGGCGACGTTGGTCAGGAAGGCGAAGACGTCGTGGCGGGTCTCCTGTTCGATCGCCTCGATCCGGGCGACGTCGAAGGCGCCCCGCTCGCGGATCGCCGCCGCCGCTGCCCGCGGGATGATCCCGAGGTCGGCCATGGCATCGCAGGCGTGGGCCTCGATCTCCAGCCAGATTTGAAACCGGGTCTCCGGCTCCCAGATCCGGGACATGGTCGGACGGCTGTAGCGTGGGATCATGATGACCTCGTCGGAGAGACAGACGCAGGGGCGGCACGGCGGTCAGCCTGCCCGTGCCGGCCGCAAAGACCACGGCGGCTGACAATGCTGTCGGGTCTGGTAGTCTGAGCCGTGCCAAAGGACAAGAGGGGGCTGCCAATGCCCGTTGAAAGCCGCCGAGCCGACGACCACGCCGCACCGGCGATTCCCTATCACGATCTCGGCACCGCCGGGCCGCTCGCCCTGCTCGATGCGGCAAGGGCGGAGCTGGAGGCGATCGTCGTCGCCGGACGCCGCCATTATGGTGCGGCCGCGTTGCGCTTCGGGGATGCGCTGTCGCGGCGCTGGCTGGTCCGCACCGGCAATCCCTACCGCGACGAGATTGCCGCCATTGCCGACCGGCTCGGCGGGCCGGGAGCCTTTCTGCTCAACCTCTCCTACGAGTGGAGTTGCACGACGGGGGTCGGGCCCGATCCCGCCGGGTCCGGCCAGCGGATGCTCCGCACCCTCGACTGGCCGCTGGACGGCCTCGGCCGGCATCTGGTCGTCGCCCGCCGCGAGACCCCCGCCGGCGCGCTTCTCGACGTCACCTGGCCCGGCTGCGTCGGGGTGCTGACCGCCATGGCGCCCGGTCGGTTCACCGCGGCGATCAATCAGCCGCCGCTGCGCCGGCGCACCGGAATGCGCTATTTCGACTGGTTTCTCGGCCGGATGGATGCTTGGCACATCCGCGCCCTGCCCGCCTCGCACCTGCTGCGCCAAGTGTTCGAGACCTGCCAGACCTACGCCGAGGCCAAGGCGAGGCTCACCGAGACGCCGATCGCCGTTCCGGCGTTCTTTACCCTGGCCGGCTGCGGCGACGGCGAGGGCTGTGTCATCGAGCGCACCGAGACGGAGGCGGCCGTTCATCCTGCGCCCACCGGCATCGCCAACCACTGGCTGGCGATCGACCGCACCGGGTATGGCCGGGGCACCGACAGCCAAGGCCGGCTGCTGCAGATGGACCGGGTCCGGGACAGCACCGGCGAGGGATTCGGCTGGGTGACCCCGCCGATCCTCAACTGGCAGACCCGCCTCGCCGTCGTTGCCAATCCCGCAACCGGCCGGCTCCTGGTCCAGGGCTATGAGGCCGACGGTGCGGCAACCGGCGTATTCACGCTTCCGGAACGCCATCGCGCCGATAGGCCAGAAACCACATCAGGGCCAGTGTCTGCAGCGTAACCAGGATCAGGAAGGCAGCGCGATAGCCGGCAGGGTCATAACCGCCGGCCAGGGTGGCCGGAAACGCGCCGATGACTGCGCCGATTCCCCACTGGGCGGCAAAGGCGGCAACAAACACCAGCACGTTGAGGCCGGTGTTGAGCCGGCCGGCGAGCCTTGCCGGGAACCGCTGGGAAAGGGCCGCGTAGGGCAGAATGCCGGCTGTGCCGAAGAATCCGAAAGCCGCCCAGGCCAGTGGTGCGGCGGCGACCGGCGCGCTCAGCGCGAGGATCGCCTCGATGACAATGAACAGCCCCATGCCCGTTGCGGCGGCGGCGAGCGGCGAGCCGCCAAGCCGGCCGATCCGGGCGGCTGCCCAGCCCATGATCAGGAAACCGGCGATCATCGCCGCGGCGATCACCGTCAGGGTATCGGCGACGGCGCCGCGGTCGAACCCGGCGACATCGCGCAGCCACGGGCCGCTCCACAGCCCCTGGATCGCCAGGAAGCTGCCCTGGGACAGGACCGTCAGCGGCGCCACCCGCCAGAACAAGGGGCTCCTGTACACGTGTGCGATGCCGCCAAGCTGCTCCGCAAGGCTCTCCCGGCCCGATCCGCTGCTGCGCTCCGGCACGACGGTGAGCAACGCGAACGCCGCAGCCACGGTCAGCACCGCCAGGATCAGGAACAGGCTGCGCCAGTCGGTGACCTGCAGCGCCATCTCCACTGGCCGGGTCGCAGCGAGGGCGCCAAGCCCGCCCGCCGCCATCTGGCAGCCATTGACGAACGGCAGGCGGTCGCGGGGGAACCAGACCACGAAGGCCTTGAACGCCGCCATCAGGCAGGCGGCAACGCCAAGACCGATCAGCGCCCGTCCGGCCACCAGCCCCGCCGCCGACTGGGCCACGGCGAACACTGCGGCGCCGGTGGCGGCGACCAGCAGCAGCGCCGCTTCGGTGCGTCGCGGCCCGAACCGGTCGAGCAGCACCCCGAGCGGCAGCTGCGCGGCGGCAAATGTCAGGAAATAGGCGCTGGTGATCAGGCCGAGGCCGCCGGCGTCGAGACCCACGTCGGCTTCGAGGTTGGGGACGATGACGTTGTTAACGACCCGGAAAAGGTAGGAAATGAAGTATCCGAACGCGAACGGCAGGAAGATCCGGAGAATGACCCCGCGGGTCAGGGCGCCGGCACTCATCGCCGGCGGTCGCGATCGGCCGGACTGCCGGTGTGGATCGATCCGAGGCCTGCCGGGATGGTGCCCCGCGCCCGCCAACCGGACCTTTTGAGCCTCATGCTGATCTGGTTCCCCCGACGGTTCAGCGCGCTTCCCCGGATCGACCGGGTCACCGGGAGCCGGCCGCCGCCAGCGGTCGTTACCGTCGGCGCCGTCAGAGGGCAAGCCTTTCCCGCCGCGCCGGCGCCTTTGCCCGCAAACTCCTCCTTGCTGCCGTCCGCGGAAACGCCGATACACGGATGCGCCATGCGGGATCCCATTCGCCCCCAGCCCGGCTCGACCCTTCGCGGTGCGGCGCGGGAGATCGCCCGACGGCGGCAACCCGTCGGCGCGCGGCGATCGGTCGCAGCCGTGGTTGCGATTGCCGTCCTGGCCCTGGTTGCGACGGCGATTCTGGTTGTCGGCGGGTCGCTGGCCGATGCGATCAGCAGCCGCGCCTTCCTCGAAGTCACGCCCGTTCCGCTGGATCGCGCCGACCCGAAACAGCGCACCGTCGGCCGGCTGGTCTACCGCGGCGGTCTCGACATTTCGTTCACCGATAACCGGTTCGGCGGCCTTTCCTCGCTGATCGTGGTCGCCCGCGGGCGCAGC
Source organism: uncultured Rhodospirillaceae bacterium (assembly GCA_964454795.1). GTDB lineage: Bacteria > Pseudomonadota > Alphaproteobacteria > Rhodospirillales > Defluviicoccaceae > CAYVUM01. The sequence continues at coordinate 3,510 of CAYVUM010000162.1, forward strand.
TTTCTCGCCACCTCAGACCGCGGTTTCTGGGTGCGCGGCAACTTGCAGTACACGACCGCCGGCGATCTGGCCGGCATCGCTGGTCTCGACGTCAACGCGATGCAGGGGCCGGGCCAGCAATGGTTGACGACGATGCCGTGGCGGGATGCGGAGTCGCTGGCGCCGATCGGCGGTGACAGCGTTGTTGTCGGGTTCGAGGATGCTCATCGGCTTTGGCGCTACGATTCCACCACCGGCGAGCCGCAACGGGTCCCGCCGCCGCGGCGGATTTACCGGGCGCCGCGGAATGCCGGCGTGGAAGCGCTGGCGAGCCTGCCCGACAACCGCCTGGTGGCTTTCTCAGAAGGACTGGCAACAGCCAACGGCTTCGAAGCCTGGGTGCAGCGAACCCCCGGCGCCTCGTTGTGGGAGGCGTTCAGCTATCGCCCGGCCTCCGGCTACAAGCCCACGGGCGCGGCGACTTTGCCGGATGGCAATCTGGTGCTGGTCGAGCGCCGCTTTCCCCCCTTCGCGGCCCGGATCGTGCGGATTCGCAGCGAAGACATCGTCCCCGGGGCCGTGGTCGCCGGCGAGGAACTGGCTGTTCTGGCGGGCAGCATCACGGTCGACAACTTCGAGGGGATCGACGCCGTCCTCGGCCCTGACGGTGAGACGTTGATCTACCTGGTTACGGACGACAATTACAGTGTCTTGCAGAAAACTTTGCTGATGGTGTTCGAGCTGGTGGAAACCCCGTGACCGCGACGGAGCGGCCAGGCGGTCGCAGCGACTTTCAGACCATTGTGACGCTTCTGCCCTATCTCTGGCCGCGGGATGCCCTCAATCTCCGCATCCGGGTGGTTGCCGCGGTCGTCTGCCTGGTCGCTGCGAAGGCGATCAACGTCGCCGTGCCCTGGTTTTACAAGCAGGCGGTCGACGCCCTGAGCCCGGCGGGGGAACAGTCCGCTGCCCTGGTTGCGGTTCCGGTGGCGCTCCTGGTCGGGTACGGGGTCGCCCGGGTTCTCTCCCAGGCCTTTGCCGAGGTGCGGGACGCCATATTCGCGCGGGTCGGGCAACGGGCGATCCGCCAGGCCGGCCTGGAGACCTTCGGGCATCTCCATCGCCTGAGCCTCCGCTTTCATCTCGACCGGCGGACCGGCGAGATCAGCCGGGCAATCGAGCGCGGCACCAAGGGGATCGAGTTCCTGCTCAGCTTCATGCTGTTCAATGTGCTGCCGACACTGCTCGAAATCGTTCTCGTCTGCGGGGTGCTGTGGTGGCTGTTCGGTGTGTGGTACGCGCTGATCACGTTTACCTGTGTGGCCGGCTACGTGCTGTGGACCTTCAAGGTCACTGAATGGCGGATCAAATACCGCCGCCAGATGAACGAGACCGACAACGCCGCGCATACCAAGGCAATCGACAGCCTGCTCAATTTCGAAACAGTCAAGTACTTCGGCAACGAAGCCCACGAAACCCGGCGGTTCGATCAGGCGCTGGAGGCCTATGAAGCGGCAGCAATTAAAAGCAAGGTTACCCTCAGCCTGCTGAATATCGGCCAGGGGCTGATCATCGCCACCGGCCTGGTGATCCTGATGGTGATGGCGGGGCAGGGGGTTGCCGCCGGAAGGATGACGATAGGGGACTTCGTGCTGGTCAATTCGTACCTTATTCAGCTGTTCCTGCCACTCAATTTCCTCGGCTTTGTCTACCGCGAGATCAAGCGCTCCCTTGCCGACATGGAGTCGATGTTCGGCCTGCTCGATCAGTCGGCGGAGGTCGCCGATCCGCCCGGCGCGCCGGCCCTGGTGACCGGCGGCGGCGAGGTGGTCTTCGAACAGGTGAGCTTTGCCTACGACGCCCGCCGCAGCGTGCTGAGCGACATCGACATGCGGGTCGCGCCCGGCCGCACCCTGGCGCTGGTCGGGCCGAGCGGGGCCGGCAAGTCGACCATCGCCCGGCTCCTCTACCGCTTTTATGATCCGACCGGGGGGCGGATCCTGATTGACGGCCAGGACATCCGCGGCGTCACCCAGGAATCGCTGCGTGCGGCGATCGGCATCGTTCCTCAGGACACGGTGCTGTTTAACGACACCATCGCTTACAACATCGCCTACGGGCGGCCGGCGGCGGACCGCTCGGCGGTGGAGCGGGCGGCGAAGCTGGCCCGCATTCACGATTTCATTGCCTCGCTCCCCGACGGCTATGAGTCAACGGTTGGAGAGCG
>CAYVUM010000163.1:0-5644 GCA_964454795.1 uncultured Rhodospirillaceae bacterium
CACGCCTCCCAATAGCATCGCGGAGCGATCCTATTGGGAGGCGACCCGCTCTAGTAGAACGCGGGGCCAGGCACCAGCGCCAGCCTGACCCCTCCCGCGTGGCCATCCAGGCCTGGAACCCGGGCCGACCAACCCCATGAAACAGCGGACCTGAGGGGTGTTGACCCGGCTGCCGGCTGCCCACCCCACGGACGCTCCCGGGGGTCACCGCCAGGTCCGCCCATAGCCACGATCGATTGTTCGACCGCGGATCGCCCCGCACGGCTCCCTGGGGTGGCGTAGGCCCATGCAGGCCGCGGCCGAGGCCAGCCCTGTGGATTTTCTGGACAAGCCTGACGGCTTGCCCACAACCCGACAGGACCCACCACAACCAATGAACGCGATGATCGGATTGACGAAAAGGACGACCACCGACCGCGGCATCCACCAACCACCCGGACTCTCATAAGCCCCAGACCAAACTTGGGGGCAGGGTCAATACCCCTGTGCGTTCATCTCCTTTGCCAGCTTAGTCTTGGCATCATCAACGCTGTCCTTGAACGGACTGTAGATCAGTCCCTGAATGTCAGATGGCCTCTCGATCTTCTCCGGGTTTGTCAGCAGGATGGCCACGCGGTTGCGGCCGAGGCGCGCGAGCATCATGCCCAGTTCGAGAACGACGTTCTGGCGAGTGCGGTCCTGCTTTTCGTCGGGGTGATCGGCCCGGTGGCCTTCGTCATCGGGTGTCGCCAAGACCACGGCGAACCGGACATCGACCGAATATTTCTCCAATTTCTCGATGAGTTTTTGTCCATCGGAAGGCAGCTCATCGCGGACCAGCGGTGCCAACCCCCAGCGCCGCAGCATCACATCAAGTTGAATTCTCGCGTTCCGATCATGGCAGTAAACAACAAATACATGTTTAGGAGAACATGCGAATTAAGCTGTTCTTATGACAGTAACCCATCGAATAATGATTTAATCTTGCCTATTCTCTAGTCGTGATCGTTTCAGTTTTCTCTATCGAGTTTGTTGACCTTATGACCACTTGTCAGTCGCAATTCTATGCCAGTATTTTTGGCTGGACGGTCCTCGCTCTTTACAAATTAACCGTTATCAGAGAGAAAGTTTTTCATGCCGTCGATCAAGGTCACGTCTCGACGTCCTATGGATGCTGAACGAGTTCTTGGCTATTGATCGCAAAATGCTCCACCTTGGTCACCGGCTCCCAGCCGAGGCGGGCGGGGTCCTGCACCGGGTGGACATCCGGTGCCGTGGCGCAGTTGAAGACGGCACGTGGGGGCAGGGTTAATGTCCTTCACCGCGCCCTCGTTGTTTGGCGCATATGCGCCAAAGCGCCTTAGCAACAGGCGCCGATACACCTCGCTGTCAATCTGATGGTCGACGCCGCCTCTCCACTGCGGATGCCCTCGGAAGGGGCGCAATCTGACATGTCTCGACAGATAGGAGGGCGCCCTCCCGAAGATCAGATCAGCGATGTTCTCAGCGGATCCCCGCCCGATGTGAGAACCAGCGCGAAGGCACGCGTCCAGTGTCGGCGATCCGGATAAATCTTCAAGAATCAACGCGCATTTCTGCAGAATGGCGGATGGGGTGGGACTGGGTTCGGACGTTCTCCATTTTAACTCACTGATAAATAGGGGACCAGGCTTGAACGTCGGGCAGCCTGGAATGGAATGGAGGCATCGAGGGACCCCGTCATTTAGGCGTCGCCGAGATCGCGCATGAAAACCGACAGAGCCAGCTTCAGCATGTCCCGGATGCGCACCGAGTCCTCGCCCGAGGCTCGCTGGGTGATGGCGAGGGCGAGTTGTTCGCTAAGGTACGGTGCCGCCGCTTCGACCGACAACCCATCAGGCAAGTCGCCGGCATCCCGGCAGGAGTGCAGGAAGGCCGCATAGGCGGCTTGCGCTGCTGCATCGATCTCTTCCACCCGCGCCCGGGTCTCCGGTCCAAGCCGGTGCTTGCCCGCGCGCATCTTGTAGAAGAGGCAGCCGGTTTCCACGCGCGGGTCGGCGCAGGCGAACTCAACCAGCGCATCGAGGGTGTCCCGCAGCCCATCCCCGCCCTGCAGGATCGCGAACACGTCCGACAGCACCCGCTCGGCATAGCTGTCGAGCACCGCGTGCGTGAGACCGTCCTCGCTCCCGAATGCGCGGTAGAGCGATGGCTTGGAGATGCCTGCCAACTGACAGATCGCATTGACCGACACGTCGGCGGGGTCGCCCTGCCAGTACGCGGTCATGGCGACATCAAGCACCTTCTGGGCATCCATCGTCCTGGGTCGTCCGCGCACGGGTCTCGGATCGGATCCACTCATTTGTGTACCAATCGGTATTTTATGTCTTGACGCGGGCAGTCACTTATTTGTACCAGTCGGTAACACAGTATTCAAGCAGGAGCTCACGCAATCATGGACACCACCAGAACAATCGTCATCACCGGGGCCAGCAGCGGCTTTGGCGAGGGGGCGGTGCGCGCCTTTGCCGACCGAGGCTATCGCGTCTGGGGCACGATGCGCGACACCGCAGGGCGCAACGCGTTCAAGAAGGCCGCGCTGGAGGCGCATTCGCCGCACATCTCCATAATCGAGATGGACGTGACCAGCGACGCCTCGGTTGCGGACGGCTTCGCAGCCATCCGTGCAAAGGGGCCCGTCGACATCCTGATCAACAACGCCGGCATCATGTATATCGGCATGACCGAGGCCTTCAGCGTTGCGCAGGCCCAAGAGCAGATGGACACCAACTATTTCGGGGCCATCCGCGCCATGCAGGCGGTGCTGCCGTCGATGCGCGCGGCTGGCAAGGGGCTCATCATCAACACCAGCTCCATCGCGGGGCGGGTGGTGGTGCCCTTCTTCGGCACCTATTGCGCAACGAAACACGCGCTGGAGGCCTACAGCCAGAGCCTGCGCTACGAAGTGGCCCCGTTCGGCATCGACGTGGCGCTAGTCGAGCCGGGCCCGTTTCCCTCCAATCTTCTGGCGGCGGGCATGCCGCCGGCCCATGAAGATGTCCTCGCCTCCTATGGCGATCTGCGCGACGTGCCCACGACGATGATCGCGGGCTTCGCCGACATGCTGGCGAGCGACGCCGCGCCCGACCCGCAACTGGTCATCGACGCCTATCTCGCGCTCGCCGACGCGGCGCCAGGCAAGCGGGCGACGCGAACGGTTGTCGGCATCACCTGGGGCGTCGACGAGATGAACGCCTTCACCCAACCCCGCCAGGACGCGCTGCTGAAAGAGATGCAGCTCGACTCCGTCCTCGGCGGTGCCGACGCCTGATCGCTTGGGCGGGGCTGCCCGTCTTCGAGCGGCACAACGTCTCGTTCGTCTCGCTGACGCAGGCGTTCAACACCACCACGTCCATGGGCCGGCTGACCCTGAACATCCTCCTGTCGTTCGCGCAGTTCGAGCGGGAGGTGATCGGCGAACGCATCCGCGACAAGTTTGCCCTTTCGCGCCGCAAGGGCATGTGGATGGGCGGCTGCCCGCCGCTGGGCTACGACGTCGTCGTGCTGGTTATCGACTGGCGGAGCAAGCAAATGGCGCGCGGCGCGGTGCGGCAGATGATCGAGGTCGTTTTCGATGAGGGCTTGCCTGAGATCTACGACGAGGCCCTCTACGACGCCAAGTGTGCCGCCACGTTCGCCCACATCTTCAGCAGCTACGCCGGTGGTGGGGAGAGCGTGTACGTGGGGGCATGAGCCCAGGTGTTCTTGAGGGCTTGCGCTTCGTTCCCTCCGCCTATACCCAATCGGAATTTCGGAATCGGTCGGGAGGACAAGCACGCCAACTCGTTGGAATGATTGGGAACTGCGAGCGGGCACTAAATTGGCGCAGTACCCACTCCGCAGAGAAAACGGCCGCGGAGAGCGGAAATGCGGGCGGCCCGGCGAGAGCGCGGTACCCGGCCCGTCGCGCAAGCCCTTTTGAAACAACGCGTTTTCTCGGCGCTGCCTCAGGCGGAGAAATCTTCTGCTGGGGCGAGAGTGGCGGATGGGGTGGGATTCGAACCCACGAGGCCCTCACGGGCCTGCCGGTTTTCAAGACCGGTGCCTTCAGCCACTCGGCCACCCATCCGGCGCAAAGAAGTCGGAAATTTAGCAAATTGGCTCAAGGGCGGGTAAGGAAAGAAGCACATGAACGTCTTCTGCCGCTTGCCGCCCGCCAGACACGGAAGCACGCGAGACGCGGCCAGGGGGATCCCGGCGAAACAAGACGACCGTCCGGGCGAACGGAAAAAACCAGAGAGTCGCTATGGACCGCCCTCAGCCACGGCCCCGCAGCGGCGTTGCGTTCCGCAGGCTCGGCGCGGCGGTTCTGGCCCGGTGCACCCTTGCCGCACTCCGTTCCGGATGCCGGCTCCCCGCCGCGATTGGACCGGCGGGCCACCGCGCTCGGGCCGGACCGTCGGGTGATCGCCGGCGGCAACGTCGTGCTGCGGATGGCAATCGGCGCGACGGCGGTGCGGTCCGGCTGTCACGCCCGGATCGGCGCGGCGGAGACCGGCGAGGTCGCCTACGGCGGCATCGCCCTCGACTTCGCCGACGGCTACGGCTTCGGCGATGCCTACGCCGCCGGTTACTTCTACGGCGTTTACGACGGCTTCGGCGCGGGCGCGGTCGGACCGTTGGGCGCCACCGTCTACGCCATCAGCGCCCACAACACCGACCACGACCGGGTCGACATCCGGGTCCGCGGCCGCACCGACTGGCGCTGAACCGGACAGGCGGACAACGACCGATGAGGCGGCTTATGCCCAAGCGGTGCCTCGCCCTCCTGGCGGTTGCCGTGGCGGCGGCCGGCGCAACCCTGGTCGCGCCGCCGGCGCTGGCGATCACGGTGTTCGATCCCGCCAACTACGGCCTGAACCTGCTGCAGGCGGCCCCTGCGCTGATCCAGATCGACAACCAGGTCCGCCAGCTCGCCAACGAAGCGCAGATGCTGATCAACCAGGCCCGCAACCTGACGGCGCTGCCGCCGTCGACGTAAGATGGCCACAGGCACACACAGATACACCCGTTCGGGGCAGTCAAGGGTGAGCCTATGTTCCTGTTTTGTCCTATATGGAAAGCAGACGGAATTGCAGACAGGCGGGCAGGACGATGCTGTTTCGAGTGCGGCGAACAGTTTCCCGGAACGCAAACACCGACGCCAACGACGCGGTTGCCGTCAAGCCTGCATTGAGTATTTTGGACCTCTTTCAGGTACCGGGATGGGGCGTCACGCCCTGGCCCGATGAACCGATGTTTGAGGGAATTGAACGTTTCCAGATCGATAGCGGCCTGGACCCGGACGGTGTGATCAAGCCCGATGGCAAGACTGAGCGCGCGTTCGACAATCGTCTGCGCGCCCGCTTCGAAAAGCTTGCGGCCGAAAGCCGGCAGGTACCGAAGCATTGGCCAATACTCAGAAAGACTCAGCGGAACCGCTTCCTTCTTGCCCACGCCGAACCGTTCGGCACCGGACTGTCTGTCGATCCCGGCGAGTTGACCGCCGAACCGAACCGGCGATCGCTAGTGGATCGGATCTGACGCTTGGTTCCCAAGCGTCAGATCGGTCGATCCACTAACCTATTGATCTGGTGGTTCGATTCAGCCAACGGATGGGACTCATCCGTTGGCATCGAACCACTAG
>CAYVUM010000164.1:0-5544 GCA_964454795.1 uncultured Rhodospirillaceae bacterium
AAAACCGGACAGATCACCCGCTACAAACCCCGGACAGATCACGAGCTAGCTACACAAGGCTGTCCGATCCGGTTGACCCCGTCGCGCCAAGCCTCTATCTTCTTCTGGCGTCCCGAGGGGGCGTTGCCGGTCCGCGAGTCTCGCGCACCGGCTTTTCTGTGTTGACCGGTGATCGGTGCCAGACGGCCCTGTGCGTTTGCAGCCGCGGGCCGTCAGGGGGCGCCAGGTGGTTGGAGGCGAACGGGTGTTCGACAGCCTGAGCGACAAGCTCTCAGGGATTTTCGAGAAGCTGAAGAAGCGCGGCGCGCTGAGCGAAGCCGATGTGGGAGCGGCGCTGCGCGAGATCCGCGTCGCCCTGCTGGAAGCCGATGTGGCGCTTCCGGTCGTTAAGGACTTTGTCGCCGGCGTCCGGGAGCGGGCGGTGGGCCAGGAGGTGCTGCGCAGCGTCACCCCGGGCCAGATGGTGGTGAAAATCGTCAACGACTCGCTGATCGAGATGCTCGGCGGCGGTCACGACGACCCCGCCGCGGCCGGCGAGGAGACCGGTGTGCGGCTGATCGGTGGTCCGCCGGCGGTGGTGCTGGTCGTCGGCCTGCAGGGGTCGGGCAAGACCACCACCTGCGCGAAGATCGCCGCCCGGATTCATCGCCGCGCGAAGAAGAAGGTGCTGATGGCGTCGCTGGACGTCTACCGGCCCGCCGCCCAGCAGCAACTCGCCATACTCGGCGAACAGACCCAGACCCGCACCCTGCCGATCGTGTTCGGCGAGATGCCGGAGGCAATCGCCAAACGGGCCGTGGAGACGGGGCGGCGCGAAGGGTTTGACGCGGTGATCCTCGACACCGCCGGCCGCTTGCACATCGACGAGAAGATGATGGCCGAGGTGGCCGCCGTGAAGGCGGCAACCCATCCCGGCGAGACCCTGCTCGTCGCTGATGCCCTTACCGGTCAGGACGCGGTGACCCTGGCCCGGGAGTTTCACGGCAAGGTGGGCTGCACCGGCATCGTCCTGACCCGGATGGACGGCGACGCCCGGGGCGGTGCGGCGTTGTCGATGCGGGCGGTGACGGGGGTGCCGATCCGGCTGATCGGGACCGGCGAGAAGATCGACGCCATCGAAGCGTTTCAGGCTGACCGGATCGCCGGACGCATCCTCGGGATGGGCGACGTGGTCGGCTTGGTCGAGCGCGCCGCCGAGACGATCGAACGCGACGACGCCGAGAAGCTGGCGAAGAAGCTGGCCAAGGGGGAATTCACCCTCGAGGACATGGCCGAGCAGTTCAAGCAGATCCGCAAGCTCGGCGATCTCAAGGGCCTGATCGGGATGCTGCCCGGCCTCGGCAAGATGAAGTCCCAGATCGCCGATGCCAATGTGGACGAGAAGGCGCTCGCCCGCCAGGAGGCGATCATCCTGTCGATGACCGTGGCGGAACGGCGCCAGCCGAAGCTGCTCAACGGCTCGCGGCGGCGGCGGATCGCTGCCGGTTCCGGCACCACCGTCCAGGACGTCAATCGTCTCCTCAAGCAGTATCAGCAGATGGAGATGATGATGAAGAAATTTGGAAAGAAGGGCCGGAAGGGTCTGCCCGGCGGTCTGCCGCCCGGCATGATGCCGCCAATCCCGCCCCAGCGCTAACCGGCGCAGCGACGTCCGGATCCGCTGCCGCCCGACCGAACTGCCTGCAACCCGTCACCAACAGCCGAGGACCCTGATACCGACCATGAGCCTTCGTATCCGTCTTTCCCGCGGCGGCGCCAAGAAGCGCCCCTTCTATCGCATCGTCATCGCCGACTCCCGCAGCCCCCGCGACGGCCGCTTCATCGAGCGGGTTGGCACCTACAATCCGATGGTCGAGCGCGATCATCCGGACCGGGTGACGCTGAAGACGGAGCGGCTCCGCCACTGGCTCGCGAACGGCGCAACGCCCACCGACCGGGTCGCCAAGTTCTGCGCCGAAGCCGGCCTGATGGAACCGCGGCGGCGGACCGAGCAGACTAAAAAGCCGGTTCCCAAAGCGAAAGCCCAGGAGCGCCTGAAGGCGGCTGCCGAAGCCGCGGCTGCCCGGGCTGCCGCCGAGGCCGAGGAAGCCGCCGCAAAGGCCGCCGCCGAAGCGGAGCCCGCAGGCGGCGGCAGCGGCGAGACGGCCGGGAGTGGCGATCAGGCGGCCAGTTGAACGCGCGATGAGACCCTCCGGCCCTGACGCTGATGTCCACCAGCCCGCCGCATGAAACCGATCGGCCCGCCGCGCCGCTCTGCCTTGGGGTGATCACCGGGGCACATGGCGTCCACGGCCGGGTGCGGATCAAGAGCTTCACCGCCGATCCCGCAGCGATCGGCGACTACGGGCCGCTGGCCGATGAATCCGGAACAGGAGTGTTTGAAATCCGCGTCACTGGTGAGACCCGCGGCCAGGTGATCGCCGAAATCGCCGGGGTCCGCGGCCGCGATGCGGCCGAGACGCTCAAAGGCACCCGGCTCTTCGTCGTCCGGGCCGTCCTGCCGCCGCCCGGCGAGGATGAGTTCTATCACGCCGACCTGATCGGCCTCGCCGCCGAGATCGCCGGCACGGGGGGCAGTGGCCGGGTGGTCGCCATCGAGGATTTCGGCGCGGGACCGGTCCTTGAGATCGAGCACGACGGCCGCCGCACCCTCGTGCCCTTCACCCGCGATGCCGTCCCGACGGTGGACCTGTCGGGCGGGCGGATCGTCATTGCGCCGCTGGCGGGTCTGTTCGGCGGCGCGGGCCCGGATCCGGGTGAGGACGGAGCGCACGGGGCCGCTGCAGCCGCGAACACCGCCGGCGGAGGTCGGCGATGACGGCCGGGCCCTGGATCGCGCAGGTCCTCACCCTGTTTCCCGAGATTTTCCCGGGTCCACTCGCCGTTTCGCTTGCCGGACAGGCTCTTGCCGCCGGCCGCTGGCGGCTCGAAACGGTGGACATCCGGGTTTTCGCGCGCGATAAACATCGATCCGTGGATGATGCGCCGTTCGGCGGCGGGCCCGGCATGGTGATGCGCCCGGATGTGGTTGACGCGGCGATCGCGAGCGCGGTGGCGGCCCATCCGGGACGGTTGGTTCTGCTCTCGCCGCGCGGCCGACCGTTGCGGCAACAGGATGTTCGTGATCTTTCCGGCGGCAACGGCGTCATCCTGCTGTGCGGGCGCTTCGAGGGGATCGACGAACGGATCGTCGAGGCCTGGGCACCGGACGAGATCAGCCTCGGCGACTTCGTGCTGTCCGGGGGCGAACCGGCGGCGATTGCGCTGATCGACGCCTGCGTGCGGCTGCTGCCCGGGGTGATCCATGCGCCGGAGTCGCTCGCGGTCGAGAGTTTCGAGGCAGGGCTTCTTGAATATCCCCACTACACCCGGCCGCGGGTATGGCAGGGACGGGAAGTTCCGCCGGTGTTGGTGTCCGGCAATCATTCCGCGATTGCGGCTTGGCGCCGCGCCGCGGCAGAGCGGACGACACGGGAACGCCGGCCCGATTTGTGGGCCACGTATGGCAGAGCGCCGGTACCGCCGGCGAGCGCCGGGATCAGGCAGTGTGAGACCGCCGTCCGCCCGGCCGGAACGAAGGGTTGCGAGTGATGAATGTGATTGAGGGGTTGGAACAGGACCAGATCGCCGCGCTGACGGAGACCCGGCCGGTGCCGGTGTTCGCCCCGGGCGACACCGTGCGCGTCAAGGTCAAGGTGGTCGAGGGCAGCCGCGAGCGGATTCAGGCGTTCGAAGGGGTGTGCATCGCCCGCCGCAACCGCGGGATCGGCTCATCATTCACGGTCCGCAAAATCTCCTACGGCGAAGGGGTCGAACGGGTGTTCCCGCTCTACTCGCCGCGGATCTCCGAGATCGAGGTGGTCCGCCGCGGCGATGTCCGGCGCGCCAAGCTCTATTACCTCCGGGAGCTGCGCGGCAAAAAGGCGCGGATCAGCGAGAAGACCGACGGCTTCGCCGCCAAGGTGGTGGCCGAGGAAAAGCGGATCGCCGCCGACGCCCGGGAGGCCGCCCGCAGGACGCACCAGGATGCCGAGCGGGCCCGGGCGCAGGCCGAGGCCTCTGGCGATACGGACGCCTGAGCTGAGGCCCGTCCGGACCACGGCCCCGGCGGGACTGTCCGGCGTGCCGGTCGGCCTCGCCAGCGGCCTGATGGCCGGCAGGCCGCGGCGGCTTTCCGCCGGCAACGTCCTGCTGAGCGCGATCCCAACTCCAGCGAGCGGCCCATGACTGTCCCGCGCACCCTGTTCGACAAAATCTGGAACGACCATGTCGTCCACGTCCAGGACGACGGCACCTGCCTCCTCTACATCGACCGCCACCTGGTCCACGAAGTGACCAGTCCGCAGGCCTTCGAGGGTCTGCGCACCGCTGGACGCCGGGTCCGTCGCCCCGACGCAACCCTGGCCGTTCCCGATCACAACGTGCCCACCAGCGACCGCAGCCGGGGCATTGAGGATGCGGAATCCCGTCTCCAGGTGGAGACGCTGATGCGTAACTGCGAGGAGTTCGGGGTTCCGGTGTTCGCCATGGACGATATCCGCCAGGGCATCGTCCACATCATCGGCCCGGAACAGGGCTTCACACAGCCGGGCATGACCATCGTCTGCGGCGATTCCCACACCGCGACCCACGGCGCATTCGGGGCACTGGCTTTCGGCATCGGCACCTCGGAGGTGGAGCATGTGCTCGCCACCCAGACGCTGATACAGCGCCCGGCCCGCAACATGCGGATCAACGTCGAGGGCGACCTGGCGCCAGGGGTCACCGCGAAGGATCTGATCCTCGCGGTGATCGGCACCATCGGTACCGCCGGCGGAACCGGCCACGTGATCGAGTACGCCGGGGAGGCGATCCGAGCGCTGGACATGGAAGGGCGGATGACGGTCTGCAACATGTCGATCGAGGCCGGCGCGCGCGCCGGGCTGATCGCTCCGGACGAGACCACCTTCGCGTACCTCAACGGCCGACCGATGGCCCCCGCCGGCGATCACTGGGACAAGGCGATCGCCCACTGGCGGACGCTGCCATCCGATCCGGGCGCCCGATATGACCGCGAGGTCACCATCAGCACCGCCACGATCGCCCCGCAGGTGACCTGGGGAACCAGTCCTGAGGATGTGGTGCCGGTCACCGGCCGTGTTCCCGACCCGGCAGATGCGCCCACCGTCGACAAGACGCAGGCGATGCGCCGGGCGCTGGACTACATGGGGCTCACCCCGGGCACGGCGATGGTCGACATTCCCGTCGACCGGGTGTTCATCGGCTCCTGCACCAACGGCCGGATCGAGGACCTGCGGGCCGCCGCCCGGATCGCTGCCGGCCGCCGGGTTGCCGACACGGTGCAAGCGATGGTGGTTCCGGGCTCGGGCCTGGTCAAGCGCCAGGCAGAGGCGGAGGGTCTTGACCGGATTTTCCGCGAAGCCGGCTTCGACTGGCGGGAGCCGGGCTGCTCGATGTGCCTCGCCATGAACGGTGATCGCGGCGCCCCGGGCGAACTGGTCGTGGCGACGTCGAACCGCAACTTCAAAGGCCGCCAGGGCGCGG
>CAYVUM010000165.1:0-5515 GCA_964454795.1 uncultured Rhodospirillaceae bacterium
GGCGGAGGAGTTGGGTACCGAGCCGTTCGGCGAGCACCGCAACTCTAACCGGGTTATCGCCGACCTCCTGCGCGCCACCTCGTTCCTGATCGCCGTCGGGGTCACGCCCTCCAACGACGGCCGCGGCTACGTGCTCAGGCGGATCATGCGCCGGGCGATGCGCCACGCCCATCTGCTCGGTTGCAGCGAGCCGCTGATGTGGAAGCTGGTGCCGGCGCTGGTCGCCAAGATGGGTGGCCCCTACCCGGAGCTGGTCCGCGCCGAGGCGCTGATCACCGAGACTCTCCGGCTCGAGGAAAGCCGGTTCAAGCGCACGCTCGACCGCGGATTGCGGCTTCTGGACGAGGCAACGGCGGAACTCCCGTCAGGCGGGGTGCTCGACGGCGAGACCGCGTTCCGGCTGTACGACACCTACGGCTTTCCCCTCGATCTGACCCAGGATGCCCTGCGCAGCCAGGGGTTCGTCGTCGACGTCGACGGCTTCAACGCCGCCATGGCCCGCCAGCGCGAAGAGGCGCGGCGGAAATGGGCCGGTTCCGGCGAAGCGGCGACTGAAGCGGTCTGGTTCGCCTTGCGCGAGGACGTGGGTGCCAGCGACTTTCTCGGCTATGCCACCGAACGCGCCGAGGGCCAGGTGGTTGCCCTGGTCGTCGACGGCGGCCGGGTGGAGCGGGTCGGAGCGGGTCAGACCGTGGCGCTGATCTGCAACCAGACCCCGTTCTACGGCGAGTCCGGCGGCCAGATCGGCGACACCGGGGAGATCACCGGCGCCGGCGACCTGCGGATCCGGATCACCGATACCCACAAGAAGGTCGGCGACCTGATCATCCATCTCGGCGTCGTCGAGACGGGCGAGGTGAGCGTCGGCGACAACGTCGTCCTCGACGTGGACCACAGCCGGCGGACCGAGATCCGCGCCAACCACTCGGCAACCCACCTGCTGCATGCGGCGCTCCGCCGCCACCTCGGCCAGCACGTCACCCAAAAAGGCTCGCTGGTCAGCCGCGACCGGCTCCGCTTCGACATCAGCCACCCCAAACCGTTGACGGGCGACGAGATCGCGGCCGTGGAAGCGGACGTGAATGCCGAAATCCGCCGCAACTCCGCGGTTGCCACGCACCTGATGGACCCGGAAGCGGCTGTCGCCGCCGGAGCCATGGCCCTGTTCGGGGAGAAGTACGGCGATGAGGTCCGGGTCGTCTCAATGGGTGGCGACGCGAACGGCGGTGGTGAGACGGGCGGGGGCGAGACGGGCGGGGGCGAGACGGGGCGGCCGTTCTCGGTGGAGCTGTGCGGCGGGACCCATGTGCGCCGGACCGGCGACATCGGCACCTTCAAGATCATCGGCGAGTCGGCCCTGGCCGCCGGGGTTCGGCGGATCGAGGCGGTCACCGGCCCGGCCGCGCAGCGGCACATTGCCGAGGAGGAAGCCGCGCTGCAGGAGGCGGCGGCGCTGCTGAAAACCGCGCCAGCGGAGGTTCCCGGCCGGATTGCCGCCTTGCTGGACGAGCGCCGCAAGCTGGAACGGGAGCTGACCGAAACCCGCCGCGCGCTCGCCACCGGTGGCGGCAGCGGTACCGCCGTCGAGGTCCGCGAGGTCGGCGGGGTCCGCTTTGTTCCGAAGATCCTGGAGGGCGTGCCGGCCAAGGACCTCAAGAGCCTCGCCGACGATCTCAAGGCGCGGGTCGGCTCGGGCGTGGTGGTGGTGATTTCCAGCGTCGAGGGCAAGGCCTCGATCGTTGTTGCCGTCACCGACGACCTGACCGGCCGGATCAGTGCCGTCGATCTCGTCCGCACCGGCGCCGAGGTGCTCGGCGGCAAAGGCGGCGGCGGTCGCCCTGATATGGCCCAGGCGGGCGGCCCTGATCCATCGCGGGCTGAAGCAGCCATCGGTGCGATCAGCGATGCCCTTGCCGGAGCCGCCGCACCGGCTGCGGAGTAGTGCTGCCCGCCACCACCGCCTGAACGTTGCTCAGCCTTTGGCGGGCACAGGTTCCGCCAGCGCTGTCTCCATCGCCTGATCGATGGTCTCCATCCAGACCGGGGTGACGGCGTTGCGAGCGCTTTCCGGCACGTCTTCCCAGTCCTTCTTGTTGCGGTCTGGCAGCATCACCGTCGTGAGGCCGGCCCGCGCCGCCGCGGTGACCTTCTCCTTGATCCCGCCGACCGGCAGGACCAGGCCGCGCAGCGAGATTTCCCCGGTCATGGCCAGATCGGCGCGGACCGGCCGGCCGGACAACAGCGAGGTCAGCGCCATGGTCATGGCGACGCCGGCGCTGGGCCCGTCCTTGGGGATGGCCCCGGCCGGGACGTGGATGTGGACGTCGGACTTCTCGAACGAGGCCGGATCGACGCCAAGGTCGGCGGCGCGGGTCTTGACCAGGCTCAAGGCCGCCTGGGCGCTTTCCTTCATCACATCGCCAAGCTGGCCGGTGAGGATCAGCTTGCCGGTTCCCGGCGTCCGGGTCGCCTCGATGAACAGGATGTCGCCGCCGGCAGGGGTCCAGGCGAGACCGGTCGCGACTCCCGGCACGCTGGTCCGCATCGCCACTTCGTTTTCGTACCGTTTCGGACCAAGGATGCCGTGGAGGTCGTCCGGGCCGACGGCCGCCTCCTCGATTTCGCCTTCGGCGACACGCATGGCGATCCGGCGGAACACCGCGCCGATCTGCCGCTCCAGGTTGCGGCAGCCCGCTTCCCGCGTGTAGTCGCGGATGATCGCCCGCAGCGCATCATCGGTGATGGATGCCTGTCCGTCCTCAGGCCGTTGGCCTCGAGCTGGCGGCTGACCAGGTAACGCTTGGCGATCTCGAGCTTCTCGTCCTCGGTGTAGCCGGGCAGCTCGATCACCTCCATCCGGTCACGCAGCGGTCCGGGAATCGTATCGAGAATGTTGGCGGTGGCGATGAACATGACCCGGCTGAGATCGAACGGAACCGCCAGGTAGGTGTCCCGGAACGTGGAGTTCTGCTCCGGGTCCAGGACCTCGAGCAGGGCGGAGGCGGGATCGCCGTGGAAGCCGCCGGCACCGAGCTTGTCGACCTCGTCGAGCATGAACAGGCAATCGCGGGTTCCGGCCTTGCGCAGTTGCTGGACGATCATCCCGGGCAGGGCGCCGATGTAGGTGCGGCGGTGACCGCGGATTTCCGCCTCATCGTGGACGCCGCCGAGGCTCGCGCGCACGAATTCCCGCCCGGTCGCCCTGGCGATGCTCTGGCCGAGCGAGGTCTTACCCACCCCCGGTGGCCCGACGAAGCAGAGGATCGGGCTCTTGCCCTCGGGATTGAGCTTGCGGACGGCGAGAAACTCAAGGATCCGCCGCTTGACCTTTTCCAGGCCATAGTGGTCGGCGTCGAGGATCCGCCTCGCTTCAGTAATGTCGGTGGCGCGGGCACCCAGCTTGTTCCAGGGCAGTTCGATCAGCCAGTCCAGGTAGCTGCGAACCATGGAATACTCGCCGGCGGCCTCTGGCATCCGCTCAAGACGCCTGAGTTCCTTGCGTGCCTGGTTCTCCACCTCCTCGGGCATCTCCGCCTTGGTAATCGCCTCGGACAATTCGGCAATCTCGGCGGATTTGTCGTCATCCTCGCCAAGCTGCTTCTGGATGGTGCGCAGTTGTTCGCGCAGCAGCATCTCGCGCTGGCGGGTGTCGATGGTCTCGCGGGTCTGCTCGCCGATTTCCCGGGACAACCGCAGCACCTCCAGGCGATGGCCGAGGTGATCGAGTACCCGGTCGAGCCGCTGGCGCAGGTCCAGGGTCTCCAGGACAACCTGTTTTTCGGCGGGCTTCAGGTCCATGAAACCGGCGACGGCATCGGCAAGGACCGCCGGCGAGGCGATCTGCTGGATCGCCGCCGAGAGCTCGGCGGGCGCCTGAGGCAACAGCCGCACGGCTTCCAGGGCGCGCTCGCGAAGCTGGACCATCCGCGCTTCCACCTCCGGTGCGGGCTCGTCCGTGGGGTCCTCGAGTCGCTCGACCCGGGCGGCGAGGAACGGCTGGCCGGTGACGAACTCAACGATCCGGAACCGCTGGAGCCCCTGGGCAACGAAGTGATGGCTGCCGTCCGGGGCGGTGATGTAGCGGAGAATGTCCGCGACGGTGCCAAGGCGGTGCAGGTCGTTCGGGCCGGGGTTGTCCACCGACTCCTCACGCTGGAGCACGATGCCGACCGGCCGCTCGGCTTTGGCGGCAGCCTGCGCTGCGGCGATCGACATCGGGCGAGCGACGGCAATCGGCGCCACCATCGTCGGGAACAGCACCATATTGCGAACCGGCACGAGGATCAGGACATCCTCCGGGAGGTTTGCAGCCGGATGGGTTCCATCGTCTGCACCGGCCGTTGGCGATGCGGTCTCGTTGGGGCCGAGAACCTGAAAAGGTTGGCTCATTGCGTCGCTCTCCTTACCGTCCGGCCGGTCAGGCCAGCTTGCGGAATACCAGGACGAGGCAGCCTTCCGCGTGGTCACTGCGCACCATCTGCAAGTGCGGCCACGCCAACCTCAGTCTACGCTCGAAGCGGCCGTGGGGGATTTCAAGGCGGTGGATTTCGGCCTTCCGATAGGCCGCGGGCATCGGCCGGGCGGCGGAGATGATCAGGGTATCTCCGTCGATCTGCACCTCCGTCCGGTTCGGATCGACCCCGGGCAGGGCGACGACCACGGCCACCTCCTCGGACGTCTCGATGATGTCGGCCGGCGGCTCCCAGGTGGGGCGCGACTGGTGCGACTGGGTGACCTGGAAGAACTGCCGCTGCAGGCGCTCAATGCGCTCGAGACGCTCGCAGGCGTCGGCCCACATCCAGTCCTTCGGGTCACGGGGCGACATGGCTGTTCCTCTCGCCGGTGGTCACGACGGTCGCTGATAGCGTGTCTCCACCCTAATGTTGCGGATCAGGCCGGTGACGCAATGGCCCGGGTTATGCCGCGCCGCAGAGATACGCCGCCGCCGCAAGGGCGCGCGCTTGCACTGGCGGGCCGGCCCGCTTAGTTTCCGCGGCGTGCAGCCGGAGCCGCGGGACGAGAGGATCGGGAGATGACACAGCGGTTCGCCGGGACCGACAGTTATGTCGCCACCGAGGATCTGACCGTCGCGGTCAATGCGGCGATCGCACTGGAACGCCCGCTGCTCGTCAAGGGTGAACCGGGCACCGGCAAGACCATTCTCGCCCATGAGATCGCCGCCGCGCTCGGGGTGCCGTTGATCCAGTGGCACATCAAATCAACCACCCGGGCACAGCAGGGCTTGTATGAGTATGATGCGGTTGCGCGCCTGCGGGACTCGCAGTTGGGTGATGCCCGCGTCCACAGCATCGCCAACTACATCGTCCGCGGCAAACTGTGGGAAGCCTTCACCGGTGAGGAGCGGCCGGTGTTGCTGATCGACGAAATCGACAAGGCCGACATCGAGTTTCCCAATGACCTGCTGCTCGAGCTCGACCGGATGGAATTCCACGTCTATGAGACTCAGGAAACCATCGTCGCCCGCCACCGCCCGATTGTCTTTATCACTTCTAAC
>CAYVUM010000166.1:0-5452 GCA_964454795.1 uncultured Rhodospirillaceae bacterium
CTAGTGGATCGGATCATCCGCTTGGTTCCCAAGCGAATGATCGGTCGATCCACTCAGCTCTTGATCCCGGGGTTCGATTCAGCTGACGGATAGAACTCATCTGTCAGCATCGAATCACCAGCGGCGGCGCGCCGGCCGGGCCCCGCCGGGATCAGGTCGGCTTGGCGAGATGGATGATTCCCCAGGCGAGATAACCGCGATCGGCAGCCGCGACCCAGTTGTCCAGACCGACGAGCATCCGATCCATGGACTCGCGGCTCACTGTCCGGGCCAGCGTGTCATACCGCTCGCGAAGGTCCTCGCCGACCCGATAGTAGTGGGTGCGCAGCTGCGGTGTGAGGTCCGTCTCGCTGCGCAGGACGAAGCCGAGTTCAGCGGCGGTGTGGCGGTAGAAGCCGAACGACCCGAGGCTTTCCAGGTGGATCCGGTCGTAAACGGGACGCAGCACCTCGGGAGGGCAGTCGTCGGACTGCATCGGGTCGGTGAACACGAACTGACCGCCAGGCTTCAGGACCCGGAAGACCTCGCTCAGCACCCGTCGCCGGTTGCCGCTGTGCAGGATCGAGTCCTGGGACCAGACGAAATCGAACTCCGAGTCGGGCTCGGGGATATCTTCGAAGCTCCCGTGGACGACGCTGACCCGGTCGCTCAGTCCCTGTTCAGCGGTCAGCCGGCGGTTGGTGGCGTTCTGGGTTTCGCTGATGTTCAGGCAGCGGACCGACCAGCCGTAGCGATTGGCGAGAAAGCGCGCTGCGCCGCCATAGCCGGCCCCGACGTCGAGGCCGACGGCCTTGCCGTCGAGACCGGTCAGCAGCGCGGCCATCCGCTCGACGGTGCGGCGGCTCGCCTCGGCGATATCCCGGGTGGTATCATACAGTCCCACATGAATGTCTTCGCCACCCCAGATGTTCATATAGAAGCCATCTGCGTCGTCACTGTCATAGTAACGCTCGGCAACCGTCGCCGCTTCGGCGGTAGCTGCTTCAGTCATGACGATACTCCTTTTCGGCGATATGAATGAAGAAGTCCGGGTCGTTTTCCTGGTAGGTTTCCTGGAAGTCTCCGTACGTATGGATTCGTTGGAACCCGGCTTCCGCCAGGAGTTGCCTCAGATAATTCTTGCGTAGCGGGAACATGTTGAGATTGTACTCGGACCCGTCAGGGAACGAATAACAGAACCGGGCCAAGCCGTCGTCCACATATTCCGGTTCGACGCGGACCCGGTCACCACAATAGTAATATTTGTGTTTCGAATCATAGCCGTTATCAAGGATCGCATCATAATTGCGCTGGTCGATGATCAACACACCGTCGTGCGCCAGGGCCGCGTAGAACTCGGCCAGGGCCCGGCGGCGGTCGGCCTCATCGAACAGATGTGTGAACGAGTTTCCGAGGCAGATGATCGCGTCATAGGTCGCATGGACGTCACGGGTCAGCCATCGCCAGTCGGCCTGGACGGTTTTGAGGATGTAGCCCTGGCGCCTGACGTTCTCGAACGCCTTGGCCAGCATCGCAGCGCTGCCGTCGGCGCTGGTGACATCGAAGCCGGCGCGGATCAGGCGGAGGGAATGAAATCCGGTGCCGCAGGCGGCGTCGAGGATTTTGGTCTTGCCGCGGGCCTTCAAGGCCTCCACGAAGAACTCGCCCTCGCTTTCTGCCCGCGCCGACCAGTCGATCAGCTCGTCCCATTTTTCGACGAAACTCTGGACGTACTCGGCCCGGTACTGGTCCGTCTCGCGCACCTCCAGAGGATCACCGGCGTACACCTGTTCGATCCCCTGCAAATCTGAATTGAGCGTTGGTATATCCGCCATGAGAGTCTTCCTTCCGGTCGCAAATTTGGCGCAAGGTGAAGGGCGCCGCCCTGTTCAAATCGAACAGCATCGATGGGTACAACCCCGCGGAACGCAAGGTTTGAGGCGCCACTGTGTGTGTCGTGTGTGGCTATCCTAGGCAAGCCAGACTTTGAGTCAATCCTTCATGCTCGGAATGAGCCGCATTTCCTGCGGCTTGCGTCCCCTCATCAGCACGCTAAATCGCGGAATTGAGCCGTGGGAAAGGCCGGATATTCAGTTGCGGGCCCGCGAAACTTTTGATCGATCGAGGCGGCCGGCCGCTCTCTCGAAAGCGGTCTTAAGGTATTGGGGTTTATATCTGAATTGACTCAGGCGTGGGGCCGCGACGGGGCGCTCCGGGCCCCCGTGGGGCCGACGCCGAACCGCCGTGCCCGGTGATGAGGGCGCGAGGCTGCCATGCAGTGCTCCGGCCCTCCGCCGGGACATGTGAAATCTTGATGACAAGGGGTATCGAGCGTGGGCATCTTGCGGCGGTTTCGATACCCTGCTGCCCCGGTTCGGCGTTGAATATTTCATGGCAAACGCAACCAGGAGTCGAGGCGATCTGAAGAAGGTCAATGAACGTCATCAACGAATCCCGGCTCCGCTACCGGTCCATCTGGATCTCTGATATCCACCTTGGTACCCGCGGCTGCAACGCCGACCTGCTCCTCGATTTTCTGCGACGCACGGACTCCGACTATCTGTATCTGGTCGGGGATGTGATCGACTTCTGGCGCCTTCGCAAAGCCTGGTACTGGCGCCAGACCCATAACGACGTGATCCAGAAAATCCTGCGCAAGGCTCGAAAGGGCACCCGGGTGATCTACATTCCCGGCAACCATGACGAGAATTTCCGGGATTTTACCCGCCACCGATTCGGCCGGGTTGCGGTGCTCGACGATGCCATCCACACCATGGCTGACGGGCGCCGGTTCCTGGTCATCCACGGCGACCATTTTGACGGGGTCGTCAAGTATGCCAAATGGCTCGCGTACCTCGGCGACACGGCTTACGTTTGGCTCCTGAACGCCAACACCGGCTTCAACTGGGTTCGACGCAAGCTCGGCTTTTCCTACTGGTCGCTTTCGGCCTATCTCAAGCACCGGGTCAAAAACGCCGTCGAGTTCGTGAGCAGTTACAAAAAGGCGGTGGTCTCCGAGGCCCGCCGACGCGGTGTCGACGGGGTGATCTGCGGCCACATCCATACCGCCGAGATCCGCGAGATCGACGGCATCCTCTACTGCAACGACGGTGACTGGGTGGAGAGTTGCACAGCGCTGGTCGAGCACGCCGACGGCCGCCTCGAGATTCTCCGCTGGGCAGAGTTTTACGAACAGCCGCGGTCGATCGTCGCAGCGGCGGAGGAGGATGAGAGCGAGCCACAGGAGGAATGCGACCCCTCGTCGTCACCGATGCCTGGCATCCTCAGGTCAACGGCGTCGTTCGAACGCTCGCGACGCTGAAGGCACGGCTCGAAGCCCGCGGGCTCCATCCCGTCTTCATCACTCCCGAGTGCTTTCGAAGCATCCCCTGCCCGACCTATCCTGAGATCCGGCTGGCGCTCGCGGTCCCGGCGGCGGTCGCCCGGATCATCGAGGAGGCGCGGCCGGAGGCTATCCATCTCGCGACGGAGGGACCACTCGGCTGGCTGGCCCGCCGTCACTGCCTGGCGCGACGCTATCCCTTTACCACGGCCTTTCACACCCGCTTCCCTGAGTACCTGAAACCGCGATTCGGGGTCCCGGTCGGCTGGAGCTATGCGGTGCTGCGGCGGTTCCACGCTCCCTCGGCCGGGATGATGGTCTCGACCCCCAGTGTCGAGGCGGTGTTGCGGAGCCACGGTTTCGCCACGCCGATCAAGCGGTGGAGCCGCGGGGTTGACACCCGGCTGTTCCGGCCCCGCGCCGACGCAGACCTCGGCCTTCCCCGGCCGGTCGCGCTGTTCGTCGGCCGCATCGCCGTCGAAAAGAGCGTCGAGGATTTCCTCCGCCTCGATCTGCCGGGCAGCAAGGTGGTCGTCGGCGACGGGCCGCAACGGGCGGAACTCGTCGCCCGGTATCCGGATGTGCATTTCCTGGGGCCGCGATTCGGTGAGGAGCTTGCCCGCTGTTTCGCCGCCGCCGATGTGTTCGTGTTTCCGAGCCGGACCGACACCTTCGGACTTGTCCTTCTGGAGGCGCTCGCTTCCGGCGTTCCGGTGGCCGCCTATCCGGTGCCCGGACCCGGGGACGTGATCGGCGAGGACGGCCCGGGCGCCCTCGATACCGATCTGGGGGCGGCCGTGAGCCGGGCGCTGACGATTCCCCGCGAGCGCTGCCGCGCCTGGGCCGAGCGGTTCGCGTGGGACGCCAGTGTCGATCAGTTCCTCGACAACATGGCAGTGTTCCGGTGGCGGCCGGGCCGGCCGGACTCTTGAAAGAGTTGCATATCGGTCTCCGCAGATCGCCCAAGCTCATCCTTCGGCTTCGACGAGAACGGTGCTATGGTCCGCGCCCATTGAGCCCGTTTGGTTGCGAACGGCGCATGGCGGGGAGGGCTCCATGGGAAAAATCGTTACGCTTACGATCAATCCGGCGGTCGATATCAGCTGGGAAGTTGACGACGTCGTCCCGGTCCGAAAACTCCGCTCGAGCGGCGGACTGGTCTATCCGGGCGGCGGCGGCATCAATGTCAGCCATGTGATTTCGGAGCTCGGCGGCGAGAGCACTGCCGTGTTCGCTCAGGGCGGCATCGTCGGCACGCTCCTGACCGAGTTGCTCGACGACTACGCCATTGACAGACGGGTCATCAAGATTGCCGGCCGCACCCGCCTCAGCGCCACGGTCTACGAGACGTCGACCCAGGATGAATACCGGGTGACGCCGCCGGGTCCGGAGGTGACCGAACAGGAATGGCAGGCGGTGCTGGATGTGGTCGCCCGGCTCGAGTGCGACTATCTCGTGTGCGCCGGCAGCCTGCCCGAAGGTGTCCCGGACGACTTCTATGCTCAGGTGGCGCAGGCTGTTAAACCGCGCGGCACCCGGGTGATCCTCGACACTTCCGGCCGGCCGCTGGTCGAGGCCCTTCGTGAGGGGGTCTACCTGGTCAAGCCGAACCTGCGCGAGATCGAACATCTGGTCGGCCGCAAGGCGCCGACCCCGGAAAAGCAGGAACAGATCGCCCGCCAGCTGGTCGACGACGGTCAGGCCGAAATCGTGGCGCTGACGCTCGGCGCAGCCGGTGCATTGCTGGTCTGGAAGGACGGCAACCTCCGCCTGCCTGCGTTCAATGTGCACGCGCGAAGCGCTGTCGGCGCTGGCAGCAGTTTCGTGGCCGGGATGGTCTATGCCCTGAACGAAGGGCGGGGCATCGAGGAAGCCTTCAAGCTCGCTGTGGCCTGCGGCGCCGCGGCGCTGATCACTCCGGGAACCGAACTGTGCCGCCGCGCCGATGTGGAGCGGCTCTATGCCGAAATCAGCCCGAACGGACCAAGCCCGACCACCGGCGACGAGCGGCCACGTTTCTGACCAGCCCCGCGGGCAACTGGTCCGTGGCGGGGAGGCAGGATGCAAGGGGATAGGCCATGCGGCAGATCATGACGATTACCATGAACCCCTCCGTCGACATCGTCTGGG
>CAYVUM010000167.1:0-5319 GCA_964454795.1 uncultured Rhodospirillaceae bacterium
TGGGTGTACCAGAGGGCATCGGCCAGGACGAGGCGCCCTTCGGCGTCGGTGTTGAGCACCTCAACGGTCTGGCCAGACATGGTCTTGACGATGTCGCCGGGCCGCTGGGCGGTTCCCGACGGCATGTTTTCCACCAGCCCGACAACGCCGATAGCGTCCACCCGGGCCTTGCGACCGGCAAGCGCCTTCATCAGGCCGATCACCGCCCCGGCGCCGGCCATGTCGTATTTCATCTCCTCCATCCCGGCCGACGGCTTGATGGAGATTCCGCCGGTATCGAAGGTGACGCCCTTGCCGACAAACGCGATCGGCTTGCTGGCGGGGTCTTCAGCCGCGCTGGTGCCGCGCCAGCGCATGACCACCAGCTTCGGCTCGCGCACGCTGCCCTGGGCGACACCGAGCAGGGCGCCCATGCCCAGTTCGCGCATCCGGGCCTCGCCCAGGACCTCCACGTCGACACCGAGCCCCGCCAGGCTCTGCGCCGCTGACGCCAGGGTTTCCGGATAGATCACATTGCCCGGCTCCGAGACCAGATCGCGGGTCAGGAACACCCCGGCGACGACGGCATTCTGCGGCTCGAAGGCCGCTTCTGCGGCAGCGGCATCGGCGACGGCGAAGGCCAGCGCGACCAGCCGGGTCTTCTCGTCCTCGGGCTCCCGGGTCTTGTAGCGGTCGAAGCGGTAGGAGCGGAGCCGGGCACCGGTTGCCATCTCCACCGCCATGTCCGCCGGGGAGGCGGCGACGCCGGGGAGCTGGTCGACGAGGACGGTGGCGGCTTCGGCAGCGTCGCCAGCGAGCGCCGCACAAATCCGTCCGCCCGCGGCGCGCAGCCGTTGGGCGTCGACCTCGTCGGCCTTGCCAAGGCCGACCAGCAGCACCTTGTCGAGGCCGCCGGCCGGCGCGGGAAGGGCCAGGGTCTGATCCTTGCCGCCCCGGAAGCGCCCGACCTCCATCGCCCGGGTGAGCGCACCGTTGGTCCGGGCGTCCACGGCAGCTGCCGCCGGTGACAGCGTTCTGTCGTCGAGAACGACAACGACCACCACGCCCGTCTCGGGCGCGCCGGGGGCGACAAACGAAACCTGCATAGAGAGATGCTCCTCAGTTCACCGGTGATTTGTCTCAGACCACATATGCGGCTTCGGACCGCATCGGTCAGCCTTCGGCGACGTCGGCCTTCAGGCTCTCGGTCTTGTCGCGGAGCGCTTCGATCAGGCCGGAGACCGAACCGCCACGCTGCCGGATTGCCCCGGTGAAGTCGGATCGCTGGGTCAGCTTGAGAGAGACGCCTTCGACCGCGACGTCGACAATCTTGGGCGTGCCCGCAACGTCCTCGACTTCCCAGTCGACGCTGATCTCCTGCCCGGCACTGTCGCCGACAACCGCCGACTGCACCGTAGCCGTCTCCGGCCCGTCCTTTCGGGTCCCGATAACTCTCAGTTCCTCCCCGGCGTAGTCGGTGAAGCGCTTGGCGTAGCCGTAGACGATCAGGTCCTCGAACAGCGCGAGATACTCGTCGCGCTGCTCCGGCGTCGCTTGGCGCCAGTAGCGGCTCAGCACGAACCGGCCGATTTCCTCAACGGCGAAGTATCTGCGGAAAATCGCGCGCATTCGCTCAGCCTGCTCCGACCGGGAAAGCGCGTCATTGGACAGGACCGCCACGGTCTCATCGGCCAGCCGGTCGATCAGGTTCCGGGCCCGCTCGGTAATCGGCTCGGCGGCGGCGGGGCTGGCGAGCAGCAGCAGCATCAGGATCAGCAAAACGGGGCGAACCACGAGACGCATGACGGACTCCCTCCATCGCCAGCGCAGGCATCAAAACTTTACGGTCTTTGTCAGTCCTGACCGCCAGACCGCCGGCGGCTTCGGGCCGGTGATCGATGCTTCCCCGAATCCGCGGACCAGATCAAGGGGTCATCACCGCTCGGCGTGAAGCGCAACGCCCGCGGTGCCGTCCGCCGCGGGCCGCCGTCCTACCGTGCGGCGTTGGCGTCATCCGGCTTCGGGGGAACTTCAGGGACGCGGATTCGCCCGTCATCGATCTCGAACCGCCGGTTCTGGCGGAAGGCGCTGCGGACGGCTGCATAGAAGTCCAGGGACGACCGCTCCAGTTCGTCCGTGGTCTCGAGCGTCCGGGCCCTTTGGCTGAGCCCGGTGACGATCGAGCGGGTCAGGGTTAAGGCCTTGGCGGTGTCGCCATAGTCGAAGACGAGCGCGCCCAGGAAGCCGAACGGATCGATGACGATGCTGTCGATGGCGAGGCCGGTCGCGTCGCGCGGGTTCGATGGGCCAAAAAGCGGTAAGACCAGATAGGGACCTTCCCCCAGTCCCCAGACAGCGAGGGTCTGGCCGAAGTCCTCGTTGTGGGCGGGAATACCGAACTTGGTGGCAGGGTCCATCAACCCGCCGACCCCGATCGTGCTGTTGACCAGAAACCGGGCAAGCGTATCACCGGCTCGTTCCGGCTGTGCCTGGAGTAGGTCGTTGATAAAGACCACGGGTGAGCGCAGGTTGGCGAGGACGTTATCAACCCCTTCCGTGAAGATCGGCGGCAGAATATCCCGATAAAAGATCGCCAGTGGCGTCAGCAGCATCGTGTCGAGACCCTGGTTGAACTTGAATACCGCCCGGTTGAACGGTTCGAGCGGGTCGTTGGTCTCGACGAATTCCTGGTAGGCTTCCGGGTCCGTGTTCGGATCGGGAGCGGTCGCGCAGCCGGCCACCGCGAGCGCGGCGACCAGTCCGGCCAGCGGCAGCACGGCCGTGAGGCCCCGTCCCCCGCCGGCGGTATTCTGCGGCCTCTCGTCGTCCATGATCTGTTTGCTCCGCTGTTTGAACTCTGTGTCGGGAAAGGGGGCGGTGCTGACGATTGACGGCACCAATCCGAAAGGAACAGGTGGCCGGCGCTGCGAAAGCGCAACAGCGACCGCCCGATTTAACGTTGCCGCGGGGGAATGTACAGTCTTGTCCGTTAACGGCTTTGCGCCCCGGGGGATGGACTCTGCGGACTTCATGCCATTGGCCGGCGCCTGTTGCGAATCCGCAACGATTGCGCTCGCCGCCCCTGCTCGGAGCGGGTTGTTCCGGCCGTCCCGACAACGGAAAACGTTGACTCTTGGCGCCGTACATCTAACAAAGGGGTGTGGCGGGGGCTGGCCCGAAACGCGACAGATGGTCGGGGGCCAGCATTCAGCGGGCTCACATTGGGCCGGCAAGCGTTGCAGGACGACGCAGCACCGTCGCACGGACCTGGGGTGGGTCGTGGACCAACCCGGCGGGTGCCTCGTTGTCATCCTCCTGGCGCCTGCACCGATCAATGGGCTACCGCCGACCGGCGGTCCTGACGACAACACGTGGACCTGTAACGATGAACACGACGACACCTGTGTGGTCGGGCGAGGCGAACGGTCCGGTTGACCGGGGCCGCTTCCGGCGCCTGCCGATCGCCTCTCCACTTCCCCGGGACGTGAGCGTCTCATTCGAGTTTTTTCCGCCGAAAACCCCGGCGATGGAACAGTCGCTGTGGCATTGTGTGGAGCGTCTGTCCACCCTGGCACCGGCCTACGTCTCGGTGACCTACGGTGCCGGCGGATCGACGCGGGAACGCACCCACAGCACGGTGGTCAGGCTCAAGCGCGAGGCAGGCCTGGAGCCGGCCGCTCATCTCACCTGTGTCGGCGCGCCGCGGGGCGAGATCGACGACGTTGCGCGGCGCTACTGGGATGCCGGCATCCGCCATATCGTCGCGCTTCGCGGCGATCCGCCGGCCGGCACCGACCGCTACACGCCGCACCCGGAGGGCTATGCCTATGCCGTCGATCTGGTCGCCGGGCTGAAGCGGGTCGCCGATTTCGAGATCAGCGTTGCCTGCTATCCGGAGGTCCATCCCGAAGCGGTGAGCCCGGACGCTGACATCGACAACCTCAAGCGCAAGGTCGACGCCGGGGCGACCCGGGCGATCACCCAGTTCTTCTTTGAGGTGGATCATTTCTTCCGCTTCCGCGACCAGGTCGCGGCCGCCGGCATCGAGGTGGAGCTGGAGCCGGGGATCCTGCCCGTGTCCAACTTCGCCCGGGTGGTCCAGTTCGCCGGCGCCTGCCATGCCACCGTGCCCGGCTGGATGCGCGATCTGTTCACGGACCTGGACGCCGACCCTGACACCCGCAAGCTGATCGCCGCCTCCGTCGCTGCTGAGCAGTGCCGGGCACTGAACGCCGGTGGCGTCCGTCACTTTCACTTCTACACCCTGAACCGCGCCGACCTCACCTACGCCATCTGCCATATTCTCGGCGTGCGTGCCCCCGTCCCCGCGCCGGCGGTGACGGCACCCGCCGATGCTGCGGAGTAAGGACGATGACCCGGGATGAGCGAATTGCCGCCCTGAGGGCCGCCGCCAGCGAACGCATCCTCGTGCTGGACGGGGCAATGGGAACGATGATCCAGCGGCTCGGACTGACCGAGGCCGACTACCGCGGTGAGCGGTTCGCCGACTGGCCCTCCGATATCAAGGGCAACAATGACCTGTTGTCGCTGACCCGCCCCGATGCCATCGCGGCGATCCACCGCGCCTATTTCGAGGCCGGCGCCGATATTGCCGAGACGAACACCTTCAGCTCCACCCGGGTGGCGATGGCCGACTACGGAATGGAGAGCCTCGCCCGGGAGATCAACGTCGCCTCTGCCCGGCTCGCCCGCGAAGCGGCCGATGCTGTGACCGCCGGGACCCCTGAGAGACCACGGTGGGTGGCGGGGGCGCTCGGTCCCACCAATCGCACTGCCTCGATCTCGCCCGACGTCAACGATCCGAGCCTGCGCAACGTCACCTTCGATGAGCTGCGGGATGCCTACCGGGAACAGGCGGAGGGTCTGGTTGAGGGCGGCGCTGATATCCTCCTGGTTGAGACGGTGTTCGATACCCTCAACGCCAAGGCGGCGCTCTATGCCATCGACGAGCTGTTCGAGGCGGAGGGCTTCCGCCTGCCGGTGATGATCTCGGGAACCATCACCGATCTGTCGGGGCGCAACCTGTCGGGCCAGACGGCGGAGGCCTTCTGGAACTCGGTCCGCCACGCCCGGCCGTTCTCCATCGGCCTCAACTGTGCGCTCGGCGCCGCGGAGATGCGACCCTACGTCGCTGACCTCTCACGGGTTGCCGACGTGTATGTCTCGGCCTATCCCAATGCCGGCCTGCCCAACGAGCTCGGCGAATACGACGAGACCCCGGAGCAGATGCGGACTCACCTCGCCGAGTGGGCGAAGTCGGGCCTTCTGAACGTTGTCGGCTGCTGCTGCTGCACGACCCCTGACCATATCCGGGCAATT
>CAYVUM010000168.1:0-5286 GCA_964454795.1 uncultured Rhodospirillaceae bacterium
ATCAATCGTTGAGTGGATCGACCGATCATCCGCTTGGGAACCAGGCGAAGGGTCCGATCCACGAGCCAGGGCACTGCCGGTGGGGCAGGTCCGGACCACCTCTGCGGGGATGGATCACCGACAGCGGTGCAACTTACGATTAGCGGCTGGCGCACCAGAACGTCGATTAGCCCCGCTCCCGCTGCCAGAACAAGGAGCGCGGCAATCTCGTAGAACAGGGAGATGGCGAAGAGGTCCAGCATTACCGGCCCCGCCAGCTTGCCGACGTCGTCGGTCCCCTGGACGGTGTGGAGCGATCGCTGGGGGATCGCGCACGGCCCATCGACCGCCGCCGCAGCCATTTTTCGAGAACGATGACGATGTAAATCACGATGCCGACAGCTACCGTATACATCCAGTCGACAAGACCGATGGGGGCGGTGTGGAATAGAAGGTTCATCGTCGGCTGATACGTGAACAGGAGTTGGGCGCAAAGCATGGCGCCGATGCCGCCCCAGACCCACAGGTTGGTAAACAATCCCAGATGAAACATCGACAGAGTCAGCGAGCGGCAATTCAGCAGGTAAAATGCCTGGCCAACGGCAAACACATTCACCGCGATCGTTCGCGCCTCGGCCACCTCGGCGCCGTTGTACAGCGCCAGTTCGAACAGGCCAAAGGAGCCTGCTAGAAGCATAAATCCGACCAGAACAACGCGGAAAGCCAGTGCGCCGGAGAGGATGGGCGTGGCGGGATCCCGAGGCGGACGCCGCATGATGCCCGGCTCGCGCGGCTCGAAGGCCAGCGGCAGGCCGAGAAGCACGGCGGTGGTCATGTTGATCCAAAGGGCCTGAACGGGCAGGACGGGCAACGTCGCGCCGGCGAACACGGCGGTCAAAATCACCAGACCCTGCCCGGCGTTGGTCGGCAGGATCCACGTGATGAACTTCATCAAATTGTCGAAGACGCCTCGGCCCTCCTCCACGGCCGCCTCGATCGAAGCGAAGTTATCGTCGGTCAGCACCATATCGGCGGCTTCCTTGGCCACCTCGGTTCCGGCAACGCCCATGGCGACGCCGATGTCGGCCCGTCGCAACGCCGGTGCGTCGTTAACGCCGTCGCCGGTCATCGCCACAATGTGGCCCCGCGCCTGAAGCGCCTCCACCAGCCGGAACTTCTGCTCGGGCGTCACCCGCGCGAACACAGCCGTATCCTCAACGACAGCGGTCAACTCCGCGTCCGACATCGCCTCGATGTTTCTGCCCGTGATGGCGACTGCCAGCCCGCCTTCGGGCGTACTGCCGTCCAGACCGATCTGGCCGGCGATGGCCGCAGCTGTGCCTGCGTGATCTCCAGTGATCATCTTGACGCGCACGCCGGCATCCAGGCAGGCGCGCACCGCAGAAACCGCCTCCTCCCGGGGCGGGTCGATCATCCCTTGCAGGCCTAGCAAGGTCAGTCCCGAACTGACGGTTTCATGGTCGATCGCCGTCGCATCGACCGGGAGCTCTCGGCGGGCGAAGGCCAGCACCCGCAATCCCTGGGCAGCCATTTGCTCGACATGCCGATGTATGGCCTCGGCATCCAGATCCAGCTCATCTCCAGTCGGACCGAGAACGCGATCGCAGCGCTGCAGGAGGCTTTCAACCGAACCCTTCAGATAGGCGACGCGGGGCTGGTCGCGCCCGGTGTCGTGCAGCGTCGCCATGTACTGGTGAGCCGACTCGAACGGAATCGCGTCCAGCCGCGGCCACTCCCGATGTAAAGTCTCCGGCACGAGACCGGCCTTCGATGCCGATACGACCAGGGCGCCTTCCGTGGGGTCGCCCTCGATCCGCCAGCCTTCGTCGTCATGTCTCAGTAAGGAATCGCTGCAGAGCAGACCGGCGCGCAGACATTCGAGCAACGCCGGGTCGGCCTGGGGGTCGAACACCTGATCGGATCGTTGGAATTCGCCTTGCGGGACATAGCCGATGCCGGACACGGTTATCAGGCTGTCGCCCGCCCAGATCTCCTGCACGGTCATTTCATTGCGGGTCAGGGTTCCGGTCTTGTCGGAGCAGATCACCGTGGTGCTGCCTAGGGTCTCCACCGCCGGCAGCTTGCGGATAATGGCATGACGCTTTGCCATCCTTGCGACGCCGATGGCCAGGGTGATCGTCAACACCGCCGGCAATCCCTCCGGGATCATCGCGACCGCCAACGCGACGGCGGCCATGAACGTGTCAACCCAGGGATCGCCGTACCAGAGGCCGGCCACGAAGGTAACGCCCGCCAAACCCAGGATGACGTAAAGCAGGACATGGCTGAACTGAGCGATCTTGCGCGTCAGCGGAGTAGCCAGCACGACTGCAGTAGCAATGAGCTGCGAGATCCGGCCGATTTCCGTACCGTCGCCGGTGGCCACGACGATGCCGCGTCCCGTCCCGTAAGTGACAAGCGTGGACGAATACGTCATGTTCACTCGGTCCGCCAACGCGGTGTCATGGTCGAGGGTGCCGCTGTGCTTTTGGACTGGCGCCGATTCGCCGGTGAGCGCGGATTCGTCGACTTGGAGTTCGCGCGCGCGAAGCAGCCGGAGATCGGCGGGAACCTTGTCCCCCGATTGCAGCAGCACAAGGTCTCCGGGTACAAGCTCGCTCGCATCGATACGTCGGCGCTCACCC
This sequence comes from uncultured Rhodospirillaceae bacterium, assembly GCA_964454795.1. Lineage (GTDB taxonomy): Bacteria > Pseudomonadota > Alphaproteobacteria > Rhodospirillales > Defluviicoccaceae > CAYVUM01. Next base: position 2,646 of record CAYVUM010000168.1, read on the forward strand.
GCCCGCAGCACCGTAGCCTCGGTCTTCAGCGCCTTCGCCAGCGCTTCAATGGCGCCAAGTGCCTTGCTTTCCTGGACGAAACCGATCACGGAATTGAGCAGGACGACGCCGAGGATGACCCCGGAGTCAACCCATTCTCCCAGGAACGCGGTAACCACCGTCGCCGCGAGCAGGATATAGACCAGCGCCTGGTGGAACTGGAGCAAGAAGCGGACCAGCGGCCCGTGCCCTTTCCGCGGTGTAAGGGCGTTGGGTCCAAATCTTTCCTGACGCTGCCCCACGTCGAAGCTGTCCAGACCCGTGTCGGGACTGGTGTCGAGAAGGTCCAGAACCTCTTCAACCGGCAAATGGTGCCAATGTCTTTCAAGCAAATTTTGCATGCCCAAGAGGCTCCCTTAGCCATTGCCTAAAGGATTGATCGCGCCGGTTGCGGAGCCGGCGCTTTCGGTCGCGCTGCCACAAGGGTGGCTCGCTTGCGGATCGCCTCTTGCGGATCGTCTCCGGCGGTCAGGTCCTTGCCTCGACGCACCACCATGAACGGCGGGTTGACAACGACGAGCCCGTGGCCGATGCGCGTTGCGAGAACCACGGAGGCGAGTCCAGAGAGATCCGGGGCCTCGACTGTGTCCAGATCGAGAATGACTTTTCGCGGAATCGCCGTGAGCGCCGTCGCCACGCCGATCATTCCATGGATTACATCCTCGCGTCGGAAGATCGTGATGTTAACGAGGAGTTCGGTGGCGATCAGCATGGCCATGAAGGCGCCGAGAGTGCCCAGCATGTCGCTAATCCCGAGGATGAAGCGAGGAGGGGGTGTCACTCTATGGTAAATCCTCCAGCCGACGTCCACGATGCCGAAAAGAATAACCAGCGTCATCAGTACGGCCAGGACCCAATCCACGGGTTGGATCACGAAATTCCAGTGCTTCATGAAAACGTCCAAAATCGGTTTGTTCGTTTCCATGCGTCAGGCTATCTCTACACAATGCCGCAGATCGTGGCCAATCACCGGTCGCAAGCGCCGGCGTTCGAAGCGGATGCTTAGGGCGTCTCGAGCCCCACCGGCGATACGAAGCCTCGCGGCTTGATGGCGAGGACGGAGCAATCCAAAAGCTGCAACATCTCCTCGGCCGTGTTGCCCATTATCAGTCCCGCCAGCCCACTTCTGCACACTGTACCCATGACGACGATTTCTACGCCTTTTTCCTTGGCCAATGACGCGATTACTTCCCAGGGCAACCCTTTTATGAAATGAACGTGCATCTCAGGGGCGACATGGCTAAATTCAGCCACAAGCTTATCCAAGCTTTTTCTATGGCGCATCACAATCTCGTCTATTTGCTTGGCAGCATCGGAGTGGCTGACTCGAAGGAAAGGAGAATGCAGCAGGGTATCCTCATAAGGAATTGACCAGGCATGAACGACGTGTAGCGAGCACTCTTCCAAAATGGAGAGAGACGTCGCCAGTTCCATTACCGTCATATTTAATGCTTTTTTCTCGCTTTCTGTCGTCTCAGGGTCGACAGCCGCAAGAATACTACCGATGCTCTCGCCTTGTTTTGGACTGATCATCCAGACGGGGCAGGGGCATTTGCGCATCAAGTGCAGATCGGTGCTACCGAACAAAATTTGTACAGCGTGGCCTGTTTTCTGCGCCGTTTTCATGACCAGGTCGTGGCCGTTACGAAGGACCTGCTTAATGATCTCAAGGAATGCCCGACCAACCAGGACACGCGTCTCGATAATGAGGCCCTGTTTGCGGGGTGCCTCGACGATGCTTTCCAGGCGCTCGCGAATACCGAGGGCGATTTCATCCCGCAGTTGATGAATCTCTCCCTCGCCTTCAGCGTCTTTGAGGCAATATGCTACCGTGAGCCTGGCCGCGTTGTCCGAGGCAAGCCGAACCGCGCGTTTAAGCGCTCGGTCGTCGGTGAAGGCAGTCGACAAGACTACGAGAATGTTCTTGAACCTCTTCATGATACGCTCCTCTTTTCTGTGTTTTTATTTTACTTTATAAAGGTGAGTGAACACCTCGGCGCTGGCCGGGCGCTTGGCCGATGGCGATCATCTCCTCGGCTTTGATGCCGACCCAGCCGTTCCGGTGTTTGCCGGATTGGCGCCGCACGCCGACGATGATGATAACCACATCCGCGCCGCATAAGGGACGATAGTCACTGCCGCGTGCATAATCTGCGTCGGCCCCCGTGACTGACATGGCCTTTGGCAGGTCCGGAACCTTTCCCTTTGGAGAGCCTTTGACGCTATCGAACACCACAACACCGGTCGGTTCTTTGTCCCCGGCGAGACCCGCCAGTGTTTCGCCGATTTGACCCAAAATCACCGCAGCGGTTTAGCGGTTTACTTGTGCGTCAACTCAACCTCCTCCTCCTCGCCTGCACAGGCACGGCATCTGTGCAGGCACTCCTTAGGATTTGCGGCGCCCAAAGTGGGCGAAGCGAAGACCCCGGCGGGTTCGATCGCTCTTGGTGTCTGACAATCGAGCGCTGTCTTGCAAAGACCTTTAATAAATATTGCAATCATAGCATATACAATATAAACCTATCAACGATAATCCGAAGGGTCGGAAGGGAAGGCTGACGGGCCCCCGCGGGGTAGTCCAGACTGAATGCTCATTCTAGAG
>CAYVUM010000169.1:0-4388 GCA_964454795.1 uncultured Rhodospirillaceae bacterium
GGCGACGATCGGGATCGGTCTGTCGACTATCTGCAGAATGTAGTCCCGGCCGTCCAGGTCGGCATAGCGGGTAGCGTCGGGTTGCTCGGCAACGGCGGGGTCGCCCAGCATGGTCTCCGGCCGGGTTGTCGCGACGACAATGCACCGGCCGGAGTCCCCGGCCAGCGGATAGCGGACGTGCCAAAGGTGGCCCTGGACCTCCCGCTGGTCCACCTCCAGGTCGGAGATCGCCGTGTGCAGCAGCGGGTCCCAGTTGACCAGGCGCTTGTCCCGGTAGATCAGGCCCTGTTTGTAGAGGCTGACGAAGACACGGCGGACCGCCCGGGACAGACCCTCGTCCATGGTAAAGCGTTCCCGCGACCAGTCGCAGCTCGCCCCGAGGCGGCGCAGCTGGTTGATGATCGTGCCGCCGGACTCGGCTTTCCAGGCCCAGATCCGCTCGATCAGTGCGTCCCGACCCAGGTCGTGGCGGGTGAGGCCCTCCTTCTCCAGTTTGCGCTCGACGACCATTTGGGTCGCGATGCCCGCATGGTCCGTGCCGGGCTGCCACAGGGTCTCGCGCCCCTGCATCCGCCGGAACCGGATCAGGATGTCCTGCAAGGTGTTGTTGAGCGCGTGACCCATGTGCAGGCTGCCGGTCACATTCGGCGGCGGGATGACAATCGTGTACGGTTCGGCGCCCGGACGGTCGCCACAGGCGAAGGCGCCGGCCTCCTCCCACTGCCGGTACAGGCGGGACTCGATCTCCCGGGGGTCGAACGTCTTGTCGAGCATGGCCGTCGCGCTCCACGATAAACCGGCCCGCACCGGATCCGGTCCGGCGGAGCGACTTCAAGACCACCAGCATGATGCGGGGCTCCCGGCGGCGGTTGTTAACCGCCTGCCCGGTCAGGCGTCAATCCTCAAGCCGCTCGGCGCGGTTGATCATCTGGTCGATCTCGCGCTTGACCAGTCGCTCGATCAGGTAGGGAAGGTTGCGGTCGAGCCATTCCTTGAGCAGCGGTCGCAGCATCTCCCGGACCATGCCCTCGAGGGTGGCCGACTGGGCGCCGACGGCCATGTCCCGGCGGTCAAGGATCGCCTTGGCCAGTTGGGCCAGAACGTCGGTGGATGCTGCCGCTGTCGGCGAGGAGACGACCGCGCCCGGCCGCACCTGCATGGCCGGGGTGAGGTCGAGTACCGCCGCCTCCCGGGACAACGACGGATCGCCCGGGGACGGCTCGGCCTCCAGCCCCGGCGGCATCCACGGCTCGTCCGTCGGCGCCGCTGCCGGCGGTGGGACGGGCCCGGGCGCCGTCGCCGGCGCGTCTGACGGAGAATCGAACAGTGAGTCGATGTCCTCCTGGGACCGCCCGCCGCTGTCGCTCTCGGCCGTCGCGTCTGCCTGAGGCGGTGGGTTCCGGCCACCCCCCGCGGGAGGCTGCGCGGCTCCCTCCTCGTCGCTGCCCGCCTCGCCGTCTTCGGCCAGGATCTCGCGGATTGAAGCGAGAATGTCTTCCATCGACGGCTCGGCGTCAGCCGGTACGGGCGACGGCGTTTCATCGTTTCGGTCTGCGGACCGCGGACGGGAAGGATCGGGCGGTTCGTTCACGGCTCGATCGGGCTCGGCATCGGGCACCGGCTCAGGCGCGTTTTCTTCATAGAACCATTGAGCCCGCAACCCCCGATCCAGGTCAAGGGCACACTTGGCGAAAATATGGCCGATCGCCGCGAAGGCGGCGCCGGTCCCGGCCGAAGATCCGGACGCTCTGGCGCCTCAGCGGCCGGACTCCGAACCTTCAGTGTCGGTGACATCGCCGGGACTCGAGACCCCGAACCAGCGGCCGCGGACATTCTCGTAATGATTCAGCGGATCGTAAAAATCAACGGCGAGGCCGAGTTCGGCGGCGGTGAGGTTGCCCACGGCTGCCTTCAGCCTGAACGCTTCGCGCAGCTCGTCCCGGCGGGCCTCGACCAGGCTGCGCTGCGATTCGAGCAGGTCCTGCTGGGTGTCGAGGACGTCGAGGACGGTCCGGGTCCCGACCGCCTGCTCCCGTTCCGACCCTTCGACAGCAACCTCGTTGGCGCGGACCTCGGTGGTGAATGCCGCCACCTGGGCCGAGGCGGCCTGCAGATCGTTCCAAGCCTGGGTCGCCAGTTCCCGGGCATCGCGGCGCGACTGGTCGAGGGCATTGAGGCTCTCGGTCACGGCCTGCTTGGCCTGGCGCAGCCGGGAATAGACAGCGCCCGACTGATAAAGCGGCACGGTGAGGTTGACGGTCGCCTCATAGTTGTCCAGGCGCGAATCATCATTGGTGAATTCGATGGCTCGCCCGGCCTCGCCGCGCAGTTCGAGAGACGGGAGCAGTTCGCCACGAACCTCATCGACCGTATCGCGAAACGCCCGTTCGTCATACTCGGCGGCCAGCACCGCGGGGTTGCGGTCGACGGCCGCCTGGATCGCTTCCTCAACGGTGGTGGGCAGGTCCCCGGGCACCTCCGGGAGCACGAGGTCCCGCGGCGCCTCGCCAATCACCTGTTGATAGGTCGCCCGGGTGGCGGCCAGATCGCCTTCCCCCCGCACCCGGTCAGCCGTTGCCCGCGCGAGCCGCGCTTCAGCCTGGAACACATCGGTCCGGGTCACTTCGCCCACCTCGAACCGGTCCCGGGTCGCTTCCAGAAAGCGAATCAATCGTTGCTCGTTCTGGATCTCGAACTCGAGGACCGCTTCGGCAGCGAGCACGTTGATGTACGCCGAGACGGCATCGAAGAGAATTTGCTGTTCAACGGCGGTGAGGCGGTTGCGCCCGGCGAGCACCGAGTTTTCGGCCGCCCGGGTTGCCGCGAGCGTCCGGCCGCCGCGGTACAGCGGCTGGATGACCCGCACGCCGACTTCGCGCGGCGTGAGCGTCTGGTCAGGTGCGCCGCGGATGTTTCGGCTGGCCTGTCCAACCTGACCGAAAGCTTCCAGCTGCGGGCGCCAGTTGGACAGGGCCTGAGGGACGCCTTCGTTAACCTGGCGAAGCGCTGCCCGTTCGGCCTGCAGCGTCGGGTTGGTGGTATAAGCCGTCGCCAGCGCCTCCATGAGGGTCGCGGCATCCGCGATCCCCGGCCCGGACAGCCCAAGCGCGGTTGTTAACGCCAGAAACACCCCGCGGCCGACCCGCGGCGCGGCCGCCACACCGCCGAACTCATTCCGTAAGCGAGGCGCCATTGTCCGATCTCCCCAATGCGCAAAAGAACCGGCGCACGCGAACGTTGGAACAAAACGCCGATGACCGGTCAACCGTAATTGGTCCTGCGGGACACAGTGTGGCCGGCAGGTGCGGGAGCGGTGCAACAGCATCCGGGAAAACACCAGCCCGGATGGGCGCGAAGGTGACCGGCGCCGTTGCCCTTCGCTCAGAACACAAAGGACGGATTGGGCTCGAAACCTGGCAATAATGGTGTCGCCGCGTCGAAAACCGGCCGCCGCGAGATCACTCCGCTCGCCCGCGTATGGAGCATTCCCTGACCCATTGCCGGGCCGGCGCCGATCACCGCCACCAGCCGGCCGTCCTCGCCCAACTGGTCGAAAATCGCCCCGGGAACGGCGAGCACCGCGCCGGCGAACAGAATCACTGCAAAGGGCGCCGCGTCGGGGACGCCTTCGGTCAGCGGCCCGTGGCGGACACTGATATGGGTGAGACCGAGGCCGGCGACAGTCGCGGCAACCCCTGCGACGGCCGCCGCATCGGACTCGACCACGACCACCTCCGCGCCCATATGCGCGAGGACAGCGGCCGGATAGCCGCTCGCATCGCCGATCACCAGCGCCGGTTCGCCCTCCTCCACCGCCGCCGCCTGCAGCAGACGCGCAAGCACCAGCGGTTCGATCAGATAGCGGCCATTGCCGAGCGGCAGGTCCTCGTCCACGTAGGCAATGCCGCGCAGGTGCGCCGGCACGAACGCCTCACGGGGCACGGCAGCCATCGCCTCGATCACCGCCGGATCGGCGATCTGATTGACCCGCAACTGGTTTTCCACCATTGCGGCACGGGCGGCGGCATAGTCCATGGGACTTGGTTCCCTTAAAACAGTCGTCTCACGCGAGCGCTTGCCGGACCGGGCCACAGCCCGGCGCTACACACCGCGGCCCGACGCCGGCACCGGCAAAGCGTACCGTGGCAAAGCGTACCGTATAGTGGGCCGGCAAGCCGGGCACAACGGCCGCAATCCCTCAGAGTTGCGAGGCGGTTCGTGACCCTGGGACTTCGTCGCCCGGGGCGGCAGGGGCGAAGCTTGGGCGGGCGGACTCGCGGGTGCAAACGCGCGGTCGCTTGACCCCCGGCGCCACGGCTTATACTTTTCGGCGCCGGGGTCGGGCAACCGCTTGGGGCGGCGCGGTGGCGGAGTGGCTACGCAGCGGC
>CAYVUM010000169.1:4398-4698 GCA_964454795.1 uncultured Rhodospirillaceae bacterium
CGAATGCGCAGCGAGCGTTAAATATCCGTATTGCGCCATCGGGCATCCGCGTCTCGAGTGGGGCGTACGAGTGGCGCGGTGGCGGAGTGGCTACGCAGCGGCCTGCAAAGCCGTGTACACCGGTTCGAGTCCGGTCCGCGCCTCCAGGTTCGACCCGGGCAACCTTGATCCGGAGTAGCTCAGCGGTAGAGCAAGCGGCTGTTAACCGCTTGGTCGGGGGTTCGAATCCCTCCTCCGGAGCCAATCAGCCGGACCGGCCGGCGGCGTCTCGACCGCCTCCGGCCGGTTTTGCATTTCCCC
>CAYVUM010000170.1:0-4576 GCA_964454795.1 uncultured Rhodospirillaceae bacterium
ATTGAGTGGATCGACCGATCATCCGCTTGGGAACCAGGCGAAGGATCCGATCCACTCGCGAAGGGGCCCACGATGCGCCCATGCTGATCCACTTCCACATTCACACCTCGCGGACGTGGTCACCCGGTCAGCCATGGGCAAGGTGATCTTGCCCCGAAAAAGTGGACGGGTCAGGCCGCCATGCGCTCCACATCGGCCGGTGAACGGTCGCCGATCGCAGAGCGCAGGCGGCGGCGTTCTTCGATTCGCCGGACCGGAGGGCCGGGCGGCCGGCCCGCCACCTCGCGACCCCCTCGGGCTTCCTGCAAGCCGACACCGATGCCGGGTTCGACAGGCTGTCCGGCGAGTGCATCACCGAGGTCGGCTGTTGGACGCCCGCCCGGCGCCTCTGGACGCCGGGCCAGGGAAGGATCGGCGAGACGTGGACGAACACACCACACGAAACCCGATGTTGCTGAACCGGCTGTCCGGGTAGCCCCTGAAGCGGTTGGCCGCGCGCGCGTCGTCCTGGGTGTTGTTCCAGGACCCGCCGCGAAGCACACGGGGAGCAGATCAACGGGCGGCCCCACCGGCAGCAAGGCCGGCAACACGCAAGATAGCGCACGACGCCCCGTCCGAATACCCCGACCTCCCATCGTGGGGGGTGGGCGCTCTGCACCGACTGGGTCAGTGGACGGATCCCCAGCGGATCCCGGACGACAGGCTCCGGACGACAGGCGACTGGATCGGGGCGCGCCGGATCGGTTACGATGATGACTGGGTTTTCCGTGAGGTCATGGCCATGCACGATCGCATCGAGATCAATCCCCGCGTGATGCGGGGGAAGCCGGTGATCCGCGGCACCCGGATCCCGGTCGAGCTTGTCTTGCGCAAGCTGGGGGCCGGAATGACCGCCGAGGAGATCATCGGAGACCACCCCCGCCTCACGGTCGACGACATCCATGCCGCCCAGGCCTTCGCCGCTGACTATCTCGCCGACGAGGACGTGGTCTACGGCTAAGCTGGGACGGTGCGTCTGCTCATCGACGAATGCGTCGAGGTCGGACTGGCCGTCGTCCTGCGGGCGGCCGGGCATGACGTCGTCCTGGTCCAGGAGATCGAGCCCAGCGCCGACGACATCCGGGTGATGCGGTTGGCGACGGAACAGGATCGGTTGCTGGTCACGGCGGACAAGGACTTCGGCGACCTCGGCCTGCGCCAGCAGCACCGGGTGCCTGGACTGGTTCTGGTTCGTATTCCGCCGGAGCAGAGACACCTCGTCGGTCCTCGCGTCGCGATGGTTCTCGCCAAGTTCGGAGACCGCCTGACGGGTCACCACACCGTGGTGCAGGCCACCAAGGTCCGCATCCGCCCGCTCCGCATCGAAACGGAACGGCAGTGAACCACGGGAAACGTCAAAAAAATTCGAAGCGGCGCTGCTGCGCCGCTTGTCAGGGGTCAGTGGTCAGAAGATGGGGACGAACACACCACACGAAACCCGAGGTAGTTGAGCCGGAAGCCCGGGGTGAACCCGAGGCGGCCGGCCGCGCGCGCGCCGCCCGGGTCGCTGTTCCAGGACCCGCCGCGAAGCACACGGGGAGGGTCCTCAACACCTTCCGGTGGTAACCATGGCGTCCCATCGTCCGGTGCCCCGTTGTAGTTCTTGTAAGCGGCATCCTCGACCCACTCCCAGACATTGCCGTGCATGTCATGGAGTTTCCAGTCGTTGGGCGGGAAGCTGCCGACCGGGGCGGTGCGGTTCTGCTCGTCCCAGTAGCCCCCACAACCTTCACAGTTGGCGAGCTCCCGCCCAGCGATATCGTCGCTTCCCAACGGCGCCGGCACTGCAAAATTGGTCTTGGTGCCGGCACGAGCCGCGTATTCCCATTGCGCCTCGCTCGGCAGGTTACACTTCGTTTTTTTTCGTTGACTCAACCAAGCCACATAAAACTGCGCATCGTCCCACGAGACGTTGATCACCGGGCGCGTCTTGCGGTGCCAGCCCTGATCGGCGGGGCGGTAGTCGCAGCCACCGTCGGCGACACAGGCATCCCACTCCGCGAACGTCACCTCGTACTTGCCCATGTCGAACGGCTGCTTGATCTCCACCGGATGGACGGGACGTGGATCCAAAAGGTAATCAGCCGCTGGGCCTTCTTTGCTCCCCATGTCGAAGTCGCCTTTCCCGACGGGAACCAATTCGGGCAGCGGCGGCCTCGCGATGTGCAGCGTGTAGGCCCAGCGTTCCATCACCGCCTCCCGCGGCGCTCCGATCCGCATCGCCCACGCGACGCTCTCGCCGACGACGCCGGCGACCGCGGTGAGGACCACGATCTCGACCACGGCACGCCCGCGGCTCCAGCCCAGATAGCGCCGTTCGAGACTGCCCGGTGCCGCCAGTCCGCGGAAGCCGAACAGCGCCGACCAGCCGGCCAGCCCGGCCAAACGGGAGAGTCCCCGGCGGTCCTTCCACTCGCGCGCCATCAGCTGCAGCCGCTCGCGCCGCGCCGCCCGCTCCTTGTTCTTCTCGATGTAGGTCCACAGCGTCGGCCAGTAGGGCTGCGGCGTGCCGGTGGCATCCACGCCCTTGCTGCGGATCAGCGTCTCGTGGATCAGGTTGACCCAGCGATCCTGCCGCGCCGCCGGCGCGCCGTCGCCCGCGTCCTCGGTGACGGTGATCAGCCGCAATGGCCCGTGCCGCGCGCCGCCGCCGGGGAGGCGCCGGCCGGCCAGGCGGTCGACCAGCTCGTGGCCGCGCTCGCCGCCGCCGGCGATCGCGATCGCCTCGGCCAGCGGGATGCGCCGGCGGGTGTGACGCCGGCCCTCGGGATCGATCAGCACCATCCGGAACAGCAGCTCCAGCGCCCGGTCGCGCGAGCGCGGATCGAACCCCGCGAGCAGATCGTCGGCGCACCGGCTCAAGATGCCGGCGATGCCGCCCTGCTCGCTCAGCAGCCGGCCGCTCAGCCGGCCGTCGGTGCGCTTCTCCCACAGCCAGTTGAGCGCGTTCTCGACCAGCGGCAGCGCCCCCGGCTCGTCCTCCGCCTCCCGGACCATGGCTTCGCGCACCTCGCTCACGTCGAGGCCGGCGAGCCGGGCCGGGCCGTCGATGATCTCGCGCAGCCCCTCGGCGCCGATCGGCGGCAGCTTCCAGGACCGGCCGACGCGGTTCTGCACCGCGGCCAGGCGTGGCAGGTCGTCGAAGCGGTCGAGGAAGTCGGCGCGCACCGTCGAGATGACGAACAGCGGGCAGTCGGCATCGTCCAGCGCCGCGGCGAGCAGCCGGTCGAACCGCTGCCGTTCGTCCGCATCGGCGAAGGTGAACAGTTCCTCGAACTGGTCGACGGCGAGGAGGAACGCGGTGTCGTCGTCAGGCCGGTTATCCCGAAGCATCCAGGCGAGGGCACGGTCGTCCGCTTGCAGGGCGTGATAGCGCTCGCCCGTACCGCCGCCGAAGGCCCGGTGCAGGCTTTCGGCCAGCATCTCCACCGGATGGGCGCCCGGCATCAGCGGGCCGATCCGGCGCCAGTGCGCGAAGCCGGTGCGCGGCCAGAGCCAGCCCTGGTCGACCAGCGGCAGGATGCCGGCACACATCAGCGACGACTTGCCGGAGCCGGAGCTGCCGGTGATCTCCAGCCAGCGCACCGTCGGAGCGCCGGGGCGGCGGTCGAAGCAGGCGAGTGCGTCCAGCGTCTCCTTCTGCCGGCCGAAGAACAGGTTGGCCTGGTCGATGCGGAAGGCATCGAGGCCGACGAACGGGCAGCCCTCGAAGGTGGCGGCCGTGTCGGCAAGGATCCGTTTCTCGCGGATGCTCTCGATCAGCGTGTCCGGCAGCGGCGTGTCGCCGGGCCAGCGCGTCGCCTGGAACAGCCGCAGGAACGCCGGCAGCGTCTCGGGCTGGGTGTCGCCGAGCAGGATGGGGAAGATCGGCAGGCGCTCGGCATCGTCATGCGGCCCGAAATGGCGGCCGAGCGCCGCTTGGGTCTCGGCGCCGATCCACCGCCGCACCCCGTCGCGGCCGATGAGCACGACGAAGGCGCCGCAGCCGTCCACCGCCGCCTGCAGCTTGTCGAGCCAGAGCTCGCCCTCGCGGATGCTCATGTCGTCCTTGAAGACGCCGAGCCCGGCGCGTTCCAGCTGCGCACGCAACAGCGCGGCCGCGTCCGGATCGTTGCGGCTGTAGCTGAGGAAGACGTCGGCAGCTTCGGTCACCCTGGCCCCCCGCGCGAGGCTTTCTGGTCGCTCTTCGGCCGAAGATATCGAAAACCCTGCAAACGGGCTACGCCGGCGTGGGCCACGGGACCGGCCTTATGACCGGACCTTTCGATCGGATCGGAGTGATCAGGGGGGATTGCGCGGCGCCGTCGGTGGACAGTCGGCACGCGATCGGGCGACCGCGGAGCAGCGCGCGCGGTCGGCGCCAATTACGCATCCTTGCGCAGGGCTTTGCTCCCGCTTGCTACCACGGTGCTACCCCGGGCCGGCGCTACTGCGGCGCGCAAGAATCAGAAAGCCCGTAACTTATTGAAGTTACGGGCTGAATTGGTTGCGGGGGCAGGATTTGAACCTGCGACCTTCAGGTTATGAGCCTGACGAG
>CAYVUM010000171.1:0-4517 GCA_964454795.1 uncultured Rhodospirillaceae bacterium
GAGGCGCGCCACCGCACCCGCAGCCTGAGAGACATGGGGGAGCCGCCGTGAGCATGTCAATCCTGATGCCTGCCGCCGGCGGAGCGGCCCCTGATGGTCGCCTGTCGCGGCCGCCCGGCGCCGCGGCGCGGCTTCTGGACCGGCTCAGACCGGAGTCCATCCGGGCGGCGCGAGTTCAAACCCCGCGAACTCAAATGCCGGCGCAACGGTACAACCGGCCAGAGACCACGCCCCGAGGCTTTCCGCGCACTGCCAGGCGCCCGGGGGTACCACAGCGCAGGCGCACTCACCGGCGGTGAGATCGCCTCCGAGGATGATGGTTGACAGATCGCCAGCAGGGCCGGCCATGGTCAGGCGCAAGGGCGCGCCCGCATAGCTGTGCCAGATTTCCGTCGCATCGATCCGGTGCCAGGCCGAGACCTCGCCGGCCGCAAGCAGATAGTAGATCTGTGAGATAGCGGCCCGTTCGCCGGGCCCGGCTTTGCTGCGATGGGTTTCACGGAAGTGGCCGCCTTCCGGATGCGGCTGAAGGCCGAGGGCAACGATCACGTCTTCGGCGCTGAGTGTTTGACCACCGGCTCTCATCGCACCGCCCTCAGGCGCCGGCACACCGCCGTCGGGGTTGGGCTGGCCGGTGAAAGCTGGACGAAGATTTCCGCACCCGAGCCCCTCGCGGAACCATTGAGCCGGTGATGAAGGTCTTTGCAAGACCCTGGTGGAGCCGAGGGGAATCGAACCCCTGACCTCTACAATGCCATTGTAGCGCTCTCCCAACTGAGCTACGGCCCCGGTCTGGCGTGGATCTGGCGTGGATCTGGCATGGATCCGGCGTGAGTCCGACGCGGACGGTTGGGATCAGGCCCGCGAAGACCCAGTTTTCTAGCGGAACTTGTCAGCGCTGTCCATGCCGACGAACGGCCGCGACAGCCCAGGCGGGCCCTCCCGCGATCAGCCCTTCTCGCCGAGGTCGTCGTCAATGTGCTCGATCACCTCGCCGATGTCGTCGTCGTCCTCGCCAAGCTCCGAGGTGTCCTCGATCAGGTCCTCGTCCTCCTCAGAGGAGTCGAGCTCGCTAACCTCTTCGCCGGCCTCGATGTCGCTGTTGTCATCGGCGATGGCAACATCGTCGCTCTCCTCCTCCACATCCGCCTCGATGTCGACGGTCTCGTCCAGAGCCTCGGTCTCGTCGACCACCACGGCCGGCACCGCGGCAGCCGGTGCCTCAGACCGTCCACCCCGGCGCGGCCGGATCTGACGCTCAGGATCGAGCACCGTGCTGCAAACTGGACAGGTGATCGGCTCGCGGCCCAGGTCGTAGAACCGCGCACCGCAGTTCTGACAGGTCCGTTTGGTCCCCCATTCGGGTTTGCCCAAGACGTATCTCCCCGAAATCCAGGGCGTTGGCGTCCAGAACGCCAAGCCCCCATGGCGTTGCACTTGCCACGGGGGCCTGGCGCTGTCAAAACCAAATCGTCATGAACCGGCCCGACTTTCCCAGCGCGCTGAAGACGTGCGGTCCCGCGCCCGATGCCGGCGAGCGCGATCCGGACGGCGGGGCGCGCCCGCCCCGTCCCGCTGCCGCCCGCTGAACGGCGAGCGATGACCGCTCTTGAGTCGGCCCGCGCTGAGGTGCTCTCCGGCACGGTATCGGTGCCCGGCGATAAGTCGATTTCCCACCGCGCGGTGATGCTGGGCCTGCTTGCGGTCGGCGAGACCCGGGTCACCGGACTGCTGGACAGCGAGGACGTTCAGGCGACTGTCGCAGCCGCACGCGCCTTCGGCGCGCGGATCCACAACGATGACGGGGTGTGGTCGGTGCGTGGCGTCGGTGTTGGCGGCCTCCGGGAGCCGGCGGACGTCCTCGACATGGGCAATGCCGGCACGGCGGCGCGCCTGCTGATCGGTGCGGCGGCCGGTCAACCGATCACCTGCTTCTTCACCGGCGATGCGTCCCTTCGGCGGCGGCCGATGGCCCGGATCATCGAGCCGCTGCAGCGGGTCGGCGCCAGCTTCGTGGCCCGGGACGGCAACCGTCTGCCGCTCGCCGTGACCGGCGCTGCCAATCCCCTGCCGATCGACTACCTCTCGCCGGTCGCCTCGGCCCAGGTCAAGTCGGCGGTTCTTCTTGCCGGTCTCGCGGCGCCGGGAGAAACCTCAGTGACCGAGCCTTATCCCTCGCGCGATCACAGTGAGCGGATGCTGGGCCGCTTCGGCGCATCCGTGCAAAGCGAAGCGACAGCCGGCAGCGGCCGGCGGATCACCCTCATCGGTCAACCGGAGCTGGTTGCAACACCGGTGGTGGTCCCGGGAGATCCGTCGTCGGCGGCATTTCCTCTGGTCGCCGCGCTGATCGTCCCCGGCTCCCGGGTGACGATCCGGCGGGTCGGGGTCAATCCGCTGCGGACCGGACTGTTCGTGACCCTGCGCGACATGGGCGCGGACATCGAAATGCTCGCCGGCGAAGAGGCGGGCGGCGAGCCGCAGGCCGATCTGGTGGTCCGCGCCGGGCCGCTTCGCGGCCTCGAGGTGCCCCCGGAGCGCGCCCCGGCGATGATCGATGAGATTCCGATTCTGGCGGTCGCAGCGGCCTTTGCCGAGGGCGCGACCCGGATGACCGGCCTTGCCGAGCTGCGGGTGAAGGAGAGCGACCGGCTGGCGGCGATGGCCTCCGGGCTCAGCGCCTGCGGGGTCCGGGTCGAGGAGGGGCCGGACAGCCTCACCGTTCACGGCACCGGCCGACCGCCAACGGGCGGCGCTACGGTGGCGGTCGGCCTCGACCATCGCATCGCCATGGCGTTTCTGGTTCTGGGCGCGGCGAGCATGCAACCGGTCATCGTCGACGATGCGCGGCCGATCGCCACCAGTTTTCCCGGCTTTGCCGAGCTGATGACCAGCCTCGGCTGCCGTTTCACGCCAATGACCGGGCCATGAACCGCAGTCATCTGGTCATTGCCGTTGATGGCCCGGCGGCCGCGGGCAAGGGCACCCTGGCCCGCCGACTGGCCGAGCATTTCGGCCTTGCTTACCTTGATACGGGTTTGATGTACCGGGCCGCCGGCCTTGCGGTGCTTGAGGCCGGGGGCGACCCGGGCGATCCCCAAGCGGCCGTCGCCGCCGCCAAAGCCTTTCGCTTTGAGGATCTGAGCCGGGCAGACCTCCGCGACGAGGCCACGGCCGCCGCGGCTTCAGAGGTGGCGGCGATTGCCGCTGTGCGCGAAGTGCTCGTCGCCCGTCAGCGGGCGTTCGCATTGAAACCGCCGCCGGGCACGGCGGGGGTCGTCCTCGATGGCCGCGATATCGGGTCCGTGGTTTGCCCTTCTGCCGACCTCAAGCTGTTCGTGACCGCCTCCGCGGATGTCCGGGCCCGGCGACGGGTTAAAGAGTTGCAGGCCCGGAAACTGAACGTTATAGAGGGAGATGTCTTGCGGGACATGCAGGTCAGGGATGCGCGCGATCGCAACCGCAGCGCGGCGCCGCTGCATCCTGCGGAGGGCGCGGTTGTGATCGACACCAGCGACCTTGACGCGGACCAGGTCTTTCATGCTGCGATCGAAATCGCCCGGACCCGCTGCCCGGGCGTCGTTGCATTGGAAGAGCGTGGTTCGTGACCGGGGAAGGGGGTTGTGCCGATGACCGCAGATCGTGCTCGGGCGTTGCCGACGGGTCGCAGGTGATCAGCCGCAGGACGGCGCGTCCCGTCCCGGGTTGGCGGCCGGAGCCTCGCCTGCCGGCGCCCGCAAGGACCGTATTGAACCTTTGAGGCTGAACAACATGATTGCTACCGCCACCGAACCGACCACTGAGACCGCCGCACCAACCCGTGAGGATTTTGCGAGCCTCCTCGATGAATCGCTGAGCCCGAGCGAAGGCTTCGAAGGCCGGGTCGTGCGCGGACGGGTCGTGAAGGTCGAAAACGATATGGCGGTCATCGATGTCGGCCTGAAATCGGAAGGGCGGATCCCGCTCAAAGAATTCGCGCCGCCGGGCAAGCCGTCGACCCTCCAGGCGGGGGAAACAGTGGATGTCTTCGTCGAGCGTTACGAGGACAAGGACGGTGTCGTTCTGCTCAGCCGCGAGAAGGCCCGGCGCGAGGAGGCCTGGACGCAACTGGAGCAGGCATTCAAGAAAGGCGAGCGGGTCACCGGCAGCATCTTCGGGCGGGTCAAGGGCGGCTTTATCGTCGACCTGTCCGGGGCCGTCGCCTTCCTGCCGGGCAGCCAGGTTGACATTCGCCCGGTCCGCGATGTCACGCCGCTGATGAACACACCGCAGCCGTTCCAGATTCTCAAGATGGACCGGACCCGCAACAACATCGTCGTTTCCCGCCGTGCCGTCCTCGAAGAGACCCGCGCCGAAGCCCGCTCTGAGCTGATCGCCAACCTCAAGGAGGGCCAGATCCTCGAAGGGGTCGTCAAGAACATCACCGACTACGGCGCCTTCATCGACCTCGGCGGTGTCGATGGCCTGCTCCACGTCACCGACATCTCCTGGCGTCGGATCAACCACCCGAGCGAGGC
>CAYVUM010000172.1:0-4347 GCA_964454795.1 uncultured Rhodospirillaceae bacterium
CTGTGTTCAGGATAACAACGTGATAGCCACGAGCGAGAGAAAATGCCTTATTGACGGACTGTACGAAACCAAGATTTTCAGCGTTTTCGATGAGCTGAATGGCCTGTAAATGCTCAGGGAGGTCAATGTCATCGATCCAACGCCGGAGCCACGGTCGAACATTGGAGTCAGTCGAACAATCATCAATCAAGATCAGAAAAAAAGGCAAGTCAGTGTGTTCGATAACGCGTTGCAAACATGTTTTTAACAGCGAAAGTGCATTATAGATAGGTACGATGACACAAATAACCTCGTTGCATCCGACCGGCTCCAGAGGTTTTCGGGCGGAACGGAAAACGGTGTCTGTCAAAACAGGCACGCTGTTGCGGGCGCTGGGGTTTACGGCCTCATCGATGCGGCGGCCTGCAATCGCATCGTTGAAAATGAGAAAGCGTAGCAGGTCGTCAGAACGGGCCGGCAACCGAGAGATTAGGTCGCCAAAAAAGCGTAGTGTTGCCGAAAAAAACAGTCTCCAAGGTGGATGATAAACAAATAATGGAGAGACGGGATATGGGGGTGTTTGATCGGAGGAGCCGCATTTCTGAAAAAAACGGAGCGTCGGTGAATATGGAACGCTGACGACGAAACCCGTATTGATATCAGGCGGAAGGTGATGAAGGGAAGTGACGTCATGACGGAGAATCGAAGGGAGCAGCGCCGTGGTGTGGCTGCCGCTTTCAACGTAGAGGTGGCTCGATATGGTCCAGCCTTCAAGTTCATATATGCCATTGTGAAGCGTGCCGCGATCGATGTATCCAAGGACAGCGCCACTAGCGGGATCCAGGAGAGGCGAGGTAGACAAAGCATGACGCATACGGCGTGTGATGCTTTTCTTGAAAAAAGAATAAATCGTTTTCAATCGTCGCATCCGGAATGGTCCTTTTACGATCGGCAAACCAAAAGGGCTCGTGGTTCGATGCTGAGGGATGAGTCCCAACGGTCAGCTGAATCGAACCACAGGAACAAGAGCGGTGGAGATCGACCGATCCTTTGCCTGGGAACCAAGCGAAGGATCCGATCGACCTGCGCCGGTCGGTTGAACCAGCCTGGCATCGAAAACGGAAGAACAGGATGCGGACAGGAAGCCGGGAATGCCTGCCCATAAGCCTCCAGCCGCAAGACGCCAGCAACTGAACGACCCGAGGAGCAGCCAACAAGAGCGGGTCGGCGCAGACAGGGACCTTTACGAGAGGGGGGTGGTCTTGACCGGGTCCGGTGCGCACGTGCTGTGTAAGCAAAAATACAAATGCGGTAAATTTTTGGAAGCACCATGGGCGTTCGCCACCCGCATCGAGGGGCGACAGGGCGCCCCGGACGGATGACGGCTTGGCGCCGATCCCCGCGTTGCACGGCAGGTGAGCAGCCTGCCGCTTGAACAGCGGCTTTCTGTGCATTTGCCAGGACGCGAAGGGCTGAGCGCCGCGGCGCTCGGGAGCGCCGCCGGAGTGTCGGGAGGAGAAGGCCCCGCGCAGCGCCGAAACTCGACACGCTCGTTACTGGCCTGGGAACAGGCCGCGATATCGGGCCCGACGCACGCGGCATGTGGGACCGGAAGGGACAGCCCCCTTGATTAGACATTTAACGAACTCAACCAGAATTGGTGTTGCCGAGCCGGATCGTTGACGCGCATCGCGACAGTGCGCGCCGTATTCTGAATTTGTTTTAATCGTTTCGGCGAGGCTATCGCCCTCTGTACCGTCTCCACCCATGTGTTCGGGCAAATGTCAACGACGAGGCCGGCTCCATCCATTTTGATCTGCTCTGCGAAATCCCATTGGGGGCTGTATATACCGACGCCGCCGACCACGGCGTGTTCGATTTGCTTGTTGCGCGAACGACATCGATTAAAGGGTGTACACATCAGGGGATAGAGAGCGATATGGAGACGGATCCGCTGAATACGAGCCCGATATCTCGGCCAGCTACTGGGTTGAAGAATCTGAAAACGTTTGTGGCGGAGCAGAGTGCTGGAGACATTGGCTGTTCCCACCATTGTTCCAATAACACGGTCGTCGGTTGAGAGCAGATTTTCAATGACTGTAGCGGCAAAGGCACGATCTGCCGCGTGGCTTGCAGTGCCAAGATATCCGACTCTAATTACCGACCGTGCGTCCAGCGTTTCAAAATGAGAGGCGTCTGCAAACGGATCAGACCAATGGGGATCGAGAGCAACCACCCTTTTCTGAGCCGTGTATCTCTCGGCGAGCCTGGAGGACGAAACGACGATGGTATCCGCACGATCCACAAGCGCGCGATGTTGCCCCTCACGTAGCTTGATCAGCCGGCGTCGATATCGGTCGGGCAGAGTTGCGTCGTCTTCTGCCGCCCAGAGATCGTCGTCGATGACATAGATCAGCCGGCGACGGCTATCGTCCAGAGCGCGCCGCACCAATCCAGGGGTGTCATACCGGCAGACGACAATCTGGGCATCCGAAACGAATGTGTTGACGCCGAGCTGGCGAAGAGGGGCGAGAGACGTGGGCCGGGTCCTGATCCAATGTCGGCAGGCGTTTAGAAAATACAGGTCCGTTGTAGGTATCGTGCTAAATCGCAGTGGACTGTAAGAAGAAAAAGCATCGAGCATAAAACGTGAACCTAAGGATGCGCGGTGCGCGGCATAACCGACGAGGGAAAGGCACAAGGCGTCATCACAGTGAAAGCATCGGGCAAATCAGAGTGAAAGCTGTAGTTGGGTAGCAGGTAGAGAGGATGCTGACATGACCCGGTCAATGCGGCCGGCGATGTCATTCTCCGGCGATTTCAGCGCAGTAGCGAAATCTCTTGCGTCTTCAGCGCTCCCCGACTCTAAGCGTGGGTTTTGCAAGACGAAACAACCCGGTACTTTCAAGCTCGTTCGGCAGGCGCTCTGTGAGCCGCGTCATGTCGCGTGACGAGAAGATCGCTTTTCCACAAGCCTGAAAGGCCTTCCGGGAAGGGTCAACCAGTTTGCGGAGGTCCGGTGGCCGCCGAAGGAGCGCGCCCGGATCCGGACGGTCCCCGGCAGACGCTGCGGAAGAGGTGGGTGAGATTCGAGGTGCGGCGGTTTCGCACACGGCTGCAAGCGGCTGACCTGCCAGGCGGTGCCCACCAAGGGGATCCGAGCCTCCCCGGAGGTGGCGGCACCTGCCGGATGAGCCGACCGCGGACCGGCAAAACCGGCGGAGCCTGTCGGCTCGGGGAACGCCCGGCCGTCGATGACCAGTTCGCAGCAGGACGGACGACAGTCATACTCGCAGGCTCCACTCTGACGCGGTCCGTTGAACGGCCGGATCGTTTGTTTCTGTGATAAGATCGCCTGACTTGGACTAGCGGATTCCAGTATCCCTTTTTGGAGAGGAACTCAAGGGTTAACCGGTGATGGCCTGAACGGGGGCATTGGCGGTCGCCGCTCCGCTGCCGGGCGTGTGGCGTTTGTGCGTCGCACGGCCTCGGGAAGCTGCCCGGGGCGCGGCTTCGGTGGCGAATCGCCCCGCTGGCCGTGCGTGCGCACTTTCGGTAACGGCGGTCGGGTATTTCTCAAAACTCCCCCTTTGCCGGTGGGGTCGCGTGGCCAGAACATCAGGGCTGATACCGGCGAGCGTCTGACGGGACCCGCCGCCTTTCCCTCAGGCGCCGGGCGTCCTCCTGGAACGCCCGGCTTTCGCAGGGCGAGCCGCAGCGGGCTTCGTGCTGACCGCCGGGCCGACGAAAGTCGGTTCGCCGGCCCGGTGGTATGAGGGGCATCAGGTCGGCTGCCGCGTCGCGGGACAAAGGCGCCGGCAGGTCCCGGTGAAGGGGGGACAGGGGTAGGCCTCCCGCTGCCGATGGCGAGCCGCTGCAGCCGGATCGCACCCGTCGACGGCGGATGTCCGCAACCTCAGAGCAGGACGAAGTCGCTCGCGTCAAGGGCGCTCACGTCATGCACGACAGCCAGCACCATGCCGGCGGCAGCAATCGTTATTCCACCGGCGATCGCACCCAGGGTGAGGTCGGCGAATGTCAGGGGGCCGGCCAGGGCGAAGGTATCGGCGCCCCTGAGAAAGCCCTCGATTCGGTCGGTGCCATGACCGGAATGGAGGACGATGGTGTCGGCGTCCGGCCCGCCGTCGATCGTGTCGTTGCCGGGACCTCCGATCAGCGTGTCATCGCCGCTCCCGCCGGTGAGCAGATCGTCGCTGCCGCCGCCGTCCAGGACGTTCCCGAGCCAGTGGCCGCGCAGGACATCATTGTGCGCAGAACCGGTGAGGTTTTCGAGCGCTGAGCCGGCACCGAACACATCACCCTCGGCATCGCCGCCGAGGCCGGTGCCGCGCCACAGCGCCACATCCA
>CAYVUM010000173.1:0-4301 GCA_964454795.1 uncultured Rhodospirillaceae bacterium
CCTGTTCCATCCAGTCCATGGTCGCGGCGCCGTCGTGCACCTCGCCGATCTTGTGGGACCGTCCGGTGTAAAACAGGATGCGCTCCGTCGTCGTGGTCTTACCGGCATCGATATGGGCCATGATGCCGATGTTCCGGTAGCGGTCGAGCGGGGTGGTGCGGGTCATCGGAGAGGGTCCTTAATCTCTCGGTCGTATCGCTACCAGCGATAATGGGAGAAAGCCTTATTGGCTTCTGCCATCCGGTGGGTGTCTTCACGCTTCTTGATCGCGGCGCCGCGATTATTGGCAGCGTCGATGAGCTCACCGGCAAGCCGCTCGACCATCGTCGTCTCGGACCGCTTGCGGGCATTGTCGGAAATCCAGCGGATTGCCAGCGCCAGCCGCCGGCTCGGGCGAACCTCCACGGGGACCTGATAGGTGGCCCCGCCAACCCGTCGGGACCGCACCTCGACCGTCGGCTTGACGTTCTCGATCGCCTCATGAAACACCTTGATCGGGTCCTGGCGCAGCTTGCGCTCAATCACGTCGAAGGACCCATAGATGATCCGCTCGGCGACGGACTTCTTGCCGTCAAGCATCAGGCCGTTGGTGAACTTGGTCACCACCGTGTCGCCGTACTTCGGGTCGGGCAGGATTTCCCGCGGGATCGCGGCGCGACGCCGGGACATCGTTCGCCTCTCTCTATCTCTCTTGAGCTCTTACTTGGGCCGCTTGGCGCCGTATTTCGAACGCCGCTGGCGTCGGTTCGCGACGCCCTTGGTGTCCAGCACCCCACGAATGATATGGTAGCGAACCCCGGGAAGGTCTTTCACCCGGCCGCCGCGGATCACCACCACTGAATGCTCCTGAAGATTGTGGCCGACGCCAGGAATGTAGCTGGTGACTTCAAAGCCATTGGTCAGGCGAACGCGCGCGACTTTCCGCAGCGCCGAGTTCGGCTTCTTCGGCGTCGTCGTATAGACGCGTGTGCAGACACCGCGCTTCTGCGGACAGGCCTGCATGGCCGGGACCTTGTTGCGCGTGCGCGGGGCCTGCCGGGCGTTGCGCACCAGTTGATTGATCGTTGGCATCGGTTCCGTTCCGGCTCCACCGGTCCTGTTACAAAACATGACATCCCCGCGGTTGCCTTCGGGTCATACTCATCCCGAAGTGGTCCACCGGGGGCCCTTCAGAGGAAAGCGTCAAGCCGGCCGGCGGAGCGGCCAACCTCGCTTCAGATTTTCCAAAACGAGTCTCGCGAAGCTGCGTCTGGACCGTCCGGCCCACCACCAGCTTCAGTCGGCGAGGCCGCGAAAGTAGTCGCGCAGCCCATCGGTCGTCAAGGCCAAATCGGCATCGGCCCCCGGCAGCGCGCGTCCGCCACCGGGGCGTTGTCCCGATCCCGGACAATCTGTCGCCGGCGCCGATCCCCGCCGGTTACTTCGCTTCGCTCGGCGCTGCCACGCTGCCGCCGGACCGTGCCGGGATCGAACTGACGACCGGCGGACCCTCCGCGCCGCCGTCGCCGCCGGTCAGTTGCCGGTCGCGGTCGGCAGCAAGCTGGCGCAGCCGGTTCATGACGCTGCCGGTGCCCGCCGGGATCAGCCGGCCAACGATCACATTCTCCTTGAGCCCGTAGAGCGAGTCCACCTTGCCCGAGACCGAGGCCTCGGTGAGCACCCGCGTGGTCTCCTGGAACGAGGCCGCCGAGATGAACGACTGGGTCTGCAGGCTGGCTTTGGTGATCCCCTGGAGCACCGCCAGAGCACCGGCCGGCCGATCGCCCACCTCCTCGGCCAGCCGGTTGACCTCGTCGAACTCGATCCGATCGACCTGCTCACCGACAAGGAAGGTCGTGTCGCCGGGATCGACGATCTCGACCTTCTGCAACATCTGGCGAACAATCACCTCGATGTGCTTGTCGTTGATCTTGACCCCCTGCAACCGGTAGACGTCCTGAATCTCCTTGATCAGGTAAGCCGCCAGCGCCTCAACTCCCAGCACCCGCAGGATATCGTGGGGCACCTCGTTGCCATCCATCAGCTTGTCACCAGCCTGGACGTAGTCGCCCTCCTGAACACTGATGTGCTTGCCTTTGGGAATAAGGTATTCGCGGGGCTCCTCGCCATCTTCATCGGGGACAACCAGAATTCGGCGCTTGGCCTTATAATCCTTGCCAAACTCCACCCGGCCGGCGATTTCGCTGATGATCGCGTAGTCCTTGGGCTTGCGGGCCTCGAACAGTTCTGCGACCCGCGGCAGGCCACCTGTAATGTCGCGTGTCTTAGCGGACTCGCGGGGAATCCGGGCGAGCACGTCGCCGGCGTGAACCTGCTGCCCGTTCTCCACGGAGAGGATGGCATCGACCGGAAGGAAGTACCGGGCCTCCTGACCATTGTCGAGGATCACCACCTCACCCTCTTCGTTGCGAAGCGTGATACGCGGCTTGAGATCGACTTTGCGCTGGGACGACTTCCAGTCGCTGACCACCTTCGAGGTCATGCCGGTGGCCTCGTCCACGTGCTCCATCAGCGAGACCCCCTCGACGAGATCGACGAAGTGGGCGTAGCCCTTCTCCTCGGTAATGATCGGCAGGGTGTAGGGGTCCCATTCGGCGATCTTGTCGCCCCGGCTGATCGCCGAACTGTCGTGGAAAAACACCTTGGTTCCATACGCCAGCCGGTGACGCGCCCGCTCCCGCCCCTGGGCATCGATCAGGATCGCCTCGGCATTGCGGTTCATCACCACCGGAACGCCGGCGCTGTTGCGCACCGTCAGGCAGTTGTGCAGCTTCAGCGTGGCGTCCGTGGCCGCCTCGATCTTCGACTGTTCAGCGCCGCGCTGGGCCGCGCCGCCGATGTGGAAGGTCCGCATCGTCAGCTGGGTGCCGGGCTCACCGATCGACTGGGCGGCGATCACGCCGACGGCCTCACCAACGTTGACGCGGGTGCCGCGGGCCAGGTCCCGGCCGTAGCAGGCGCCGCAAACCCCGAACCGGGTCTCGCAGGTCAGCACCGAGCGGATCCGCACATGATCCACCTCCGCCGCCTCGAGGACGGCGACGTGATCCTCGTTGATGAGCTCGCCCAGGGCAACGATCAGCTCGCCGGTGACGGGATGAATCACGTCCTCGGCGGCAGTCCGGCCGAGCACGCGGTCACCGATCGACGAGACAACGTCACCGCCCTCCCGAACGGTCGTCACGGTAATGCCCTCGGCGGTGCCGCAATCCTCCTCGAGGATGATGCAGTCCTGGGCGACGTCCACCAGCCGGCGGGTCAGGTAGCCGGAGTTCGCGGTCTTCAAGGCTGTGTCGGCGAGGCCCTTGCGGGCGCCGTGGGTCGAATTGAAGTACTCGAGAACGGTCAGCCCCTCCTTGAAGTTGGAAATGATCGGCGTCTGGATGATTTCCCCGGACGGCTTGGCCATCAACCCCCGCATGCCGGCGAGTTGCTTGA
This sequence comes from uncultured Rhodospirillaceae bacterium, assembly GCA_964454795.1. Lineage (GTDB taxonomy): Bacteria > Pseudomonadota > Alphaproteobacteria > Rhodospirillales > Defluviicoccaceae > CAYVUM01. Next base: position 3,439 of record CAYVUM010000173.1, read on the forward strand.
TTTGTGCCGGCGAACCGCGGGCACCCGAGTGCGCCATCATGTAGACGGCATTGACCATCTCGCCCGGCATGGTGGTTGAGATGCTCTTCATCATCTCTTCGGCGACCTGATCGGTGCACTGCGACCAGGCATCGACAACTTTGTTATACTTTTCACCCTGGGTGATCAGGCCGTCCAGGTACTGCTGTTCGTATTCCTTAACCCGCGCTTCGGTCTCCGCGACCAGCCGCACCTTGGCAGCCGGCACAACGAGATCGTCCTTGCCAAAGGAAATTCCGGCGCGCGAGGCGTGACGGAAGCCGAGGCCCATGATCCGATCGCAGAAGATCACCGTCGTCTTCTGCCCGCAGGTCCGGTAGACGGCATCGATCGCGGCTGAAATCTCCTTCTTGGTGAGCAGCTTGTTGATCAGCGAGAAGGGCAGGTTGGGGTGCCGGGGCAACACTTCTGACAACAGCATGCGCCCGGGCGTGGTCTCGACGATCTCGGTTTTCGGTCGCCCCTCGGCGTCGACGGTCTGGTAGCGGGCGCGGACCCTGGCGTGCAGCGACACCGCCCCGCTGTCCAGCGCCAGTTCGATCTCACCGATGTCGCCGAGGACCATACCCTCGCCGGGCTCGCCCGGACGGTCCATCGAGATGTGATAAAGGCCGAGCACGATGTCCTGGGAGGGGACGATGATCGGCTTGCCGTTGGCGGGACTGAGGATGTTGTTGGTGGACATCATCAGCACCCGGGCCTCGAGCTGGGCTTCCAGGGACAGCGGCACATGAACGGCCATCTGGTCGCCGTCAAAGTCCGCGTTGAACGCGGCGCAAACCAGCGGGTGCAGCTGGATCGCCTTGCCCTCGATCAGCACCGGC
>CAYVUM010000174.1:0-4234 GCA_964454795.1 uncultured Rhodospirillaceae bacterium
CTATATCACCGATCGCTTTTTGCCCGACAAGGCCATCGACCTGATGGACGAGGCGGCGAGCCGGCTGCGCATGCAGGTGGACTCCAAGCCGGACGAGATCGACGAACTGGACCGTCGGATCATCCAGCTCAAGATCGAGCGCGAGGCCCTGAAAAAGGAGGAGGACAGCGCCTCCCGGGACCGGCTGGCCCGGATCGAAAGCGACCTTGCCGGCCTCGAAGAGCGCTCCGCCGAGCTGACCAGCCAGTGGCAGGCCGAGAAACAGGCGCTGGCCGGGGCGACGCGGATCAAGCGGGAGCTGGATCAGGCACGCACCGACCTCGCCCGGCTGATGCGCGAGGGCCAGTATGAGCAGGCCGGGCAGCTCCAGTATTCGAGCATTCCCGAGCTGGAGGCGAAACTGAAAACCGCCGAGGCCGCCGAGCATCACCGGATGGTTCAGGAGGCGGTCACCGCGGAGAACGTCGCCCAGATCGTCTCGCGATGGACGGGGGTTCCGGTCGACCGGATGCTCGAGGGTGAGCGCGAGAAACTCCTCCATATGGAGGAGGCGCTGCGCCGCCGGGTGGTCGGTCAGGACGAGGCGCTGACTGCGGTCTCCAACGCCGTGCGCCGGGCCCGGGCAGGCCTGCAGGACCCCAACCGGCCGATCGGCTCGTTCCTGTTCCTCGGGCCGACCGGCGTCGGCAAGACCGAGCTTTGCAAGGCGCTCGCCGCCTTCCTGTTCGACGATGAGGCAGCGCTGGTCCGGATCGACATGTCGGAGTACATGGAGCGGCATGCCGTCGCCCGGCTGATCGGCGCGCCGCCCGGCTACGTGGGCTATGAGGAAGGCGGTTCCCTGACCGAAGCGGTCCGACGGCGGCCCTATCAGGTGATCCTGTTCGACGAGGTGGAAAAGGCGCACCAGGACGTTTTCAACGTTCTTCTCCAGGTGCTGGATGACGGCCGCCTCACCGATGGCCAGGGTCGGACCGTGGACTTCCGCAACACGCTGATCGTGCTGACCTCCAACCTGGGCGGCGATCTGCTTGCCGGCCAGGCGGTCGGCCACGACTCCGCGGAAGTCCGCGACCAGGTGATGGCCATTGTACGCAGCGCTTTCCGGCCTGAGTTCCTGAACCGTCTGGATGAGATCATTCTGTTCCACCGGCTGTTCCCGGAGCAGATGGATGCGATCGTCGAGATCCAGCTGGCCCGGTTGAAGCAACTGCTGGCCGATCGCGAGATCAATCTGGAGGTGGAGCCGGACGGCGTCGCCTGGCTCGCCAAGGCCGGCTACGATCCGGTCTACGGCGCGCGACCGCTGAAGCGGGTGATCCAGCGCCACCTGCAGAACCCGCTTGCCGGGATGATCCTCGAAGGGCGGATCGGCGACGGTGATACCGTCCGGGTCGCGGCGAACGACCGTGGCCTGATGATCAACGGCGAACTGGCCGAAGCTGCGTAACCGTCAGGCCCGGGACAGCGGTCGGCCGGCACCCGCCTCCCGTGCCCTCCCCGTCGCTTCCCGACCCCGGTGGCGGCACCCGGGCGGTCACCGGGGTCCCCGGGTTGGAGCCGGGCGCCGCCAGCCGGTCAGCCAGGCTGCGATCGTCACGCCGACCACGAAGCCCCCGAGGTGAGCAAACCAGGCAATTCCTCCGCCGCTGGCGGCATCGCCGTATGACATCCAGCCCTGGACAACCTGAAGGGCGAACCAGAACAGCGTGTAGAGCACCGCCGGGATCGAGAACATCAGCGGAATGATAATGATCGGCACCACCACGGTCACGGTGGCGCGGGTGAACAGCCAAGTGAAGGCGCCGAGCACACCGGCAATGGCGCCCGAGGCGCCGACCACCGGGATGGCTGAATCCAGATTGAACAGGAGATGGCCGAGACTGCCCCCAACCCCGCAGGCCAAATAGAATAGCAGGAACCGCCACGATCCGAGCCGGTCCTCCACGGGTACGCCGAACAGCCACAGGGTCCACATGTTGATGATCAGATGTAGCCACCCGCCATGCATGAACACGTTCGTAATCAGGGCGAGAAACGGATTGTAATCAACGAGATAATGCTCAGCGAGCTGCGGATGGAGGACGAACACCGGCACCAGGCCGTAGCTGTAGACGAACCGGTTGGCGGTTTCTGGAGGCAGTCCGACCTGGATGACGAACAAGGCAATGTTGGCGACGATAAGCGACATCGTCACGTTGGGCGAGGCGTGGCCGGTCACGCTCGTGCGAAACGGGATCATCGTGCCCCGACCCTACGGCCGGGCCGTCCCCGGTTCAAGCGGCGCGCCGCCGCTGTCTGCAGGCGTCCTCCGTGCCGCACTCAGCGCGATCGGCGGATCCCCTCAGTCGGTTTCGATCCGGGCAACGACAGGCGCGCCCACATCCTCCAGCCGGGCAATCAGCCGGGCGTGGACCGGTGCGATCTCAGCGCGGAACCGTGCGAGCTCGGCGCCGGTAAGCCGGGGACCGGGCATCATCTTCACCGTCATCGGATTGATGTGGCGGCCATCCTTGAGGATTTCGTAGTGGAGGTGCGGGCCGGTCGACCGTCCGGTGCTGCCCACGTAGGCAATGACCTGGCCCTGGCTGACCCTGCTGCCCTTTCTGATGCCGGACCCGTAGCGGCTTGCGTGGGCGTAGGCGGTGGAATAGCCCGAGCGGTGGCGGATGCGCACATACTTGCCATAGCCGCCCCGACGTCCGACGAACTCGACGATCCCGTCGCCTGCCGCGTAAATCGGCGTGCCGCGCGGAGCGGCAAAGTCGACCCCTTTGTGCATCTTCGAGTATCCGAGGATGGGATGCCGGCGCATTCCATAGCCTGAGGAAAGGCGGGCACCGTCGATCGGGGTTCGCAACAGCGCTTTCCGGGCGCTGTGGCCGTCAGCGGTAAAATACTCGTCGGTCTCGCCCGGGCGCTGAAAGCGATACAGGGTTTTGGTTTTTCCGCGGAGGATCAGAGTTGCTGCAACCACGCCGCCGCCCCGCACCGACTCGCCGCGGCTGTCGGTGAATTCCTCGTAGACGACTGCAAACCGGTCGCCTTTCCGGATATCGCGCTGGAAATCCACGTCCCATGCGAAGATCCGCAAGGTCGCGGCGAGCACACCTTCCGGCACTCCCGCGGCGACGCCGTCAGCGAACAGGCTGGACCGGATCAGGCCCGCCGCGTCACTGATCACGGCGTTGACCTCCCGTTCGGTGCGGGAGGCGGAGAAGCGGCCCTCAGCGTCCCGGGCGACGACCACCTGATAGGGGAACTCAGCGGCGAAACTGAGCTGCCCGAGGTGCGGCACCAGCGACCCGGCGGCCGGGGCAAGATTGAACACCACCTCCTGGCCGGTCCGCAGCTTTCGCGGGTCGTACACCGGGCGAAGCGCCGAGACCACCTCCTGAGCCTCGGCGGCGCTGATCCCCACCCGCTCCAGGACGCCGCTCAGAGTATCGCCGCGGGCAATCCGGTAAATGTGCTCGAAGCCGGCCGGTTCAGCGCCGGTACCGCCGCTGGTGTGATCCGGACTTGCCGGGCCGTATTCGCCGACGACCGCGGCGTCGTTTGAGTGCGGCCCCGGCAAGGAAAAGACGCCCGACAGCCACGCGGCAGGCGGGGAGCCGGCGCTGTCATCGCCCGGGCTGCGCCCGCCTGTACCGATGGCCCCCAGGATCGCGCCCACGAGCAGCGCCGTGGACGCAACCGCTGCACCGGCACCCAGGAGTCCGCGGAGAAGCATGGCTTCGATCCTTTCTGTCTCGTGCCAGCGCCCACCGCCCGGCTGATCGCGGTGACGGTGGGTCCGGCGCCAATCGCGCCATCGCCGCGGCCGTCCCGGCCGACTGCACGCTAGAGCCAATGCAGGACTCGAAGATGTCCCGCTACACCCCTTGAAGAACGAAGATTTCCCGGAGCGAGAATGCCCGACGGATCGGGGCTGTCAAGGGTCTTAAGTGGCAATTGTGGGGAAATTCAAGCATCCCGGCACCTTTGGTGTGGTCTCAAACGGGACGGAAAAGCCGGCTCAGCAGAACGGAACCGGTATCAGATTCGGCGCCAGCGGCCGCGTTCCGCCGCCGCCGCGAGCGTCAAATTTCCTTCACGAAGACGTTTGACAGCCTCGGGGGGCGCGCGTATATAGCGGGTCCTCGCGGCACGGCCCGGTCGGGTTGTCGGCCTCGAGAGGCTCTTTGACACGGTATGGCAGAGGAGGGATACGTGGGCGGCGTTGTTGGTTGTC
>CAYVUM010000175.1:0-4113 GCA_964454795.1 uncultured Rhodospirillaceae bacterium
GAGGATGCCACCGACCGGCTGCTGGAGGCGGCCGAACGCTTCAAGGGCGGCGGCGGCAAGACCCGCGAAAAGGACCTCACCTGGCGCGAAGCGGACGTGAACAAGCGGCTGCAACACGCCCTCGTCAACGGCATCACCGACTATATCGACGAGGACGTGGAGGAGGCCCGGCAGGCCGCCGAGCGCCCGCTCCACGTGATCGAAGGCCCGCTCATGGCCGGCATGAACGTCGTCGGCGACCTGTTCGGCGCCGGCAAGATGTTCCTGCCGCAGGTGGTCAAGAGCGCCCGGGTGATGAAGCAGGCGGTCGCTTTCCTGATGCCCTACATGGAAGCGGAGAAGGACGAGACCACCCGCGCCAACGGCAAGGTCCTGCTCGCCACGGTTAAAGGCGACGTCCACGACATCGGCAAGAACATCGTCGGCGTCGTGCTGCAGTGCAATAACTACGAGGTCATCGACCTCGGGGTGATGGTGCCGACGGCGAAAATCCTCGACACCGCCGAGAAGGAGCGGGTGGACGTCATCGGTCTCTCCGGCCTGATCACCCCGTCCCTCGACGAGATGTGCTTTGTCGCCAAGGAGATGCAGCGACGGGAGATGACCACCCCGCTGCTGATCGGCGGCGCGACCACCAGCAAGGTTCACACCGCGGTGAAGATCGCCGCCAATACCGAGGGGCCGCTCGTCTATGTCCCGGACGCCTCGCGGGCGGTGGGGGTCTGCGGCTCGCTGCTGTCGGAGGCGGACTGCGGGGGCTACGTCGCCCGCGTGCGCGAGGAATATGCGCGGATCCGCGAGGCCCATGCCCGCGGCCGCGTGGAGAAGGCGCGCGTCTCGATCGCCGATGCCCGCGCCAACCGGACGCCGATCGACTGGCAGGGCTACACCCCGCCGCAGCCGCGGGTACCCGGGATCACCGTGTTCGACGACTACGACCTGGCCGAACTCGTCAACCGCATCGACTGGGGGCCCTTCTTCCAGGTGTGGGAGCTGGCCGGGAAGTTCCCGGCCATCCTCGACGACCCTGTGGTCGGTGAGACGGCGCGGGAGGTGTACAACGACGGCCTCGCGATGCTGAACCGGATCGTCGACGAGAAGTCGCTGACCGCCAAGGGTGTGATCGGCCTCTGGCCCGCCAACGCCGTCGGCGACGACGACATCGAGATCTTCGCGGATGAGGACCGTCACGGCCTGCTCGGGGTCGTCCACACCCTCCGCCAGCAGATGGCCCGCGACCGCGAGGGCCGGGCCAACCGGGCGCTGGCCGACTTCGTGGCGCCGAAAGAGACCGGGCTGCCCGACTGGATCGGCGGCTTTGCGGTGACGGCCGGCCATGGCTGCGAGGAGCGGGCCAGGGTCTACGAGCAGCACCACGACGACTACAACTCGATCCTGCTGAAGGCGCTGGCCGACCGGCTTGCCGAGGCCTTCGCCGAGCGGCTGCACGAGCGGGTCCGCAAGGAATTCTGGGGGTATGCGCCCGACGAGTTGCTCACCAACGACCAGCTGATTGCCGAGGATTACGTGGGGATCCGCCCGGCGCCCGGCTATCCGGCCTGTCCCGACCACACCGAGAAGCCGGCGCTGTTCAAGTTGCTCGGCGCCGAGGAGCGGATCGGTGTGCACCTGACCGAAAGCTTCGCGATGTATCCGACGGCGAGCGTCAGCGGCTATTACTTGAGCCACCCCGAAGCGCGTTACTTCGGCGTCGGCCGCATCCACCGCGATCAGGTCGAGGACTACGCGAGGCGCAAGGGCATGGCGCTAGGCGAAATGGAACGCTGGCTCGCCCCCAACCTCGCCTACGATCCGGAGTTGGTGGAGGGGTAGGGGCAAGCGGCCAGAGGGACGCGCCGAATCCCAGCGCCAGGAGCGCGCGGCCCGGATGGTGACGGAGCCTCAGGGGAGCCCTTCTCTGGCCGGGCAAGCATTGTTTCGATTGCGGCCAAGATCGTTTGCGCACCGCACACACTGAACGAATGACTCAACACGGCGGACGTGGACAGCGGCAAGGGAACTGACGTTCCTTCCGAGGCGACGGAGCCGCTGCGGCCATCCGGACGGCCCGTCGCCGGCGCTTCGCCGGGGGGTTCGCGTTGTGTCAGGGCCCGGGCTTGACCTGGCTGTCCACGTCTCTGCAAGCGCTCGGGTTCCCGGATGCCCCGGGCCAGTGCGAAGCGCGCCGCGGCCCGCGCCGCGAACCCTCAATTGAACCGGGTGAGCGCCCGGCGCTTGACGGACGCGAGGCGGGTCGGGTCAAGGCCTCGCCGGTCTGACCGTTACTCCCGCTCGATCTCCGGCACCCGGGTCAGCAACAGCGCCCCGACAAACAGGAAGATCAGGATCGTCGCCATCCCCCACCGCTGGCTCCCCGTTGCGGCAGTGACCAGCCCGAAGACCAGCGGGCCGAGGAACGCCGTCGCCTTGCCGGAGAGGGCATAAAGCCCGAACATTTCGTTGCGCAGCCCGGCCGGCGCGAGGCGGGCCATCATCGACCGGCTCGCCGACTGCGCCGGGCCGAGAAACAACCCGAGCGGCACAGCGAAGACCCAGAACCACACCTCGGTCCCGGTCAGCAGGACGGCGATCCCGAAGCCGGTGAGGCCGGCAAGGGCGATCAGGATTGTCCGCTTCGGACCGATCGCGTCGTCCAGCCAGCCGAAGCCGAAGGCGCCGATCCCGGCGGTGACGTTCATCGCGATGCCGAAGAGCAGGATCTCTTCGAACGACATTCCCATCGTTACCGCGGCGTAAAGGCCGCCCACCGCGAACAGGGTATTGAGGCCATCCGTGTAGACCATCCGGGCGAGCAGGAACCAGGCGATGTCCCGGTAGTGGCGGATACTGCCGATCGTCCGCCGAAGCGTGCGGAGGCCCGCGGCGATCGCCGCGGCCGGGCGGACCCGGCGTCCCGGCACGTCCGGGGTGACCAGGAACAGCGGCAGGGAGAACACGGCGAACCAGGCGGCGACCAGGAGCGCCACGGCGCGGACCGGCTCGGCCGCCTCGGCGTCGAGACCGAACAGCGGCGGCTGCGGCTGAACCAGGAGGAGCAACGCAACCCCCAGGCACACCAGCCCGCCGGCATAGCCGAGCCCCCAGCCCCATCCGGACCAGCGGCCGACCCGGCCGGGCGGAGCGAGGTCGGCCAGCATGGCGTTATAAAAAACGATCGCCATCTCGAACGCGAAGTTGGCAAGCGCCACCAGGGCCAGGCAGACCAGTATGAAGGATGGGTCCGGCTCGACCCACCACAAGCTGGCGCACGCCAGCGCGGCGAGCACCGAGAACACCAGCACCCAGGGCTTGCGCCGTCCCACCTGGTCGGCAACCGATCCCAGCACCGGCCCGGCGACGGCAACGGCAAGGGCGGAGCCGCTCATCGCCCACGACCACTGGCTGGTTCCGGTGATCTCGTCGACGGCGACCGCCTTGGCGAAATAGGCGGCGAAGACGAAGGTGGCGATCACCGTCGGGTAGCCCTGGGACGCCCAGTCATAGAGCGCCCACGCCCACAACTGGCGCGGGCTGGCCGGCGGCGTTTCGGATGCGGGGGGCGGCGCCTGACGGGTCAACGAGGAATTCATCGTCGCACGGTAGAGCATTTTTGCCGTCGAAGGGCAAATGACTGCCTCTCTTGCCGGAGGGGTGCCGCGGCCCGGCCAGGGGTTACCGCGACGCGGCCACAGTGCCGGACCGGCCGCAGGCACACAAGCGAAGACAAATCAGATTGTGTCGGTTGCCTGAGAAAATCTTGATAAAGTCGATATTTGCGGCGCGGAGGCCTTGGCAACAGCCCATTATCGAAGACAAATACGCTCGTCCGGGTCGCTCGTCGCAACAATCGGGCGCAGCGTATATTCGCCGCGCCGGCTGTTTTCCAGCCGGGTACTCTGATAGCCGGTTCGAAATCATCCCGATCTATCTGGCGCCACTTTTGCCGGGAAGCGTGTTCGCGCAGGTTAATGTCTGCAGCCGGCGGTGAGCATAGCGTCCCCGTTCGCGAGGGGTGCGATCAACCCGTGCCGGAGGTCATGCGCAGGCGAGCAGAGGGCTGCCCCGATCATGACTGCCTCCGCGACGAGGACCGCCCCAAGAGGACCGCCCCAA
>CAYVUM010000176.1:0-4046 GCA_964454795.1 uncultured Rhodospirillaceae bacterium
CCCATGCCCCGGCCGGCGCCGGCCTGCCGCGACCCCGCCCAACTGGGCCTAAGGGTATCGTCGCGGAGCGCGAACGTCTTATCCTCGACGGTAATCGACTTGGCGACATAGGCATCCTCCGGCATCGCCGCCGTCTGGAAGGCCTCGAAGGACAGTTCGGTCCCCGGCGGTGTCAGGCCAAGGACCGGCTGCACTGCTGTGACCGGCCCGAGATGGAGGTTGACCGTGTCCTCTGTCCCGGTGCTGACGATCAGATGGGCGCCCATGACCATCCGTCCGGTGGTCAGCTCACAGGCGCCGATCTCCACGTCGGTCACGGTGCCGCTCATTTCGTGGATTGGCAGCGCCGCCCGCTCGCGGGCCACACCGGTGGTCTCGCCGGTGCCCTTTTGCCCGACCGCCGGCGTAACGGCGATGCAGACCACCAGAGTGGCCGCTGTCGCTGCAACCGTTGCGCGAATTCCCATCATGGCGTTCTCCGAATTCTTCCCTGATCCGGCTGTTGCGACAACAGCCCGCCGGCGGCGCTTCACTGCCCGGCCATCCGCTTAGCCTCGCGGATCATCTGCGCCGAGTATCCCCATTCGTTATCATACCAGCTCAGGATTTTGACCAGGTCGCCGTCGACCACCAGGGTACTCTCCATGTCGACGATGGAGGCTCGCGGATCACCGATGATGTCCGCCGACACGACCGGCGCCTCGGCGACGCCGAGAACGCCGCGGTAGCGGTTGCTTTCGGCTTCCTCGCGGAAGATCCCGTTGATCTCCTCGGCCGACGTCGGCCGGCTGGTCACGAAGGTGATATCGGCAGCCGAGCCGACCGCCACCGGCACCCGGATGGCCATGCCGTCGAAGCGCCCCCGGTACTGCGGCAGCGCCTCGCCCGTCGCCTTGGCGGCGCCGGTGGTGGTGGGCACGATGTTGGCGGCGCCGGCGCGGCCACGGCGGTACTTGGATGCCGGACTGTCGACCAGGGCCTGCGAGGAGGTGTAGGCGTGCACCGTCGTCATGACCGCCTTCTCGACACCGACCCGGCGGTCCATCACTTCGACCACCGGGGTGATGCAGTTGGTCGTGCAACTGGCGCAGGACACCAGTTGCACCCCTTCTTCGGCAGCATTCGTACCGTAGACGATGGTCGGGACATCGCTGCCCTTGGCCGGCGCCGAAAGGATGACGATCCGCGCTCCGGCTTCCAGATGCTTTTCCATCATCGCGCGGTCGCGAAAAATACCTGTGCATTCGAAGATCACGTCCACCCCCAGATTCCGCCAGGGAAGATTCGTGGGATCCTTTTCGCCGTATACCTGATAGGGTGTGTCATCGATAATCAGTTGACTATCCTTAGCCTCGACCGCTTTTTCGTACCGTCCATAAACTGTATCATACTTGAGAAGATACGCAAGATTGTCTGAAGAAGCGATGTCATTCACTGCTACCAGTTGAAGCTGCGGTTCACTCAAGACTTGCTTTAATGTCGCCCGGCCGATACGGCCGAGACCGTTGATCGCCACCCTGATCGTCATTGTGATCACCCTCGCGTTGCATTTCGATCCCGAAGCGAGAGAGTAACGTTCGCAGGAATGTTCGCCTTATCTCAGGTTTGCGGGTCGTTGCCGCGGGTCGTTGCCGCGGGTCGTTGCCGCGGGTCGTTGCCGCGGGTCCGGCCCCGTCGCCTGGCAGCATCATTCACCGTGCCGGCAAACACGGCCGCTGCATCGAGAACATGCACTTTTCCCGCTCTGATGCCGGGATCGAGCCGAAAGACCGGGCCGGAATTGGTGATGACCACCTGCTCGAGCAGATCATCGCCGATCACCGTGTTGGCCTCGGGCGAAAAAATCCCATGGCTTGCCCCGGCAACAACCCGCCGGGCCCCGTGGTCAATACAGGCCCGTTCCGCCCGCAGGATTGTGCCGCCCGTGCCGATGAGATCGTCGACGATGATCGCCGAACGGCCCTTGATCGAGCCGGCAAATGAGCCGCTGACGATGGTCCCGCCTGAGCGGTGCTTTTCCACGAAGGCGGTATCGACCGCCCTGTCATGGACCCGTGAAAACGCAGCGCTGAAGTCCATCGCCCGCCGCGTTCCCCCGATGTCCGGGGAGATGATCACGACCGGCTCCCCTTTCAGAAGCCCGGCGAAATAATCGACGAAGAGGGGCAGCGCCTCCAGGTGTTCGGTCGGGCAGCGAAACGCGTTCTGAAAAGCCGGCAGGTCATGCACGTCCATCGCCACAACCCGGTCCGTTCCGACTGCCTCGAACAGTTGCGCCAGATAGCGGATGGTGACCGGGTCCTGCGCCTCGGCCCGGCGATCCTGACGGGTGTAGCAGAGATAGGGAACCAACGCCGTCACAGAATGCGCGCGGCTGTCTTTAAGAGTTGCAATGAAAAACAACAAATGACAGAGCTTTTCATTCACGCTTCGTTTTGGATCCGAAAACAATGACTGAATTACGAATGTATCACAATCCCTGACTTCAGCGATAGGCCTGGCTTTGTGCTCGCCATCGTCGAATTGCGTTTCTTCGATGCCGGAGAGCTTGAGGTCGCATGCCGCCGCGACGCGCTCTCCAAACTCCCTTGACTCGCTGTTTGCGAATAAAAGCATATTAAAACCCACAAATATTTTTCCTTGATTCTGATTTGATATTGAAACGAACACTTCCCACTTTCGTGATCATAGGTTAATGCACGTTGGCTTTTCTCGGCGTAGGGACGTCTTTTTGAGCAATCGGATTGGCAAAAAATCGAGGCTTTTGCCCTGATCAGAACCAGGAACAGGGGAGAGGCACGAAGACCATGTTCACCAACCGCGCCTCGGCCGGCCGGCAGTTGGCCAACCAGCTTCTTCGCTTCAGGGCCGGGAATCCCATGGTGCTGGCCCTGCCCCGCGGCGGGGTTCCGGTCGCCTTTGAAGTGGCCGAGGCGTTAGGCGCGCCGCTTGATCTCCTTCTCGTCCGCAAGATCGGGGCACCGGGCCAGCCCGAACTGGCGGTCGGTGCCGTCGTTGACGGCAACCACGCGGAGGTGGTCGTCAACGAGGATGTGCGGGCGGCCCTGGCGGTTCCCCAGTCGTTCATCGACGACCAGACCGAGGGTAAGCTGAAGGAAATCGAAGAGCGCCGGCGCCTCTATCTGCGCGGACGCCCGCGCCTCGAGCCCGCCGGCCGACAGGTCATCGTCATCGACGACGGAATCGCCACCGGGGCGACCATCCGGGCCGCCCTCAAGGGGCTGCGGCGGGCAGGGCCGGCGAAACTGATCTGCGCCGCCCCGGTCGCGCCGCCCGATACAATCGAAGACCTTCGCCAGGAAGTTGACGAGGTCATCTGCCTGCTGACGCCGGCACACTTCGGCGCCATCGGCTGGTTCTACGAGGATTTCACGCAGGTCACCGACGCCGAGGTGATCGCGCTTCTCGACCGGGCGGCTCGGCGCTCGGGGGCCGATTGACCGGCCTGGCGACAGGCACCTCTCGCGCTGCCGGCCGCGGTCAGACCGGAACCGCCACGAACAGGCGAACGCCGTTGCGTTGCACCCGTAACAGCAGCGACTTCCTGTCGTCGTTCCGGGCCGACTTGACCGCATCGATGACATCTTCGGGACCCTCCACGCCCGCGTTGCCGGCGCTGACGATCACATCGCCCGGCCGCAACCCCGCTCCGGCCGCCTTCCCACCGGGCATGACCTCCGCGACCACAGCGCCGGAAACCTTCTCATCCACACCCAGCCGGTTGCGGACGGCCTGGGTCAGCCGCGCGAGAACGACCCCGAGCTGCGCCGGTTCGTCGGCCTGCCGCTCCTCGTCCGGCGACCGTGGAGAGGGCGCCGGCCCGCCGCCCATTGCGGTCTGCTGCGGGCGCGCCTGATCCAGCGTAGCCTGGATGGTTTTCTCGTCGCCATCCCGCCAGATCCGCATTTTCACGGATTGACCGAGCGCGGTTGCGGCCACCGCCCGGGTCAGCTCGCGCGCCGTCTCCACGGCCTCGCCGGCAAACGACAGGATCACGTCACCGGCCTTAAGACCGACCTCGGCCG
>CAYVUM010000177.1:0-4031 GCA_964454795.1 uncultured Rhodospirillaceae bacterium
ACCGCCCGGGTGCGCAGCGAGCCGAGGTCGGAGCCGGTGTTGGGTTCGGTGAACACCGCCGTCGGCAGGATCTCTCCCGACGCGAGCTTCGGCAGGAAATGCTCCTTTTGATCGTCGGTGCCGCCGAGGCGGATCAGTTCGGCAGCGATTTCGGTGCGGGTGCCGAGCGAGCCGACGCCGATGTAGCCGCGGCTCAGCTCCTCAGTGACAACGCACATCGCCATCTTGCCCATGCCGAGGCCGCCATACTGCTCGGGGATGGTCAGCCCGAAGACGCCGAGCTCGGCCATCTCCTCGATGATCGCCATGGGGATCAGCTCGTCGCGCTCGTGCCAGCCGTGGGCGTGGGGGACCACCTTCTCCTCGGTCCAGCGCCGAAACTGCTCGGTGATCATCATCAGGTCTTCATCGAGCCCGAAATCGCCAAAGTGCCCGTCGGCGATCATCTCGGCGATGCGCCTGCGCACCGGATCAGTGTTGCCGCCCTTGATCAAAGTCGCAACGGCAGGGGTGTAGAACGCGTGCAGGGCGTCATCGCTGACGCCGAGGTCGCCCGGACGAACGATCTCCTGCTGTGACATCGGCACGCCGCCGGCGAGCTGGGACAGATACTCGCCGAAGCCGGCCTGAAGGATCAGCAGCTCGAGCTCGCCAAGGCGCCCCTCGCCCTCCAGGCGCTCGGCCCAGGCCAGGCTCGCCCGCAGCACCGAGGCATAGGTGGCGTACCAGGCATAGCCGTGGGCGGCGAACTGATGGGCATCGACGAGGTCTGCCACAATCCGACCGTCGCGAATGACCCGGTTCGACAGTTCCCGGCGGACTTCGACAAGCAGATGCTGAACGGCGTTATAGGCGTCGAGGCAGGTGGCGATCAGGTCGGGGAGGACAACCGGGCTTGACGTTTTCAGTGGCGAATCCATGATCTGTCTCTCTTCGTATTCCCAAGGCAAAGCGGGGCCGGATCGCTCCGGCCCCGCGCTTGCACAGGTTAATATCCTGCGGCGGATGGGCATTGGATCCAGGGTCTCTCAACCGATGATGTGACCTTTGCCCAACGCCATGACAAGCCGGGACCGCGGCGATCAGTCCGCCGCCATCGCCTTTCGGACAATATCAGTCATCGACACGACCCCGACCGGCTTGTCGTTCTCGGTGACGACCAGCCGATGGATGCGCTGACGCAGCATCCGGCTTACCGCCTGGTGCATGGGCGTGTCGACGTCGACGGTGGCGCAGCCCCGGGTCATCCAGTCGGCGACCTTGAACTCCCTGGCCTCGGTGAGCGCATGCCCGTGGCGGGCGATCACCACGTCGGTCTGAGACAGCACGCCGACCGCCTGATCGCCCTCCACCACGACGAGCGCGTGGATGTCGTTGTCGATCATCTTTCGGGCGGCAACGTGCAGATTGTCGTGGGGGTTGCATGAGATAATGCCCGGGCTCATCCGTTCGCGGACGATCACCCCGTCGTCGACAATCTCGATTTCCTCGCCCGGAGAGGCCATGTCCGGAAGCGGCGCCGACAACGGATAGGGATGCGGGGTATCATGAACGTCGCTGGCCGGGAGATGCGCCGCGGCCGGAACGTCCGGCGCCTCGGCGGTTTTGCCGAGACCGAAGCCGGGGGCGCCGATCAGCACCGCCATGTTGCCGTGGGGATGCTGATTTTCGTGCATCAACTGGTGGGAGACGGGCAGTTCGTCATAGGGGAACGCCCGCGACATGCACGGGTTCAACTGGCCGCGGATCGCCAGGTCATTCATCGCGTAGGACTGTTCGTCGTTGGCGAAGTGCGATCCCTGGACCCGTTTCTGGCGCATCCACAGGTAGCGAAGATCGACGGTCGCGTTGTAACCGGTCGTGCCGGCACAGATCACCACCATGCCGCCGGTCTCACAGACGAACATCGAGGTGGGGATGGTCGCTTCGCCGGGATGCTCGAAGACGATCCGCGGCGAACGCTTCTCGCCGAGGGCTTCCCAGAATGCCGCTCCGAACGCGCGCACGCCCTTCAGCCAGGTGGCGTAGCCGACGTTGTCTTTCCAGTGCGGCAGCATGCCCCAGTGATCGAAGTTCTTGCGGTTGATGCAGCCCTTGGCGCCGAGCGCCAGGCAGTAGTCGACCTTGTCGTCGCCGGACACCACCGCGACCGGCAGCGCCCCGACCGCCTTGGCGATCTGGATCGCCATCGAGCCGAGGCCGCCGGCCCCGCCCCAGATCAGCACCGGATCGCCGGGGCGCATCGCGTGCTCGGCCCAGCCATACAGCATCCGCCAGGCTGTGGCCCCGACCAGCACATAGGCCGCTGCCTCTTCCCAGGTCATGTGCTTCGGCTTGGGCATGCACTGGTGGCCCTGAACCTTCGTGAACTGGGCGAAGCTGCCGTAGTTGGTCTCGTAACCCCAGATCCGGAAGGTCGGGGAATACATCGGATCGACCCCGGCCTTGACCATCGGGCACTTCTGATCCCACATGCCGCAGTGGATGACCACTTCGTCACCCACCTTGACGTTGGTGACGTCCTTGCCAACCGCGTAAACGATGCCGGATGCATCCGAGCCGCCGATATGGAAATCTTCGGGCTCACCCTGCTTGTTCCGAGCCTTGATCACATTGATCGGGATACCGAGGCCCGCCCAGACATTGTTGTAATTGATGCCGGCTGCCATGATATAAACGAGGCACTCGTCATCTTTGATTGGCGGGACGTCAACGACTTCTTTCTGGAAAGCCGTCATTGGCTGACCGAAACGCTCTTCACGGATCAGCCACGCATTCATCTTCGGCGGTACCACGCCGACAGGAGGAGCATCACCGATATCGTAAAGCTCTTTTGTCATCCTAGTTTTCCTCCCCGAACCTTACAATCGCCGAACACGCGGCGACGACAATGGCGTTCGCACCCGGAGTCAACGACGATTTCGCTGCGACCCGTCGCACTCCGACCCCGTTCCCGACGAGTTTTGGCAAATGCCGTGCTCGTTGATCGGGATTACTCGCTTGAGCCGCGCATGCCGGCGTGGACACCAGGACTGACAGTTTTAGCCCTTCAGGCCTTTCTTCGCAATGCACAATTTGCTAAGATTCGCCCAGAAGCGCGATTAATGCCCTTGTTTTCAGAACGTTGCGCCGCCTTTCCCGGCGGCCGGCAGCGGCAACAGGAGGGAGGATAATGATCAACACTTTAGCGAGCGCAGCACAACAGCGCGAGCGTGATAAGCCGTGGCTCATCCGAACCTATTCCGGGTACGCGTCCGCGCGCGAATCCAACGCCCTCTACCGCAAAAATCTGTCCCGCGGTCAGACCGGCCTCTCGATCGCGTTCGACCTGCCGACCCAGACCGGCTATGATTCCGACCACGTGCTGGCCAAGGGCGAGGTCGGCAAGGTGGGCGTGCCGGTCTCCCACCTTGGCGACATGAAGACGCTGCTCGACGGCATCCCGCTCGACAAGATGAACACCTCGATGACGATCAACGCGCCGGCGGCCTGGTTGCTGGCCCTCTACATCGCCGTCGCCGAGCGTCAGGGGGTTGCCCGCAGCGCCTTGTCGGGAACCACTCAGAACGACATCATCAAGGAGTATCTGTCGCGCGGCACCTACATCTTCCCGCCGGCACCGTCGATGCGGCTGATCGCCGACATCATCGCCTTCACCTACCGCGAAATTCCCAAGTGGAACCCGACCAACGTCTGCTCCTACCACCTTCAGGAGGCGGGCGCGACGCCAGTGCAGGAGCTGGCTTACGCCCTGGCGACGGCGATTGCCATCCTCGATGCGGTCCGAGAATCCGGACAGGTGCCGCCGGAGGAGTTCCCGCAAGTGGTCGGGCGGATCAGCTTCTTCTGCAACGCCGGCATCCGGTTCATCACTGAATTGTGCAAGATGCGGGCGTTCACCGAGCTGTGGGACGAGATCACCGCCGAGCGCTACCGGGTCGAGGACCCCAAACTGCGGCGGTTCCGCTACGGCGTACAGGTCAACTCCCTCGGCCTCACCGAGCAGCAGCCGGAGAACAACGTCTACCGCA
>CAYVUM010000178.1:0-3901 GCA_964454795.1 uncultured Rhodospirillaceae bacterium
TGGTCAACTATGCCAAGACCTATCTGACCGGTGCCATCCCCGAGATCTGGCTGTTCGCGCTCGGTGCCCTGTTCGTTGCCGTCACCCTGTTCCTGCCGCGCGGCCTGGTCGGGCTGATCAGCGGCAGCAGCAGTGGCGGCCCGGCTGCCGGCCCGGCCGGGGGCGGCGGCCACTGGCGGCGGCTGATCGGCGGCCGGCGGCGTCCGGCGGAGGCTGCGCGATGAGCGCCGAGACGATCCGGGCCCGCGCCGAGGTCCGCGATACGCTGTTGTACCTCGACGGGGTTACGGTCAGCTTTGACGGCTTCAAGGCGCTGAATGCGCTCAGCTTTTACGTCGTCGCGGGCGAGCTCCGGGCGATCATCGGCCCCAACGGCGCCGGCAAGACGACAATGATGGATGTGGTGACCGGCAAGACCCGCCCGGTCGCTGGCGAGGTGGTGTTCAACGGCGGCATCGACCTGACCCGGCTCGATGAAGCGCAGATCGCCAATCTCGGCATCGGCCGGAAATTCCAGAAGCCGACCGTGTTCGAGAGCCAGACTGTCTACGACAACCTTGAGCTGGCCCTTGCCAGGCGCCGCAACGTCTTCGCGGCGTTGTTCTCGCGGTTGACCCGCAGCGAGCGGCAGCGGATCGAGCAGGTGCTGGCGACAGTCTCCCTCGCCGACGCCCGCAACCGCCCGGCCGGCTCGTTGTCGCACGGCCAGAAGCAGTGGCTGGAGATCGGCATGCTGCTGATGCAGAACCCGGATCTGCTGCTCGTCGACGAGCCCGCGGCCGGCATGACCGACGCCGAGACCGCCCAGACCGCGACCCTGCTCAAGCAGATCGCCAGGGACCATTCGGTCATCGTCGTCGAACATGACATGGGCTTCGTGAAATCGCTGGACTGCCGCGTCACGGTGCTGCACGAAGGATCGGTTCTCGCTGAGGGATCCATGCAGTCCGTGCAGGCCAACGACAAAGTCGTCGAAGTTTATCTGGGGCGCTGAAGGCCGCCGATGCTCAGCGTGGAGGCCATCGACCTGCACTACGGCGCCAGCCAGGCGCTGCGCGGCGTCTCGATTACCGCCGAGAAGGGCAGGGTGACCTGTGTGATGGGCCGCAACGGGGTCGGCAAGACCAGCCTGCTCCGCGCCGTCGCCGGTCACCGGCCGGTGAGCGCCGGGCGAATTCACTGGGACGGTGCCGACGTCACCGGGCTCCCCCCCTATGAACGCGCCGCCCGCGGCATCGCCTTCGTCCCCCAGGGTCGGGAGATATTCCCTCTGCTCAGCGTCGAGGAAAACCTCAAGACCGGTTTTGCCGCTCTGCCGCGGGCGCTCCGTCACATCCCGGACGACATCTTCGAGCTGTTCCCGGTTCTGCGCGACATGCTCGGCCGGCGCGGCGGCGACCTGTCCGGCGGGCAGCAGCAGCAGCTGGCCATCGCCCGGGCGCTGGTCACCCGGCCGCGGCTGTTGATCCTCGACGAGCCCACCGAGGGGATTCAGCCGTCGATCATCAAGGACATCGAGGCGGTGATCCGCCACCTCGCCCGGCGCGGCGAAATGGCGATTCTGCTCGTCGAGCAGTACTTCGAGTTCGCCCAGCGCCTCGCCGACCGCTATGCGGTCATGGACCGGGGCGAAGTGGTGCTCGCCGGCCGCGGCGATGAGATGGAGGAAGACCGTGTCCGCCGCCATCTCACGGTCTGAGGCGGTATCCGGCGTGGCGGCCACGGCCCCCGAGACGAGCCCGGTGTTCGGCCAGGTTCGACTCGCCGTCGCCGGCCGCGACGGTGCCACGGTGATCAGCGATCTGTACCAGAAGACCCCGCTCAGGGTTCTCTTCCCCCATTCCCGCGAGCCGGCTGTGCCGGTGGTCGCCCTGATCACCACCACCGGCGGGCTGGTCGGCGGTGATCGTCTGGCCGTGTCCGTCGATGCGGGGCCGGGCGCCAACCTTTTGATCACCGGCCAGGCGGCGGAGAAGGTCTATCGCTCGACCGGCGCCGAGGTCCGGGTCGCGGTTGATCTTTCGGCCGCCGCCGGGAGCTGGCTGGAGTGGCTGCCCCAGGAAACCATCCTGTTCGAGGCCAGCCGGCTGGTCCGCACCACCACGCTGAACCTTCGCGAAACCGCCCGGGTTCTGGCCGGCGAGATTCTGGTGTTCGGCCGGACGGCCAGCGGCGAACGGCTGCGCCGCGGGCGGGTCCGCGAGGCCTGGGAGGTTCGCCGCGACGGCCGGCTGATCTGGCGCGATGCCTTCGAGATGGCCGGCGATCTGGCCGACCCGCTGGCCGCCCCGGCCTGCCTGGACGGCGCCGCTGCCGTCGCCACCGCGGTGTTTGCCGGTCCCGATGCCGGATCGGCCTTGCCGACCGCGCAGGCGCTCATCGATGACCAGAGAAGCCACGACCTGCGGTCGGCGGCGACCATCGTCGGCGGGGTTCTGGTGGTCCGCTGGATCGGTCGCGATGCGGCGCGGCTCCGGGTTGCCTTCGGGACCTTCTGGGCGGCATTCCGCCACCAGGTGGCCGGACGCGAGCGGCGGTTGCCGCGGCTGTGGATGGTCTGAACGGGCTCGGCAGGAAAAGGGCAGGGGAGGGGCTCCGGTGCATCTGACGCCGCGTGAAAAGGACAAGCTGCTCGTCGCCATGGCCGCCGAAGTTGCCCGCAGGCGGCTGGCCCGGGGGGTTAAGCTCAACTATCCGGAGGCCGTGGCGCTGATTACCGATTTCGTGGTCGAGGGTGCGCGCGACGGCGCGTCCGTCGCCGCGCTGATGCAGAAGGGCGCGACCGTGCTCAGCCGCGAGCAGGTCATGGCGGGCGTGGCCGAGATGATCCACGACATCCAGGTGGAAGCGACGTTTCCCGACGGCACCAAGCTGGTGACCGTTCACCAGCCGATCCGCTGAGCTCGGCATCCGAACGAGGGGAGGGAGCAATGATCCCGGGCGAGATCCTGCCGGCTGAGGGCGAGATCGTCCTCAACGACGGCCGACCGACCGTTACGCTGACCGTCGCCAACACCGGCGACCGGCCGGTTCAGGTGGGCTCCCATTACCACTTCTTTGAAACCAACCCGGCGCTCTCGTTCGACCGGGCGAAGGCCCGCGGCTTCCGCCTCGACATCCCCGCCGGCACGGCGGTGCGGTTCGAGCCGGGGCAGAGCCGCGAGGTCACTCTGGTTGCCTACGCCGGCGCGCGGGTGGTTTGCGGCTTCAACGCACTGACCGACGGTCCGCTGGGGGACTGACGCCATGGCCTTCACCATCGACCGCGGCGCCTATGCACAGATGTTCGGGCCGACCACCGGCGACCGGGTCCGCCTCGCCGATACCGACCTGATCCTGGAGGTGGAGGAAGATCGCACCGTCTACGGCGAGGAGGTCAAGTTCGGCGGCGGTAAGGTCATCCGCGACGGCATGGGCCAGTCGCAGCGCACCCGCCAGGACGGTGCCGTCGACACCGTGATCACCAACGCCCTGATCGTCGATCACTGGGGGATTCTCAAAGCTGACGTGGGCCTGCGCGATGGCCGCATCGTCGCCATCGGCAAGGCCGGCAATCCGGATATCCAGCCGGGCGTCGACATTGTCATCGGCCCGGGCACCGAGGCGATCGCCGGCGAGGGGCGGATTCTCACTGCCGGCGGCATCGACGCCCACATCCACTGGATCTGTCCGCAGCTGGTCGAGGAGGCACTCTCCTCGGGCATCACCACCATGCTCGGCGGCGGCACCGGCCCGGCCGACGGCACCAACGCCACGACCTGTACCCCCGGTGCGTGGCACATCGGCCGGATGCTGCAGGCGGCGGAAGCGCTGCCGGTCAACATCGGCTTTTTTGGGAAGGGAAACGCCTCCCGCCCGGGACCGCTCATCGAGCAGGTGATCGGCGGCGCCTGCGGGCTCA
>CAYVUM010000179.1:0-3758 GCA_964454795.1 uncultured Rhodospirillaceae bacterium
GCCTTCCACGAGGTCGGCCGCCAGGCGATCATGGCCGATCCCGACTGGTGCGGCGGCGATTACTGGCGCCACGGCCGCCACCCCCGCCGCGGCCTCGCCGTCGCCCGGATGGCCGCGCACATCACCTATCTCTCGGAGCAGAAGCTCACCGAGAAGTTCGGCCGGCAACTCCAGGACCGGCGCGCCATCACCTACGGCTTTGAGGCCGACTTCCAGGTGGAAAGCTATCTGCGTCATCAGGGGATCAGTTTCGTTGAGCGCTTCGATGCCAATTCCTACCTCTACATCACCCGGGCGATGGATTATTTCGACATGCCGGCCCGGCACGGCGGGGTGCTGGCCGAGTGCTTCCGCGGCACGCCGGTCCGCTTCTGCGTGATCTCGTTCACCAGCGACTGGCTCTATCCCACCGCGGAGAACCGGGCGATCGTCCGCGCCCTGAACGCTGTTGCTGCCGACGTCAGCTTCGCCGAGATCGAGTCGAGCGCCGGCCATGATGCCTTCCTTCTGGACGAGCCGGAGTTCGAGCAGGTACTGGGCGGTTTTCTGGCCGGCGCGGCCGCTCACCACAATGGCGGCTGGGCGAATACGAGCGGCGGGCGCCCTCTGGGAGTGCGATGAACCGGATCGAAGCGCCGGCGGATCTGCGCGCCGGCATCCGCGTTGATCTCCAGCTGATCGCCGACATGATCGAGCCGAAGAGCCGGGTGCTCGATGTGGGCTGCGGCGATGGCGACCTGCTCGCCTGGCTGGTCCGCTACAAGGGCGTGACCGGGCGGGGGATCGAGCTGTCGAGCGAGGGGGTCAATGCCTGCGTCGCCGCCGGCCTGTCGGTGGTCATGGGCGATGCCGAGACAGACCTGTACGACTACCCCGATGCCGCCTTCGATTATGTGGTTCTGAGCCAGACTTTGCAGGCGATGCGGGCGCCGAAGCAGATCCTCGAACAGTTGCTCCGGGTCGGCCGGCGGGCGATCGTCTCGTTTCCCAACTTCGCCCACTGGCGGCTGCGCTGGTATCTGCTGTTCCAGGGGCGGATGCCGGTCAACCGCGCCCTGCCGTTCGCCTGGTGGGAGACCCCCAACATCCACCACTGCACGATCAAGGACTTCGTAGCGCTGACCGCGGAGATGGGGATCACCATCGAGAAGAGCATGTCGCTGGATTCCACCGGCGCGCCGCACCGGATCGGCCGGGATCTCAGGCTTGCAAATCTGCTCGGCGAGCAGGCGGTGTTCCTGCTCAGGCGGTCGCTCACTGATGTCAGCGGCCCGCGCCAGATCGTTCCGTCCGCCGCTGCCCACTGAAGCCGGCATCCGGTTGGAAACACCGAGATGTCATTGTGTCCACGCCCGGTTGATCCCAGCGGAACCGGTCCTGGAATGAGGCGCCGGTGCGCTCGTATCCGGCGCGACCGCCGCCATGTGAGACAACCAGCAAGTCGGGAATGTCTGTCACATTGTCAGGAACGCAGAGTCGCGTCGTCCGGGCGAACGCGACGGCCTCGCCAAAGAAGTCAACACGATCCGGGTTGGGAAATCGGGTTGAGCCGATATTGATATTCAACCGATATTTGTCATTGGTTGTAATCCGGAAAGCCGGATAGCTGATATCCTGGTGTGATGCGCGGTTCGGCGACATCGTCCGCGTCCCCGCTTGTAGAAAAGCGTAAGCCGCAGGCGACCAAGCGGCAAGGATGGCGGATACCTGGCCTCTCCGTTGGGCCTTGTCTTTCCGTCGGGAAGCGAGTTCCCGTTTAGCGGGAATTGACTTCGGTGAATTCCCCGAGCACCGGGTCGGTCGCCCATTTTTGCCCGTTATTCTTCATCAAACTATCAACTTTTGTTCACAGGCTGGACGATATCATGCGGACTCGCCGGAAGGGTGCAATCACCGGAAGGGTGCAATCACCGGAAGGGTGCAACCAACAGATCCGGGATAGGGAAAGGACAGACCATGACCAACAGGACATCTCGACTTGCGCGCCGCACTGCCGTGTCGGCCCTCGCTCTCGCCACCGCCGCGATTGTGGCGGTCCCTGCTGTTGCCGATCCGCTGGTGATCGGCCACCGCGGTGCCAGCGCCGACCGGCCCGAGCACACCATCGGCAACTTCGACTTCAGCACCGTCGACTTCAGCGACCCCTCGACCTTTGATCCGAACCAGCTCGGCGCCTATGCCCTGGCAATCCTCCAAGGCGCCGATTTCATCGAGCCGGACCTGGTGACGACGAGCGATGGCGTCCTGATAGCCCGCCACGAGCCGGTCCTCGACGGCACCACCGACGTTGCCTCCCGGTCCGAATTCGCCGCCCGCTTCACCACCAAAAACCTGGACGGCGAAGACGTCAGCGGCTGGTTTGCCGAGGACTTCACCCTCGCCGAGATCAAGACGCTCCGCGCCATTGAGCGCATTCCCGGCACCCGTCCGGACAACACCGCGTTCGATGGCCAGTTCGAAATCCCGACGCTGGCCGAGGTGATCCAGCTGGTCGAGAAGGTCGAACAGGATACCGGCCGGCAGATCGGCATCTATCCGGAAACCAAACACCCGACGTTCTTCGATCAGCAGGGCGTGAGCCTGGAAGAGCCCCTCATCAACACGCTGGTCACCGAGGGCTTCACCGACCCGAACCGGATCTTCATCCAGTCCTTCGAGGTGGCCAACCTTATCGAGCTTCAGAATGACCTGCTGCCGGCTCAGGGCCTCGGCAACCTCCCCCTCGTTCAACTTTACGGCGATGTGGAAGACGCGTTCATCAATGCCGGCGGCGGCGGCTTCTCCGTGCCCTATGACTTCGTCGTCAACCTGGCGAACGCCAGCACGGTCGACGACCTCGTGGCCATTTACGGCCAGGAGCTCGTGAACGTGCTCGGTCTCCAGCCGGGTGCCACGATCACCTACGCCGATCTCAACGACCCGGCCGTATTCATGGTGCTGGCCGACGAGTACGCCGAGGGTGTGGGGCCGTGGAAGAACAGCTTCCTGCTCCGCGAAGCCATCGATCCGCCCGTGGACGGCGACGGCGATGGCAACGCCGAAATCACCTCGCAGCTGACCGGGGAGATCGGCCCGTTGCTGGAATGGGCGCAGGCTGCCGGCCTGCTCGTCCACCCCTACACCCTGCGCCCGGAGGAGCCCTTCCTCACCCTCGACCCGACCGGCGAAGTCCTCACCCTCGAGCGGGAAGTCCTTCTGCTCGCCGGGTTCCCAACGGGCGGCTTTCAGTTGCCGCAGGCGGTGGACGGCTTCTTCGTCGACGCTCCCGGCATCGCCCGGGCAACCCTCGACTCGATCCCGGTCCCGGCGGCCCTGCCGCTCGTCCTGTTCGGCGTCGCCGGCCTGATCCTCGCCGCGCGCCGCCCTGCCTGAAGCCGCTCGCCTCCTGGCCGGGCAGGAGCCCGGCCAGGATCCGGCGAGGCGCGGAGCTGGCCGAGAACCGCGACCAACCCGGTTTCTTCAAAACAAAATGCCCCCGTCCGCCTCGCCTGCCGCTGCCCGCGCCTTGGCGAGCTGAAGCCTCGCCGAGGGCCTGTCCTCTCAGCGGTACATCTCCTTGAGTTTGAACGCTTGTTGCGCTATTATTTAAGTCGGGTTTTCAACCAGAGTTCGCTGTTGCGTGCTCAGGGGGTGAGACAGACCCATGAAACCGCTCCTGCTTCCGGCAATCCTGGTCCCAGTGGTTCGATGCTGACGGATGGGTCCCATCCGTCAGCTGAATCGAACCACACGATCAATCGTTGCGTGGATCGACCGAT
>CAYVUM010000180.1:0-3640 GCA_964454795.1 uncultured Rhodospirillaceae bacterium
GGACGTGCGGGCCTCCGGCCGCCACCCGGGCCTGGCCCTGTTCCTGGAGCTGCCGGCCGAGGCGGGCGACGTCAACGTCCATCCCGCCTAGGCGGAGGGGCGGTTCCGCGACCCCGGCCTGGTGCGCGGGCTCATCGTCGGTGCGCTCCGTCATGCCCTGGCCGGGGCCGGTCACCGTGCCGCAACCACCGTCGCCACGGCCGCCCTCGGCGCCCTCCACCGCGCCCCTGAAGCGGCCAGCGGCCGGACGTGGCAGCGCCCCTCCGGCGGTGGCAGCGGGCCGCGTCCGGCGGCGCTCGCTGAGACCCAGGCGGCACTGCACGCGCCGCTCGGCGCCGGCCCGCAGGCGCGGCCGGCCGAGACCGCTCCGGGATTAGAAGAGCCTGCAGATGGCAACGCCGCAGGGGCCGCCGGCCATCCGCTCGGCGCCGCCCGCGCCCAGCTCCACGCCACCTACATCGTTGCCGAGACCGCCGACGGTGTGGTGATCGTCGACCAGCACGCCGCCCATGAGCGGCTGACCCACCAGCGCATCCGCGCCGCCCTCGCCAACGGCGGGGTGGCCCGCCAGGGGCTGCTGATCCCCGAGGTGGTCGAGCTGGACGAGGTGCGCGCCGCCGCCCTGGCCGACGCCGCCGGGGAGCTGACCCGGCTCGGACTGGTCGTCGAGCGGTTCGGCCCCGGCGCCGTGGTGGTCCGCGAGGTGCCGGCGCTGCTCGGTCCGTGCGATGCCACCGGGCTGGTGCGCGATCTCGCCGACGACCTGGTGGAGCACGGCGCGGCGCTCAGCCTCAGCCATCGCCTCGACGAGGTCGCCGCGACCCTGGCCTGCCACGGCAGTGTCCGCGCCGGGCGGGTCCTCTCCGCGGCGGAGATGAACGCGCTGCTCCGCGCCATGGAGGCGACCCCGCTGTCCGGACAATGCAGCCACGGCCGGCCCACTTACGTCGAACTCAAGCTCGCCGACGTCGAGAAGCTGTTCGGGAGACGTTAGGCGGCGGTGAGGGGCCTGGCTGCTCCCGCGGCGCCGCGGACGGTGAGGAACACCACCCGGGCCGCCCCCCAGCTCCGCTCGTCGACCCGGATGTAGGCCGGCGGCGGCGACAGCGGCTCGCGGGCGCCCACCTCGGCAACGACGATCGAGCCCGGCGCCACCCAGCCGCGCCCGGCGAGGGCGGCGAGGGCCGGTCCGGTCAGTCCCTGCGCGTAGGGCGCGTCCAGGAACGCCAGCCGGAACGGCGCCGGCACCGCCCGCGGCGGGGTGACCAGGCGGGTGGCATCCAGGCGCAGGAACGTGCAGCGCTCCACCTCACCCAGTTCGGCGGCGTTGGCGCGGATCGTCCGGAGCGACTCGCCGCTCACGTCAATGAACACGGCGTGGGCGGCGCCCCGTGACAGCGCTTCAAGGCCCGCCGCCCCGGACCCGGCGAACACGTCGAGCACGCTCGCCCCGTCCAGTCCCTCCCAGTCGAGGCCGTGGGCGAGGACGTTGAAGACCGATTCCCGGACCCGGTCGGCGGTCGGGCGGACCGCATCGCCGCCCGGCGCCTTGAGCGCCCGGCCGCGGTGCCGGCCGGCGATGATCCTCATCCGTCCACCTGTCCGCCGAGCTGCTCGCGGAGCACCTTGCGGGAGACCTCGGCGACAGCGCCGGGCGCCAGCAATCCGAGCTGGAACGGCCCATAGCCGGTGCGGATCAGCCGGTTGACGGTGAGGCCCAGGGGCTCCAGGACCCGGCGGACCTCGCGGTTGCGGCCTTCACGGAGCGAGACGGTCAGCCAGACGTTGTCGCCCTTCCGGGAATCGATCCGGGCCTGGACCGGACCGTAGCGGACCCCCTCGACGGCGACCCCGCGGGCGAGCCCGGCCAGCGCCTCGTCGCTGACGTGACCGAACGCCCGGACGCGGTAGCGGCGCACCCAGCCGGTCGCCGGCAGTTCCAGCCGGCGGGCGAGCGCGCCCGAGTTGGTGAGCAGCAGCAGGCCCTCGGAGGTGAGGTCAAGCCGGCCCACCGACACCACCCGGCCCAGCTCCGCCGGCAGCTTCTCGAACACCGTCGGCCGGCCCTCGGGGTCGCGGTGGCTGGTGACCAGCCCGGCCGGCTTGTGATAGCGCCACAGCCGGGTATAGGGCTTCTCCGGCAGCGGCACGCCGTCGACGGTGACCACATCGCCTTCGCCGACGACCACCGCCGGGGTGGTCAGGACCTGGCCGTTGACGGCGACCCGGCCGGCAGCGATCCAGCGTTCCGCATCCCGGCGCGAGCACAGCCCGGCGGCGGCAATGCGTTTGGCCACCCGCTCGCCGGCAGGCGGCTCGGCCACAGCGGCGCGGCGGCTCATGGCCTGAGGGCGGCGTCGATCAGCGCCACGAACAGCCGCCGGTCGCCCTCGGAGATCAGGAATTCCGGATGCCACTGCACGCCGATGCAAAACCGGCGCGCCGGGGCCTCGATGCCTTCGATGACCCCGTCGGGGGCGACGGCGCTGATCACCACCCCGTCGGGCACGTCCTTCGCGGCCTGATGGTGGGCGCTGTTGACGGGCAGGCGTTCGGCGCCGACGATGTCGCGGAGCCGGGTGTGCGGACGGATCAGCACCTCGTGGCCCGGCTCGTTGCGGGGATTGGGCTGCTCGTGGGCGAGTGCCTCCGGCACCTCGTCGGGGATGTGCTGGATCAGCGAGCCGCCAAGGGCGACGTGGAGCAACTGGTGACCACCGCAGATGCCGAGCACCGGCAGGTCGGCGGCCAGGGCCGCACGGGTCAGGGCCAGCTCGAAGGTGGTGCGGCGGTCCTTGAGGGTGAGAGTCGGATGGCGATCGGAGGCGCCGAACAGCGCCGGGTCGATGTCGAAATCGCCGCCGGAGACGACCAGCGCGGCGATCTGCGAAACGTACGCCTCAGCCAGGTCCGGCTCGTGGGGCAGCAGCACCGGCAGGCCGCCGGCGCCGGCGACGGCCCCCGCGTAGTTCTCGCGCAGCGCCAGCCAGGGAAAGGCCGAATAGCCTCCCGCCGGTTCGCTGTCGCAGGTGATGCCGATGACCGGGCGCGCCATGGCCGGGACGGTACACCGCCGCTCTCAGGCCTGCAATGGACAGCGTGGCGGCGCGGCGCACCGGGGTGGTGAGCGGCGCCGATGCCATGGCCCGGGCGCTGGCCGAGGCGCGGGCCGCGGCGGCGGCCGGCGAGGTTCCGGTGGGCGCGGTGGTGACCGCTGGCGCCACCGGCGCGGTGATCGCCGCCGCCGGCAACCGGGTCGAGGCTTTGGCCGATCCCACCGCCCACGCCGAGATCCTGGCGATCCGTGCCGCCGCGGCGGCGCTCGGGACCCCGCGCCTCGCCGCCTGCGACCTGGTGGTGACGCTCGAGCCGTGCGCGATGTGCGCGGCGGCGATTGCCCACGCGCGGATCCGCCGACTGGTGTTCGGCGCCTACGATCCCAAGGGCGGCGGGGTCGAGCACGGTGCGCGGGTGTTCGACCGCCCGACCTGCCACCACCGCCCGGAGATCATCGGCGGCGTCCGCGAGGCCGAGTGCGCCGACCTGCTCCGCCGGTTCTTCGCAGCGTTAAGGTAGGAAAAAAAACGGGGGGGGGGGGGGGGGGGGGGGGGGGGGGCGGGGCGCGCGGGGGGGGGGGGGG
>CAYVUM010000181.1:0-541 GCA_964454795.1 uncultured Rhodospirillaceae bacterium
TATCCGGTGACGTTCGAGGAGTACGACCGGTTCTGTGACGAGACGAAGTGGGAGAAGCCCCCCGATGCGGACTGGGGCCGCGTCCGGCGGCCGGTGATCAACGTGTCATGGGACGACGCGCAGGCTTACGTGGCGTGGCTGTCGCAGGCGACGGGGCAGCGTTACCGGCTGCCGAGCGAAGCGGAATGGGAGTACGCCTGCCGCGCCGGCACGACGACGCGGTATTCCTGGGGGGACGACATCTCGCCGAAGAATGCGAACTACGGTGGCAAGGTCGGCAAGTCGACGGAGGTCGGGGCGTATCCGGCCAATCCCTGGGGTCTTTACGACCTGCACGGCAACGTTTGGGAATGGTGCGCGGACGTCTGGCACGGCTCTTACGACGGTGCCCCGGCCGATGGCTCGGCGTGGATCGAGGGTGGCGACCAGGGCCGCCGTGTTCTGCGGGGCGGCTCCTGGTTCGGCAGCCCCTGGGACGTTCGCTCCGCCAGCCGGGACGGGGGCGGCCCCGACAACCGCTTCGGCATCGGGGGCTTCCGCG
>CAYVUM010000181.1:551-3602 GCA_964454795.1 uncultured Rhodospirillaceae bacterium
TTGGGGTGTTTCCCCCCTGTGTCGGTTTTTTTTGGAGATGTGTCCGGCA
This sequence comes from uncultured Rhodospirillaceae bacterium, assembly GCA_964454795.1. Lineage (GTDB taxonomy): Bacteria > Pseudomonadota > Alphaproteobacteria > Rhodospirillales > Defluviicoccaceae > CAYVUM01. The sequence continues at coordinate 601 of CAYVUM010000181.1, forward strand.
GACGAACACCCGCACCACCGACAGCCGCTCGTCATGGCCGGGCCTGTCCCGACCATCCACGCGTTTCTCTGTCCCTGGCTGCGCGGCCCGACTGTTCGGGGTGCCAGGACGTCTTCAAGTCGTAGATGGCCGGAACACGTCCGGTCATGACGGCAGGGGGTGCTTCCCTGACCCCTCCCTCTTGCCGCACGAGCTGCCATATCTTGGGATACCGTGCGGGGCTGCAGCGACGGAGGGTCTGAGGGATGTTGACGCGGGCGGCGTATTGGGCGTCGCAGAACGCTCGAATCGCCTGGTTCTTCGGGGAATACATGCTGGGGCGCTACGCCGTCGTCCCCGCCGACCTGCGCGGGAGGCGCCAGAGCGGCCGGCGGCTGCGGCGGATGGTCGGCCAGATTGCCGGCGACGTGCGCGAGATCGCCGGCGGCGGCCGGCCTGGGGCGGTCACCCTGCGGATGCTGCTCGACGACATCCGCGCGCTCCAGCGCCGCGACTGGGACAACGTCCGGCGGGGGATCTACGGCCTGCCCGACGACTGGGCGACCCCGCCGACGGCCTGGCTCGGCGATGCCGTCGACTATTTCCGCGAGCTGCCGGAAGTCATCGCCCGGCGCCGCCGCGACGGCTGGAACGAAGTCGCCCGCCGCCCCGACATCCACCGCTATCCCGCCTATTTCCGGCGCAACTTCCACTACCAGACCGACGGCTACTTGAGCCCCACCTCGGCCCGCCTTTACGACCATCAGGTGGAGGTGCTGTTCATGGGCTCGGCGGACATGATGCGCCGCCAGGCGCTGGTCCCGCTGGTGGAGAAGCTCGGCGGCGGCTGGACCGCCGACACCCGGCTCGTCGACGTCGCCACCGGCACCGGCCGGTTTCTGGAGATGGTGAAGGCCGAGCGGCCGCGGCTGCCGGCAATCGCCCTCGACCTCGCCCCACCCTACCTGGCGATGGCCCGGCGGCGGCTGCGCCGGTTCCCCCAGACCCAGCTTGTCCAGGGCCTCGCCGAGGCCCTGCCGCTGCCCGACCGCTCCGCGGACATCATCACCTGCGTCTACCTGTTCCACGAGGTGCCGGCGGACGTCCGCGCCGCCACGGCTGCCGAGTTCGCGCGGGTCCTCAACCCCGGCGGCCGGGCGATCATCGTCGAGTCGATCCAGCTCGGCGACGTGCCGGCCTACGACGTCATGCTCCGCGGCTTCCCCAGGTCGTTCCACGAGCCCTATTACGACGGCTGGATCGGTGAGGATACCGATGCGGTGTTCGCCGCCGCCGGCCTGATCCCGAAGGGCCAGACCCGCGCCTTCCTTTCCAAGGTGATGGTCTACGACAAAGCGGCCGCGTGACCCGGGCGCTTTAGCACCGGGCCGGCGATGTCAGACTTGTCGGCTTGGTGCTCTCAGAGCGCCTCGCCGCGCATCAGCCGGGGCAGATCGCCGACCATCCCCATCGCATGGCGCATGAAGGTGCGCTTGACTGCCGGCATCCGGTTGACGGCGGCAAGTCCCAGGTCGCGGACGATCCGCACCGGGGCGATGTTGTTGGAGAACAGCCGGTTGAGGTTGTCGGTCATGGCCAGCATCAGGTGGTTGTCGAACCGCCGCGCCCGCTCATAGCGGGCCAGGACCTCCGCCGCCCCCGGATCGCCGCCGACCCGCATGGTGTCGGCGATCTGCTCGGCCAGCGCCGCCACGTCGCGGAAGCCCATGTTGACCCCCTGGCCGGCGATCGGGTGCATGCCGTGGTAGGCATCGCCGATGAGCGCAAGGCGGTGATCGGTCGCCCGCTCGGCGAACTGCAGCGACAGCGGATAGCACCAGCGCGGCCCGATCACCTCGACGGCACCGAGAAAGCCGCCGATCCGCTCAGCCACCTCGTCGGTGAAGGCGGCGTCGTCCAGGTCCATGAACAGTCTGGCCTGCTCCTTCCGTTCCGTCCAGACGATGCAGGCCCGGTCCTCGCCAAGCGGCAGGATCGCGAACGGCCCGGACGGCATAAAATGCTCGTGGGCGATGTGGCCGTGGGGGATTTCGTGGCGGACGGTGCAGACGATGCCGACCTGGGGATAGTCCCAGCGGGTCACCCGGATCCCGGCCGCGTCCCGGGTCGGTGAACCCCGGCCCTCGGCTGCGACCACCAGGGGGGCGGTGATCCGCCGGCCGTCGTCCAGCACCGCGTCGACCCGGGAGGGATTGCGCTCCAGCGTCGAAACCCCGGCCGGCGCAAGCAGCGTTACTGTGTCCAGTTCGGCGAGGCGGGCGAACTGGGCAGCGCGCAGATGGCGGTTCTCGACCATATGGCCGAACGGCTCGTCGCCGATGTCGGCGGCTTCGTAGTGGAGGAACAGCGGCGAGTTGCCATCGGCCACCCGGATCTCCCTCATCGGGGTCGCCTCCGCCACGTGCTGCCAGACCCCGGCGCCCTCCAGGACCCGGCGGGAGGTCAGCGCGATCGCCGAAGCACGGCCGTCGAAGCCGGTATCGAGGAGGTCGGCCTGACCGGCCCGGTCAACCACGACGATCCGGGCACCGGCGCCGCCGAGCGCGGCAGCCAGGGCGCTGCCGACCAGGCCGCCGCCGATGATCAGCACGTCGGCGCCGAGGGTTTCGGGGGATGCCGAAATCGGGGGTTCGGTCATGGGTGGTGCCCTCTCGTTAGCCGTTTATCGCCAATTTCGCCCGCCATCAGGGACTTGAAGCGGGCAACTGCCAATTTTTTGAGCATTCAGGCAACCCGCTCTGGTGGCAAACCGCGCCCGCGGTGATCGTCAATGTGGCCGAACCGGGCGGATTCTCTACCGCCGCCGCAAATCGGCACGGTTCTTGAACACGTCGCTTTCGGGTGCCGGCATCCCGATGCCGGCACCCGCCTTTTGGAGCGTGTCCGGGCCAGTGGTGAGGGGGCGATGCTTTCCGCCGACGCCGGAGCACTGAGCATAAGGACCCTTGAGATGAAACTGATCAGCGCGATCATCAAGCCGTTCAAGCTCGACGAGGTTCGAG
>CAYVUM010000182.1:0-3503 GCA_964454795.1 uncultured Rhodospirillaceae bacterium
CGACGATCTCCTCGAGTTCCTGTTTGGCCTCGTCAATCCCGGCCACGTCTTCGAAGGTCACCCGCCGGGTGTCCTGGTTGAGCATGCGCGCCCGGCTTTTACCAAAGCCCATGATCCCACCACCGCCGCTCTGCATTCGCCGCATGAAGTAAATCCACACGCCGATCAGCAGCAGCACCGGGAAGGTCGTGATCAACAGCGAAACCAGGAAGTGGGGCTGCTCGGGCGGTGCGGCGACGATGCGAACATCGCTCTCGTTCAGGCGCGCCACCAGGTTGGCCCCCTCCGGCGCGTACGTGCGCACGCGGCGACCGTCCTCGAACTGGCCGATCACCTCCTGGCCGCGGATGGTCACCTCCGCCATCTCGCCGGACGTGGCGCGCGCCAGGAAGTCGGAATAGGGCAGCTCACTGCTGACCCCGTTCTGTCCCGAGCGCTGCGTCAGGCTGAACAGAAGAAACAGAACGAGGGCTACGACCAGCCAGAGACCGAGATTTGCGCCACCTTTCATACCGGATCACCTCTCAAGACCAACGGGCGCGCTGACCGGTCGGGCCAGGGCCAGAACCGCACCGGTGCGCCGAAAGCTTCCCTAATATAGGCGCCATTTCGGTTCGCGCCGGGATCACAGGCAAATGGCACTGGTTTTGACGGCCGTCGGCCGGGAGGCCGGGGACGACCGCGCACCGCGAGGGCCGGACAGGACCAGGATCGGCCGCACGGGCGGCGGCGCGGCAGACGCCGCGACCGCCGGTCAGCAACCATCAGGGACCGGATTCAGCGGCGCAGGCCGCCCGGTCCGGTGACGATCGTCCGCACCAGATCGGCCTGGCGGTCGGTCTCGATTTTCGACAGCACCTTCTTGAGATGCTTGCGGGTTGTCTCGTAGGCGACCCCGAGCAATTCGGCGATCTCGTCCAGCCGGTAGCCGCGGGCGAGCAGCGCGGCGACCCGCGCTTCGGCATTGGTGAGCCCGTAGAGCTGGCGGAGCCGCCCCTCGTCCACCTCACCGGTCCGGTCCGGATCGCCGACGAAAACGATCGCCGCCGGCTCCTCGTGGCTGCCGGCTGCATCGGCGTCGGCGACCGGGCAGATCGACACCGCGACCGGCCGTTGGCCGGCGGGCCGGGCCACCGAGAACGACAACGGGATCGGCCGCCGGTTGCCGGTTTGCTGGCGGGCGGAGTCGAGAACCAGGTCGCGAACCAGCACGGTCCGGCCCTCACGGGCGAGTTCGAGCCCGCCCCGGCCCAGGGTGAACACGTCGCGGGCGGCCATGACTTCCCGCCCAACCTGGTTGGCGGCGAGCACAGCGCCACCGACGCCGACGATGAGCACGCCGACCGGCAGGGCGTCGAGCGCCTCGTGGGCGGCCTGCTTCAGGGCGTTGGTCCGCTCGAGCAGCACGCCGGCGCGCAGACCGCGCTGGAAATAGGGCAGCAGCCGCTTAAGCAACTGGATGTGGGCCTCGGTAAACGAACCGGCGGCCGACGACCGGGCCGCATAGAGCAACAGAATGCGTGCGCCCTGGCGATCCAGAACAGCGAACAACTGGTGCGCGTAGCCCTGTGGCTCCAGCCAGTGCCGGACAAACTCGTTGTCCCGGGTCTCCGCAGCGGGGATCAGATCCTCGTCCCGCTGCACCGCGCCCGCAGCCCAGAGCGACCGGTCCACCTGCAGCCACGGATCGTTTCGCGCGTAAATGTCGGCATAGGCCTGCATTTCCCCGACGTCGATCCCGACCGCATGGCTGAGGCTGCCAGCGCCTGTCATCAGATCGTGGGAGGCAAGGGCGATGGCGCCGGCGTCGACGGCTTCACGGAGTTTCGAGAGCGCTGTCGGCCAGAACCGGCTGTCGAGGCTGGCGCTGTAGAAGTCGGAGACCAGTTCCAGCGCATGCTCTGGCGTGAGACGCTGACCCAGGTCGATCTCCCGCCATCCGGCCCCGATCCGCCGGTCGATTCCAGTGCGGCGATCGAGGCCGAGGCGGGTGTCGCCGCCGCTGCGCCGGTCCTGACCGCTTCGCCGCTCAACGAACGGCATCATCCCGGGCAGTCGCACGATCGCGCCGATCTGGACCTTGCCGGTGCCGCTGGCGCGGCGGTCAACCCCCGATCGCCGGTCCGGGGTCCGGCGGCGGTCGTTCGAGGACCGGCGATCCATACCATGCCGGCGATCCGAAGTCTGCCCGTCCATTGGTTGCAACTCCTGTCTGCAATAAACCTCTGCGTGTATTTCCTAACGAGTTCGAGGTAATTGTGTCAAGCCTTCAAACACGAAAATACCCCCACGGCCGCCGAAACCCCTATGGTTTTCCGACGCCGTGATGGCTATTTAGTCCATACCTTCACGAATACTACCCCAAAGGGGCCGGCGAGAGCCAGGAAAATGTGCAGGCATGTGCTGAGTTTTTCCGCGGTCATGGCCGGGCTTGGTGCCGTACCGCGATGCTCCCGCGCTGACCAGCCGCCCGGCTGTGCCGCCAGCGCCCGACAGGCGGAGGTCGGACGGGCCAGGGTTATGGGGCGATGTCGACGCAGCCCGAGCCCGGCATCAAACCCGCCCGCCTGGTGGGAACGTGCCCGATCCAGGAAGACCGGCGGCCTCGGCGCGGGCGCCCTCTTCGGCAGCGACTCACCGGATCGGCGCTGGTTTCTTCTCGTGTCGCGGGAAAAACCTGAGCGTTGTTAACAATCCAGGGGCGAGCCTCATTGTGGCGTTCCGGTCACGGCGGCGAATGATGCAAGTCAGCGAACAGTCGGCGCCGCGGGTTCCATGCCGCGCAAAACCGCCGTCTCTTCAGGTTGTTGGCGGCCGTTTTCGGCAGGTGCGATGGAGAGGTTGCATTGCAGCCAAATCGGAGCCGCCCAAAACGCCGCTTGACTCCAAGGGTGTTCCAAGCCACTTCGCGGGGCAGAACAAGGCGCCGCACACGCCTTGTTGGATCAAACGGTCGCTAAAGACCGTTCCGATAAGGAGTGTCGAACTTGGCTATGATCACCTATCGCATTGACAGCGAACGGGTCGATCCGGTGTTCTACCCGGTCGTGCCGGACTCGTTCATGGCTCGTGGCGGCGGCCTCAGCGTTGCTGATCGTCGCTACAGTGACGTGACCGACTGGCCGGAAGAAACGGGGCAGGGTTCGATGATCACCTGGTCAAGCCCGTGATGCTCGAAGACCTCATTCTCGCGCTCGAGCGGGTCGGTGTTCGACCCTCGGCCGAGTAGGGCGATGGACGGGCCGTGCGGGGGTGTGCAACGCTGCCCCGCTCCGATGACGAACCTCAGCAGCCTGAGCGAGCTCGAGCAGCGCTATCCGTTGGCCCACGGATGGGACATCGTCGAGCTCATCGACGACGTGGTCACGCTCGGGGAGCGCGACGTCTATCGCACGGGCATCGCGGCCTCGGATGGTGCGATGACCGTGACGGGAAGCGCGGCCGATGGGGAGGGCCCTTGCCTGGCCCGGGCGTACTTCGAGCTGCTCGAGCGGGTGGCGCTC
>CAYVUM010000183.1:0-3496 GCA_964454795.1 uncultured Rhodospirillaceae bacterium
CAGGTTGTCCTTGACCTCCTGCTGGAAATACCGGTCGGCCGAGCCGCGCGCCATCGCCCCGATCGAGCCCATCCCGCGGTAGGATTTATACGACCGCCCCAGGAACAGGTAGACCTCGCCCGGGCTCTCATCGGTGCCGGCGAACAGCGAGCCGATCATCGCGCAGTCCGCCCCGGCGGCGACCGCCTTGGCGAGATCGCCGGAATAGCGGAGGCCACCGTCGGCGATCAGCGGCACCCCGGCGGCCCGGCAGACCTCGGCGGCCTCGCGGATCGCGGTGAACTGCGGCATCCCCACCCCGGCGACCATCCGGGTGGTGCAGATCGACCCGGGGCCGATGCCGACCTTGACCGCATCGGCGCCGGCGTCGATCAGGGCCTGCGCTCCGTCGCCGGTGGCGACGTTGCCGCCGACCACCTGGGCATAGTTGCTGAGGCGCTTGATCTCGCCGATCGCGGCCAGCACGCCGGCGGAGTGGCCGTGGGCGGTGTCGACGACCAGAACGTCGGCGCCGGCCTCGAGGAGCGCCGCCGCCCGGGCAATGCCCTCCGCGCCGACCCCGGTTGCGGCACCGACCCGCAGCCGCCCCTGGACGTCCTTACAGGCGTTGGGAAACCGCGCCGCCTTCTCGATGTCCTTGACGGTGATCAGGCCGATGCAGCGGTAGTCGTCGTCGACGACGAGAAGCTTCTCGATCCGGTGAGCGTGGAGGATCCGCTTGGCCTCCTCGCGGGTCACCCCGTCGCGGACGGTGACCAGCGGCTTCTCGGGCGTCCCGGCGGTCATCAGCTCGCAGACCGGCTGGGTGGGGTCCTCGGCGAAGCGCACGTCGCGGTTGGTGAGAATGCCGACCAGCCGGCCCGAGCCCTGCTCGACCACCGGCACCCCGGAGAACCCGTGCTGCTCCATCAGCTCCAGCGCCTCGGCCAGCGGCGCCTCGGGGCGGATGGTCATCGGATCGACGACCATGCCCGATTCGAATTTCTTGACCCGGCGAACCTCCGAGGCCTGCTCGACCACGCTCAGGTTCTTGTGGATGATGCCGATACCGCCGGCCTGGGCCATGGCAATCGCCATCCGGCTTTCCGTGACCGTGTCCATGGCCGCGGACAACAGCGGGATCGCCAACTCCACCTCGCGGGTCACCCGGGTCCGGGTGTCCGCCTGGCCGGGCAGCACCGCGGAGGCTGCCGGAACCAGCAACACGTCATCGAACGCCAGTGCTTCGGCGATGGTCATGGCGTCTCCCTGGCCGCCGCCTGAGGCGCGCGGGGCCGCATCATACACCAGGGCGGGCGTGTGCCAAGCCGGCTCCCGCAGACCGCGCTGCCGGCGCCGTGGACCGCACTCCTCAGCGGCCGCGGAAGCCCCGGGCGACCAGGTAAATCTCCGCCGATTCGGGCCGGGACGCCGGCGGCTTGACGTGCCGCACGGCGGCGAAGCAGCGCTTGACCTCGGCGAGCAGGCCCGGCTCGGCGCCGCCCTGAAACACCTTGCAGACGAACGCACCGCCGGGGCGGAGCACCTCGACGGCGAAGGCGAGCGCCGCCTCGGCGAGCGCGATGATGCGGATGTGGTCGGCGCCGGTATGGCCGCTTGCCGCCGGCGCCATGTCGCTCAGAACAACGCCGACCCGGCCGTCAAGGCGGGCGATCACCGCGCTGGCCACATCCTCATCCAGGAAGTCCCCTTGGAGCAGATCGGCGCCGGGAACCGGCTCGATGGGCAGCAGATCCACGGCCAGGACCCGGCCGCCGCCAGGCCGGCCCGCGCGCACCCGCTCCACCGCTACCTGGGTCCAACCGCCGGGCGCCGCCCCCAGATCGACCACGTGGCTGCCAGGGCGGAGCAGGCGGAAGCGGTCGTCGATCTCGATCAGCTTGAACGCCGAGCGTGCCCGGTAGCCGCGGCGCCGCGCCTCGGCGACGTAGGGGTCGTTGAGCTGGCGCTCGAGCCAGCGGCGCGACGACGCGGTCCGTTTCGCCGGCGAGCGGACCGGAACGTGGGGATCACGGCGGCTGCCGCCCGGCCCGCCGGGGCGGCGGGGACTCACCGGGACGATCTCGCCGCGGCCGGAACCGCCGCTGCGGCGCCGGCCGGATCCGGGCCGCCGCCGGGCTCGCGCGCGGGGGTCTCCGCGGCTGGCTCGGGCCGGTCCCGATCCCGCTGCCGGTCCGGATCGGAACGCAGGGGTCGGATGACACCCGCTGGCGCCTTGCGCAGCCCGCTGCGGAGCTGCGCGCGTTGCTGCGCCCGGACGCGGTCCTCGCGGATCATCGCCATCAGCAGGCCTTCGCGAATGCCGCGATCGGCGACCCGCAGGCGGCCCACCGGCCAGCGTCGGCAGACCGCATCCAGGATCGCACAGCCGGCGACCACCAGATCGGCGCGCTCGGGCCCGATGCAGGGGTTGGCGGCCCGGGTGGCAAAATCGCTGCCGGCAAGGGCGGCGCTCACCTGCGTCAGCTCCCGAAAGCCCAAATCGAGGCCGTCCACCTTGGCCCGATCGTAGCGGTTCAGATGCAGGAAGGCGGCCGCCAGGGTGGTGACCGTACCGGAGGTGCCGACCATCTGCACCCGGCCGTCGCGGACCTCGTGGATAATCCGCCGCTCCGCCTCGATCGGGGCCAGGTCGTCGAAGACCGTGCCGACCATCTCCGCGTACGCGTTAACCCCGACCCGGTCACCGCCGTAGCGCTCGGCAAAGGTGACGACGCCGTAGGGCAGAGAGACCATGCTCAGCACCTCCGGCTCCCGGTCCGGGTGCTGGGCGATCCAGCTGACCTCCGTCGAGCCGCCGCCGATGTCGAACAGCAGCACATAGGGGTAAGCGGGGTCGAGCAGAGGGCTGCAACCCGCCAGGGTCAGCCGGACCTCGTCCTTCGGCGAGATCGGCTCGAGGACCAGCCCGGTGGTGGCGCGCACCCGTTCCAGGAAAGTCCCGGCGTTGGCGGCCCGCCGGCAGGCTTCGGTGGCGATGCCGCGGACCCGGCGGACACCGGCGCGGCGGATCCGTCCCGAGCAGGCCCGCAGCGCCTTCAGGGCCCGATCGACGGCGGCATCGGCAAGGCGGCCGCCCGTTTCACCCAGCCCCTCGCCAAGCCGGACCGGTCGGGAGAAGGCCTGGACGACCCGGAAGCCGCCGATCCGGGCCGGCCGGGCAATCAGCATCCGGCAGTTGTGCGTTCCGAGATCAACGGCGGCGTAGAGCCGCACCATGCGTGCCCGGCCGTGGCGCGCCGCCGCCCCTGGCCGCTCTCCAGGCTGGAAAGTCTGCACCCGACCCGCTCCCCGATTGCCCCGCTGGCGCCGGCCGCCCGCCATTCGTCGGCGTGGCAACCGTTGGCCCATGTTTGTCAGACCGTCATCTTATGGTCATCAGTAATCCATGCGACAGCGAGTGCGAAGCATAATCGGCGTTGGTGGCCGGACGAGCCCCGAGTGGATCGGATCCTTCGCCTGGTTCCCAAGCGGATGATCGGTCGATCCACGCAAC
>CAYVUM010000184.1:0-3453 GCA_964454795.1 uncultured Rhodospirillaceae bacterium
GGACGACTGGGAGAGCCCGACCCTCGGCGCCTCCGGTCTTGGCTGGGAGGTCTGGAGCGACGGGTTGGAGGTGACCCAGTTCACCTACTTCCAGCAGGTCGGCGGCCTCGAGTGCGACCCGGTGCCGGTGGAGCTGACTTACGGGCTCGAGCGGCTCGCCATGTACATTCAGGGGGTCGAGAACGTCTACGACCTGGACTTCAACGGCGCCGCCAACCCCGAAAAACGGGTCCGCTACGGCGATGTGTTCCTGCAGGCCGAGGTGGAGGGCTCGCGGTACAATTTCGAACTGGCCGACACCGACGCCCTGCTCCGTCAGTTTGCCGACGCCGAGGCGGAGTGCGCAGCGGCGCTTGCCGCCGGTCTCGCCCTGCCCGCCTATGAGCAGTGCATCAAAGCGAGCCACCGCTTCAACATGCTCGACGCCCGCGGCGTGATCGGGGTTACCGAACGGGCGGCCTACATCGGCCGGGTGCGGACCCTGGCGCGGCGGTGCTGCGAGGCGTGGCTGAAGAGCCACGGCGCGGAGGCCTGAGCGTCGTGGCTGAACTTCTGCTCGAACTGTTTTCCGAAGAGATCCCGGCGCGGATGCAGGCCCGTGCCGCTGAGGACCTGAAGCGCCTGGTCTGCGACGGGCTCAAGGGAGCGGGCCTGGCGGTTGAGCGCGCCGATGCCTTCGTCACCCCGCGCCGGCTGACCCTGGTCGCGGCCGGCCTGCCCCACCGCCAGCCGGACGTGTCGGAGGAGCGCCGCGGTCCCCGCGTTGATGCGCCGGAGGCGGCGATCGCCGGGTTTCTGCGCGGTGTCGGGCTTGATCGCGATCAGGTCGAGGAACGGCAGACGCCGAAAGGAGCATTCCTGTTCGCGCGGATCGAGCGTGCGGGCCGCCCCACCACGGAGGTGCTCATGGCCGTTCTCGGGGAGGCGATCGCCCGCCTGCCCTGGCCCAAGTCGATGCGCTGGGGGACCGGCAGCGTTCGCTGGGTGCGCCCGCTGCATTCGATCCTCGCCCTGTTCGACGGCACGGTCGTGCCGGTCGCGTTCGGGGCGGTGAGCGCCGGCGCCGGCTCGCGCGGCCACCGGTTTCTGGCGCCGGAGCCGTTCACGGTGGACAGCTTCGCCGAGTATCGGGACAAGCTCCGCGCCGCCCGGGTCATCCTCGACCGCGAGGAGCGCAAGGCGATCATCCGGGACCGTTCGGCCGCCCTCTCGGCGGCCGAAGGCCTGACGGTTCGCGACGATGAAAACCTGCTCGACGAAGTCTGTGGACTGGTCGAATGGCCGGTCCCGATGCTGGGACGGATCGATGCGGCGTTCATGGACCTGCCGCCCGAGGTGCTGATCACGGCGATGCGGTCCCACCAGAAATACTTCAGCCTCGAAGACGCGGCCGGCCACATGGCACCCCGGTTCATCGTTGTGACCAACACCGAGGGGGTAGACGGCGGCCGGGCGATCGTCAGCGGTAATGAGCGGGTTCTGCGGGCCCGGCTCGCCGATGCCCGGTTCTTTTGGGACTCGGACCGGACCGTGTCCCTGGAGAGCCGCGTCGCCCGGCTCGGCGAGCGGATCTTCCACGCCCGGCTCGGTACCGACCGGCAACGCGCGGAACGCCTTGAAGCCCTGGCCCGCAGCCTCGCCGCGTCCGGCCACGCCAACCCGGATCTGGCCGCCCGGGCCGCGCGGCTGGCCAAAGCCGACCTGACCAGCGGCATGGTCGGAGAGTTCCCCGAGCTGCAGGGGATCATGGGCCGTTACTACGCGATGCATGACGGTGAACACCCGGCGGTGGCCGAGGCGATCGGCCATCATTATGCGCCGCAGGGACCATCCGACGTCTGTCCGACAGCGCCGGTGTCGGTGGTGGTGGCCCTGGCCGACAAGCTGGACACGCTGGCCGGTTTCTTCGGGATCGGCGAAAAGCCCACCGGCTCGGGCGATCCGTTCGCGCTGCGCCGGGCGGCGCTCGGCGCCATCCGGCTGATCGTCGAGACCGGCCTGCGCGTCGCCCTGCGCCCGGCCCTCGCCGCCGCCGGTGACGGCTACCGCCGCCAGGGCGTCGACGGCTTCGTGCCGGAGCCTGAGCTGACCGGTCAGCTACTCGACTTCATCGCTGACCGCCTGAAGGTTCACCTGCGCGGCGAAGGGGTCCGCCACGATCTCATCGCGGCAGTGTTCGCCGGCGGTGACGAGGACGACCTTGTCCGACTCCTGGCCCGGGTCAAGGCATTGGAGGACTTCCTCGCCACCGAGGACGGTGCTAACGTGCTGACGGCGTACAAACGGGCGAGCAACATCGTTCGCATCGAAGAAGACAAGGATCGAAAATCCTACGAGGGGAGAGCGGACGTCAAGCTGCTGACACAGCAAGAAGAAACGGCCTTGTTCCAGGCCCTCGAAGCAGCAGGCCCGGAGATCGGCCGGCATATCACGGGGGAGCAGTTCAGCGAGGCCATGGCCGTGGTCGCCGGCCTGAGGCGGTCGGTGGACGCGTTTTTCGACCATGTCACCGTCAACTGCGAAGAGATCGACCTGCGCGTCAACCGTCTCCGGTTATTGTCGCAGATCCGTTCGGCGTTGCGGGGGGTGGCGGACTTCTCACAGATCGAAGGGTAGGGTTCGAAGATGACTCAATGGGTATACAATTTCGGGGGCGGCAGTGCCGAAGGCCGGGCGGCGATGAAGAACCTGCTCGGCGGAAAAGGCGCCAACCTCGCGGAGATGGCGAGCCTCGGCATTCCGGTGCCGGCGGGTTTCACAATCACCACCGAGGTCTGCACCTACTATTACCAGCATGGCGAAACCTATCCGCCCGATCTCACCGAACAGGTCAATGCGGCGTTGACGAAAGTCGAAACGACCATGGGGGGGAAGTTCGGCGCCACCGAAGGCCCGCTGCTGCTCGTCTCGGTCCGCTCGGGCGCCCGGGCGTCCATGCCCGGCATGATGGACACTGTCCTCAACCTTGGGCTGAACGACGACACTGTTGCCAATCTTTCCCGCCAGACCGGCGATGAGCGGTTCGCCTTCGACAGTTATCGTCGCTTCATCCAGATGTATTCAAACGTCGTGCTTGGTGTCACATCCGATCACTTCGAACACCTGCTCGAAGCTTATAAGGACAAAAAGGGGTTCAACCTCGACACGGAAATGACGGCCGACGACTGGAAAGGTATTGTCGAACAGTACAAGGCGGAAGTTCAAAAGCACCTTGGCCGGAGTTTCCCCCTTGATCCCCACCAACAGCTCTGGGGGGCGATTGGCGCCGTGTTCGGCAGCTGGATGAACAAGCGGGCGATCACCTATCGCCGCCTGCATGGCATCCCGGCCGAATGGGGCACCGCCGTCAATGTCCAGGCCATGGTCTTCGGCAATATGGGCGAGGACTCGGCAACCGGTGTCTGCTTCACCCGCAACCCCTCGACCGGCGAGAACGCCTTCTACGGCGAATAT
>CAYVUM010000185.1:0-3440 GCA_964454795.1 uncultured Rhodospirillaceae bacterium
AGGTCGTGCCGCCAATCGTAACTTCGACATATTGGCTGCCCGAGCCAGCGCTTCCCGCGCCGCCCGTGGTGCCGCCGGATAAAACCATCGTCCCGGCCGCATCCGGCACCGTCACCGTCCGCGTCGTGGCCGTGGAAATCCCAGTCAGATCAAACGACATCCGCTTAGTGTTGTCGGCGTTGTCTGCAAACGTGGGCGTCTCTACAAACACAGGACCAAGCGCAGTCAACACGCTCGTGCCTACCTTCGCCCCGCCAATGTTAAGCTCTGTGACACCAGACACAACCGTCGAGGCGGTGATAGACACCCCGCTGCCCTTGACCTGCTTGTTGGCGGCGTTAGACAGCACAATCCGATCGGCAGCCGCGAAATTTGCGGGAGCGCTGACGTCGCCGCTGCCGCTGTTAACCTGCACCCAGCCCGTATCGTCCGTCGCCGACTCTTTTAGCCAAATTTCGCCCGTGCCGGCATTATTTCGCAGTGCCAGAGAACCAGGATCGGCAACAACCGCGTTAAGCGGGCTGTTCGCGCGCGGCAAAATGTCCACGACAACGCCGCCATCCTCAAGAAACAATCGCTCTGCGTACACATTCGCAAACACCCGGTTGGTGCTTGCATCAAACCCGGCGTCGCGAAACTGAAATGTCGTGCCGGCTTTTGCGATCGACAGCGACCCGTTTTCAGTGTTGCCCCAGTACTCAGCACCCTCCCGGATAATCCGCTCGGTCGTGCCGTTCCACTTCCAACGCAGCGTGTTGGCCATTTCCAGTTCGAGATTGCCGTCAGCCAAAGCCGTCACCCGGCAATCGTCCGGGCCGTTGATCAGCCCCGCGTCACCGCTCTGCCCCGGCGCCTGCAAGCGCACATCCTCACCGCGCTGAGAGGCTTGAAGCCAGAAGTGCGGTCCCGGCTGAAACCCGTTGGGATTGAAATGCCCGACATCGCCAACGCCGCCGTCAACCGCCGGGTCAAACCGATCCGGCCTTGCTTCCGCAGTGACAAACTCGTCGCCCCAATCAACCCGGGTCGAGTTGACCATGCCCAGTTCCAGGTTCGCAGTCGAATTGGGCAACGGATAGGTGCCGGTATCGCTCGCCGTGGCAATCATCCGACCGCCAAAGTCGGTCACGTCCGTGCCGCCCGTCAGCGGCGGGCTTTCGATTTCGCCGTCGATGCGGATGTCCGCCGCAGTGTGAAGGAACATCTGAATGTCATCAGACGACCGCCACCGGCAATTGTGGAACCAGACGCCCCGCAGCGCCGAGCCGCCGAGCTCCATGGCCGCGCCCACCTCATCCCGTGGATCGCTCAGCGCGCTATCATAGGACGTGCACTGCTGCAGATGGTTCGGCCCCAGGATCAGGCAGTTGTGATATTGGGTGCCCGCAGCGCCGTTCGACGTGCCAAACCGCATGATGTCGCCGGCCTGGATGCCGGCCGCCACCGGGTCCTCGACCAGGGTCAGCCGGGAAATCCCGCCGCCCTGATCCGCCAACGCGCCCGTCGGTGTAAAGCTAGTCAGACTGAACTGGTCCGACCCCATGCGGATCACGCCGTTGAAGCCGGCCGGATCGACCGGATGCGTCGCGGTTGCCGGGAAATCCACGTAGTTGCTACCAACCGCCTGAATCGGGAACAGGTCACTGCCCCGGATACCAATCCCCCGATGACCCTGGAACTGGCAGTGGTAAAAGCGGTTGTACTCCGAGCCGGACTTGGTGGCGTCCGCGTCTTCCGGCCCAACCAAGGTCGTCAGCTTGCCGTAGCGTTGCCAATAGCCGACCACAAACACGTTGTCGAGAATGCAGTGCTTGGCGTTGTCGAGCCAGAGCCCCACGTCCCATTCATCGCCCCAGCCGAGCCCGGGCGTGTCCGCGTCATAGCCGGACAACGGACCCGATCCCGTGTCGTACTGGTTGACGATACGCAGATTGCTAAGCCGGACGCCCGCAGCGCCATAGGCCACCTTGACGGCACAGGAAAAGGCCTTGAGGCTCGCCGGGGCGGTTGCGGTGCCGTTGGCATTGCGGAACGAAAACAGGCTGTAAATCGTGTCGCGAGCTGTGGCGGCAGACACATTGGTAAGACGCCCGCCCGTTTCCCGGCAGTCCGTGATTTCGGCAATGGTGTGAGACTTGGCGCCCGTGCCGGTAAACAGCAGGATCGTTCCGTTGCCGTCTACCTTGTTTCGCGCTCCGTCAACGCCATCCCAGCGGCCGGGACCGGCGCCGATCAAGTGCACGCCGTCGGGGATCAGCAGTGTGGCCGTGCAGCGGTAAATGCCCGCCGGAAACACCACCACGCGCGAGGCGTCGAGCGCCGCTTGAATAGCCGTTGTGTCGTCCGTCGTGCCATCGCCGACAGCGCCGTAATCCTTGACCGAGACCCACGGCTCGCGGGTGTTGGCCCAGGCGAGTGCCCGGGCATCGGTGTGGTACTGGAGATGGTCGTCGTCGCCGAGTCCCGCCAGGACGCCGTGGTCACTCGCCACACCTCCGCCGCCGGCACCGTATGGCACGGCTTCGGCCTTCAGAGTGGCCCCGTCCTTGACCAGCCGCAATACGGTATTGTCGAGGCTTTCCAGAGTGCCGGTCACCGCCAGGTCGATGCTCGTCGGCCCCAGGAACGACAGCCTTGGCGTTCGCGACCAGGCGGCAGCGATTTCCTGTAAGGCCGCCGTCTGGTAGTCCAGTTCGTCGTTGACCGCCTTGGCACGAAACTCGCCGGAGTCCTGGAAATCGGTGATCCGCTCGATGACCAGGGCACGCCGCAAGGTCATGACCGCGCCCGCCGGCGGCGGGGTCTCGAATGTCACGGCACCGCCGGTGCTCTCACCCGCGCCGGAGACTGTAAAGCCGGTTGCCTGAAGGACGTTGTCCAGATAGACCTCCAGGTCACTGTTTTGAAAAATCGGGAAATTGAATCCGAAAGTGGTTGTGGCCCCATTTGAGAAATATTGGATAACTGGTGAAACACCGGTGATCTTGATGTGTTCAGCCATGATCAGCTCCAAACGGGACCAGAAAGATGGAGAAGGCGACTGCCGGTTGATATCGATCAGCCAGCGTGGCTTGTTGTTCTGGAACTCTGGTCAATCCGGACCGCTTGCGGACGATGCTGTGCTACGCATTTGGCAGATTGCTCCTGTGCCGGTCGCTACGGTCCGGCTTGCCCACCACTGTCGCCGTATACTTCAGGCAAACGGGTCGCGAGCGGAGACCGTCGCCCGCGGATTTAGAACAAATAACGAACAAACGGAAAGCTAACGCCATCCCCATTCCGGGCAAGCGCTCGTTCGGAAAAATTTCCTATTTTGGGAGGCTCGACGGGGCGCGAATCCCGCTCAACGGGAATCAAGCGCCCGCCCAGGGATTAAAAAGACTGGCTAGGTCGTAAACTCATAAAGGGGATTGAACGAACCCGCTGGCGCGGGAGTGGGG
>CAYVUM010000186.1:0-3425 GCA_964454795.1 uncultured Rhodospirillaceae bacterium
CAACATGTCGCCGCAGTCATTCTACCACGGGAACTATATTCCGCAGACCTTCGACAGGCTGCTCGATCGCGGGGTGTTTCAAGAGGGAATTTCCGCCTCTGAGATTGCGGCTTGGGAAGCGCGGTTCATGTATTTTCTCAGGAAACTGTCGCGCCACCAGGGCCGCAGGCTCCTCATCAAGAACCCCGTCTACACGGCGAGACCCGCCCAGATCGCCCGCCTCTGGCCTGGCGCAAAGTTCATCCATATCCACCGCAATCCGTTCGATGTCTTTCTGTCCATGAGAAATTTTTACGCCAAGCTGATTGCAGAGTTCGCGTTACAGAGCCCGCCGGAAGGGCTCGACATCGACGCCGCGATCCTGCGTGTCTACGACAGGATGATGGCGCGCTATGTCGCCGAAACTGAGGCGTGGGGGGCGCCCGAGCTTGTCGAGCTGCCCTATGAGACGCTCGACCGCGAGCCGATGGCGGCCCTTGAGCGGATTTACACCACGCTGGAACTGCCGGGCTTCGAGGCGGCCGCGCCCGCTTTCGCTGCCTATCTCGAGAGCGTGGCGCGCTTTGAGAAGAACGCGTTTAGGGGAGACCGCGCGGCGGTGGAGAAGGTCGAGCGCGCGCTTGCGCCGTGGATTGCACGCTGGGGCTACAGCGCGCCCGAGGTGGCGTCGTGAGGTTGATCCGGCAAGGGTTTGCGGTGGCTGCGGTTTTGGCGCTCGCGGGGCTCGCCTGGCGGGCGCTGCCGCCGGCAGAGCTGGAGGCGCGCTTCGGGCCGCAGGACTGCCGGGTTCTCGCGATCGCGGACCGCGACACCGGCGCTCCGCTCGCCGGGATCGAGGATATCGCCGCCTACCGGTCGGACCTGTTTCTGTCGGTGCAGGATCGGCTCGCCGCCGAAGCGGCGGCCGTCGCCGGCGAGGTTCCGCCAGAGGGCGGGCTCTACCGGATCGGGCTCTCGGGGCTTGCGGCCGACGGCCCGGTCGCGCTCGCCCAGTACGCCGACGATGGGTTTTTCGGCCCGCTCCACCCCCATGGGATCGACGCCCGGCTGGCCAAGCTCGTCGCCGTCAATCGCCGCTACGGGCCGGAGGGCGCCATCGGACGCGAGCTCCGCGTCTACGCGATCAGGCCGGATCGGCTCGAGCCGCTCCGCAGGGTGCCAAACGCTGGGCTCTGTGCGGCAAACGATGTGATGCTCGACGGCGTCGTGGTGCGGGTGAGCCTCGACCGGTCGCACTGCCCCGGGATCTCGCTCCGGGAGGCCGCCTTCGGCGGGCCCACCGGCCGTCTCGGCGAGGTGGAGGTGACCGACAGCGCCGCGGGACGGATCCGCCCGCTGGCCGACGGGCTCGCCTTCGCCAATGGGGTCACGACGCTCGGCGGCGGCGCCGAGGCGGTGATCGCGGTCGCGGAGACCAGAGCGTCGCGGGTTGCGCTGCTTGCACCCGGCGGCCAAGGGGCGCGGCGGATCGCGAGCCTCGAGGTGCCAGGGGGGCCCGACAACCTGACCGTGGCGCCGGAGGGGCAGATCGTCGCCGCGCTCCACCCCGATCTCCTCCGGCTTGCGCTCTACCGCCACGGCTACACCGCGGGCGCACCCTCGCGCATCGTCGCGATTGATCCCGACACAGGCTCCGTTGAAGTGCTCTTCGACGATCCGGGCGGCACGCTTTTTTCGGGGGCGAGCGTCGGCGTGTTGACTGGAGACGGGCGGCTCGTCGCGGGGTCGGTGCGCGCGCCTGGGCTTTTGGTCTGCGGCGGGGCGCGCTGAGAAGACGTCGAGAGCGTTCGGGGAGAGGCGGAGAGAGAAAGGGGCTCGCCATGCGGGTGATGGTGACCGGGGCCGACGGTTTCTTGGGGCGGCATCTCGTGGCGCGCCTCCTTGAGCGGGGCGACGAGGTCGTGGCGGTCGACGTCGCAGAGATCGCGCCGGGGCCGGAGAGGCTCCGTCGCGTGCAGGCCTCGGTGACCGATCTCGCGGCGATGCGCAGCGCGGCCGAGGGGGCGGAGGCGGTGATTCACGCTGGCGCGATCACCGGGCTCTGGGCTCGCGACACGGGCGCATTCGAGCGGGTTAATCTGGGCGGCACCGAGACCGTGCTCGCGGCAGCGGCAGAAGCGGGCGCGCGCCGGGCGGTGCTGGTCTCGAGCTACACGACGCTGATTTCCGGGCGCCGGGGCGATCCGGCACGGATGCTCGACGAGAGCGCGGAGATCGCCCCCGATGCGCTCCTCGGGGCCTATCCACGCTCGAAGCGCCTCGCGGAGATCGCCGCCACAGAGGCTGCGCTGCCTCCGGTCATCGTGCTGCCATCGGCCCCGATCGGCCCCGGGGATCACCGGCCGACCCCGCCGGGGGCGATGCTGCGCGACCTCGCCAATGCCAGGCTGCCGGCCATGATCGAGTGCATGTTCAACCTCGTCGACATGCGCGCGCTCGCGGACGCAGTGCTGGTCGCGCTGGAGCGCGGGGTGCCGGGGCGGCGGTATCTGCTCTCCGGCGAGGATCTGGCCACTGACGCCCTTCTCGAACGGTTCGAGCGGGTCGCCGGCGTGCCGGGGCCGCGCCGGCGGGTGCCATATCGGGTGGCGCTCGCGGCGGCGCGGGCCGAGGAGGCGATCGGCCGGCTGACCGGGCGCCCGCCCAAGGCGCCGCTCACCGGGGTGCGGCTCGCAGGCCCGAGGGTCTCGTTCTCCTGCGCCCGGGCCGAAGCCGAGCTCGACTGGGCGCCGCCGCCGGTCGAGCCCGCGATGGCTGCCGCTCTTGTCTGGATGCGCGACCAGGGCTGGGTGAGGCGTCCTCTGCCGGGGCTCGCCGGGGCTCAGCCCGAGGGGTAGATCCGGCCCTTCCACGCGCCCCCGCGGCCCGTCCAGTGGCGACGTGCGCTGTCCAGCGTCATCAGCGTGTAGAGAAGCGCGGCAAGGGGCAGCGCCACCGCCTCGCGGCGCGGCCGGCCGTAAAGCCTGAGGGTCGGGCGATAGGCCCAGCTCGCGAGCGCCCAGGCGGTCCCCCCGAGCCCGGCCGCGAGCGCATTGCCATGCAGCGGCAGCGTGATCAGCAGCAGCGGACCGGCGAGGTAGACGAGCGCCATGCCGAGCACGGTGCCCGCGAGCAGCCAGACGGAGTGCCGGAGCTGGGCGAAGGCGGTGCGTGCGACCATGGTCCAGACCGAGCCGAGCGCGCGGTTGTCGCGCAGGCTGACCAGCGCATCGCGGGCGAGCCCGAGCCAGATCGGCCGCCGCGGGGGGCCGCGCTTGACCACCGCTGCGAGCGTGCAGTCGTCGATGAGAGCGCTGCGGATCGCCCCGAGCCCGCCGATCTCGTCGAGGACGTCCCGGCGGATCAGCACGCACCCCCCCGCAGCACCCGCAGTGTCGGCCGCGGGATCGGCGATCCAGGCGGGGGGGTAGAGCTTCTGGAAGAAG
>CAYVUM010000187.1:0-3413 GCA_964454795.1 uncultured Rhodospirillaceae bacterium
ATCCACTCCAGTTTTGATCTTGTGGTTCGATTCAGCTGACGTTGGGCACTCATCCATCAGCTTAATCGAACCACCAGGCGTTGTCGTCGGACACATCCGCAAGGACCCACAGCGCCGACACCTTCAAGGAACGCCGTGCATCGGTCGTCGGCGATCACAGCGACGACCGTTTCAGCCGCGACACGGTGAAGCGGGCCGGCCACGGAAATTCCTCAGGCCGCTGTTAGAAGCACACTGTCCACAAAGCTTGGAGAATTGCCGGCCCGAACCATGGATCAACCAAAGCTCAAAAACCCGGTCGTCGGTCGTGCGGAGGTCTCTATCAGGAGCACTCCCGGCGCCATATTCGACTTCATTGGCGTAGGTTTCTTTTCCAACTATCCGCGCTGGTCGCCCGAAGTGGTCGAACTCGAGCAGCTCAGTGACGGCGAAATCGGTGTCGGGACGATCGGCCGCCAGGTCCGTATCGATCAACGTCGCCGGTTGGAGTCCAAGTTTGAGGTCACGAAGTTCGAGGCGGGAAAATGCCTGGTCTTCGACGGTGTCCCTGATCCGTTCCGGTGCACGTTCGACATCCGCGCCCTCGACCCGAATGCCAGGACCGGTCTGACTTTCACGTTCGAGGGATTTGAGCTGCGTCCCCACATGCGGCCGTTCGAGAAACTGATCCGCCGCGTGGTTCAGGAGGGCGCCGTTCGCACGACCCGGAACATCAAGCACTTGATCGAGCGCCAACAACGCCGGCAAGTGAGCTCCAGTTCAACGAAACCCTTGCGATAGGGAGAGGCCCGATGTCTTTTGTTGTCGAGAAAGATCCCAATCTCATTCCGGAGGTATTGTCGACGATACTGGACTCGACAAGCAACGGCATCACCTTGGCCGATCCGGATATCGAAGATATGCCGATCGTTTACGCCAACAAGTCATTTGAGACGATGACCGGCTATTCCCAGGAAGAGATCATCGGGCGCAATTGCCGGTTTTTGCAGGGCGAGGATCGTGACCAAGATGCCCGTTTCCGATTGCGGAGTGCGATTGACGAACACTTGCCGGTTGAAGTTGATATCCGAAATTACAAAAAAAACGGGGAAATGTTCTATAACCATCTCGTTCTCACGCCACTATTTGACGACAAAGGTCAGTTGCTTTATTATCTCGGTGTGCAGTACGACGTTACACAGCAGGTTGAAGCGGCCCAGGAAATCGCACGGTTGAAGCAGAGGCTGGCGGAGGTCGAAGCAGCGCGGCAGGGTTAAACGCAATTGCGCTCAGGCTCAGCGCGACCGGTCGGCCTGGACTCGTCATCGATCCCACCGAACGGCCGCTCGCCCAACCAATGGAACGCTGCTATGACCATCCCGGGCTCCGCCTATGAACGCCGGACCCGAGGGGAGAAAGTCAGCTCCGGCCAACAGTCTTCCGGGTGTGCCGGTCGATCAGCGCGGCGAGGAAAAGCCACCCTTCGCCGTGCGGATGGAGGTCAGATCGGCGAGCCAGACCCGGTTCGGCGCGGTCGCCACCAAGGTTCTGCGCAACCTGTTCGGCGCGATCGGATAATCGTGCCGGCTGTCTGTCGTGCGCACCCGGCGCTTCGATCGCGGCCAGCCCGTGCAGGCAGGGAAGCCGTGGAGAAGATGGTCGGTCAGCCGCAGACGTGCCGATCGTGTCGATCTCGCTGCAGGCCGTGGTCGTCGCACCGATCGCGGCGTTGGTGTTGCGCTTGCAGGTGGAGGCTCGCCGCCACTGGCGGTCTGACGCTGTCGTGACTGGACTCGTCCGGCCGGGGCGCCACCTATCGGCTCAGCGGATCATCTGGGTGGCCCTCGCGACCAGTCCGCGAGCGATTGTCCCCGGGAGAGGCATGGCGATCCGGCCGGGGCTGGGCCGCCCGAGGAAGAGGACTTCGGTATGATCAAGCGGCGGTTTCTCATGGGCGGCCTGGGCGCCCTCGGCGTGGTCGCGGCGGCAAAGCTGTTTTTCGCTGGCGGCAGCGCGTCGACCGTCGGACCCGCGGCCGGCGGGGTCGCCTTCGCGGTCACGAAGAACGATGAGGCGTGGCGGCGCAGCCTCACGCCCGAGCAGTACCGTGTGCTGCGCGAGCACGGCACCGAGCGGCCGTGGACGAGCCCGCTGAACGACGAGAAGCGCGCCGGCATCTATGCTTGCGCCGGCTGCGGCAACCCGCTGTTCTCGTCCGACACGAAGTTCGACAGCGGCACCGGCTGGCCGAGCTTCTGGGCGCCGATCGAGGGCGCCATCGGCACCGCGGAGGACCGCAGCCTGTTCATGGTGCGGACCGAGGTCCACTGCGCAAGGTGCGGTGGGCACCAGGGCCACGTATTCGACGACGGCCCGCCGCCGACTGGGCTCCGCTACTGCATCAACGGCGTGGCCTTGGACTTCCGGCCGGCGGAGGCGGCCTGCGTCGAGCCCGCGTTGCGTGGCCGATCGACGACAGGGAAGACGCGCGGCGTGACGAAGACCATGCTGGGCGCCGCGGCGGCACTCGTGCTGGCCCCTGCGACCTTCCTCGGCGGAGCGCACGCTCAGGAGCTGGCGGTGGCCACCTTCGCCGGCGGCTGCTTCTGGTGCGTCGAGTCTGACTTCGACCGCGTCCCTGGCGTGGTCGAGACCGTCTCGGGCTACACCGGCGGCACGGTCGAGGACCCGACCTATGAGCAGGTCTCGGCGGGCGGTACCGGCCACCGCGAGGCCGTGCGCATTTCCTACGACCCGAGCCGGGTTGGTTACGAGGCACTCCTTACGGCGTTTTGGCACTCCGTGGACCCGACCGACCCGGGCGGGCAGTTCTGCGATCGCGGCGAGTCCTACCAGACGGCAATCTTCGTTCACGACGAGGAGCAGCGGCGGGCGGCCGAGGCGTCCAAGGAAACCACGCGGGAGGCTTTGGGCGAGACGATTGTGACTCCAATCGAGGATGCCGGCACCTTCTACCCCGCGGAGGACTACCACCAGGACTATTACGAGAAGAATCCGCTGCGGTATCGCGTCTACAGATGGAACTGCGGGCGCGACGACCGCATCGAGCAGGTCTGGGGCGACCGCGCCTTCGAGGGGATCCCCGACCACAATTGAGGCATCGAACCACCAGGTGTCGTCGGTGGTCCATGCGCAGGCGCTGCATGGACAACATCTTCATCGAACGGCTGTGGCGCTCGCTCAAGTACGAGGCGGTCTACCTGCACGAACAACCGACGGCTTTGCGGCCGGGCGGGTCATCGGCGGCTGGGTCGACTTTTACAACAACGAGCGGCCCCACTCGGCGCTGGCGGGCAGAACACCGGCGGAGGCCCACTGCGCCGGGCTGCCCGTGGATATGATGGACAAGGCTCTCGCCTTGAGCTGCTGCCGGTTTCGTGGACACCGAGATAGGGTGTTTATTGGAACCGGAG
>CAYVUM010000188.1:0-3233 GCA_964454795.1 uncultured Rhodospirillaceae bacterium
CCTCCACCCGCTCGAGCATCGGCCCCGGCCCGCCCGCCGGCGCGACGGGCAGCGCGAAATGGTCATGGGCCCGGTCGAGGCGGGCCGTGCGCACGGCTCCTTCCGGCACGGGGAGCGAGGGGGCCACCGCCGGCGTCTCGCTGTCGGCAGTGGCCGCGCTCGCTGCGAGCCAGAGCCAGAACCAGAGCCAGAGGCAGAGCCCCGCCGCGGCCAGACCCTGTGTCCGGGGCGCCGAGCGGGCGCCGAGGCAGTGCCGTCTCTGTCCCGCCATCGCGCGCTCTCCGCCAGACCTTCGGCTCAGGGCGCAGCCGCGGCTCCGTCCCCGAGCCAGTCCGCCGTGCCCCGGTAGTGATACCGCGTGAGCGGCCCCATGCCGAGGCGATCATAGAGCGCAAGGGCCGGGCCGTTTGCCTCGGTCACCGCGAGCGCGAGCCACGCCGCACCGTGCTCGGCGGCCCAGTTTGCCGCACCGGCCACGAGCCGCCGGCCGGCCCCGCGCCGGCGCTCCGCGGACAACACCTCCATGGCGTGGATCATCGCGATGTCCCCGTCGCAGGCGACGAAGGCAACGCCGACCGGCCGGTCCCCCTCGCGCGCGAGAAGCGCGGTCTTGGGGCCCTCGACGCGGGCCATCACGGCGAGCCGCCCGGGCCCGATCCCGCCCGCGGCCCAGATCTCCTCGGCGAGCGCGAGCGCGGTGGAGAGCCTTATGAGCCGCGCGGTCTCGTCATCGCCCGTGACGAGGCGGCCGACCGGCGCCCCGCGGATCACCACCGGATCAATCAGCCGATATCCCGCCGCCGAAAGCGCGCCATCGAGCGCGTCCTCCCCCTCGCCGAGCCGGAAAAGCGGCGGTTGAGCCCAGCGCGCCATCGCCGCCACTGCCGCGGCCGGGTCGGGGAGCGCCCCCGCCAGAGCCGACGAGGCGGCCGAGACGCGCTTGCCCCCGCCGGCGCCCCGGCGCACCACCCATCCGCCCTCGGCCAGGGTCTCGGCCGGCGGCCAGGTGGCGTCGACGGCCGCAAGGAGGCGCAGGGCCGCGGGCGCGTCGGTGCGGTCGAGGGGGCAAGTCATGCCGGGCATCCGCAACGGAAAAAGTCGTCGGAACCCCTGATGTGGCGCGGCGGGACGGGTGCCGTCAACGGCAAACTCCGAGCGCCAGAGCCACAGCCAACGTCACGCCCAGGGCCAGGGCCAGAGCCAGTGACCCGTCGGCCGCGGCGTGCGCATGAAGCGGCGCCCACCCCGGCGTCAGTTATGCTTCAGCAGCCGCGCCTTTTCGCGCGCCCAGTCCCGCTGGCGCTCGGTGTCGCGCTTGTCGGCCACTTTTTTGCCTTTGGCGAGACCGATTTCGAGCTTCGCAATCCCCTTGTCGTTGAAATAGAGCTTGAGGGGCACGAGCGTCATCCCCTCTCGCCCAACCCCTTGATGCAGCTTCGCGAGTTCGCGCTTGTGCACGAGGAGCTTGCGCCGCCGGCGCGGCTCGTGGCCGAAGGCCGCCGCCTTGGCCTGGGAAAACTCGGGGATGTAGCTGTTGATCAGCCAGAGCTCGCCACCTTCGACCGAGGCGTAGCTCTCCGCGATGTTGGCCTGGCCCTCGCGCAGGGATTTCACCTCCGAGCCGTGCAGCATGATGCCGGCCTCGAGGCTGTCCTCGATCGCATATTGGTGGCGCGCCTTGCGGTTCTCGGCGGCGAGCTTCTGGTCGAGCTTGAGTTTTTTCTGGGCCATGGCCCCGCCGATTTAGGCGGAGCGACGGCGCCTGTCCATGATCGCTCAGGCCGGCTTCAGCTTGAGCACCTGCTTGCGGAGGCGGATCGCCTCCTTGATCTCGACCTTCATCGCCTTGACGACCTTCTTGAGCAGGCTCTTGGCCTTTTTCACCGCGCTGTTGGCCTGACTCACCTGCGTCACCCAGCTCACCATCAACCGCAGCACGTTCTTGAAGGTGTTGACGATGGCGAGTGCGGCGCTGAGCGGGCTGAGCGCCTGCATCATCGACTGGATCTGCGCGAAGATTTCCCGCAGCATCTTCACATACCGCATGAAGAGGCGCTTGAGCGTGCCGATGATCCGGTTCGGGTCCGTCGCTTTGCGGATCAGCGCGATGATCTTGTTGCCGAGGCGCAGCGCGCTCTTGACCGCGGCGGGCACGTAATCGAGCGTGCCGAAAATCGTCTCGCGAAATGCCACGATGCGGCTCACCACCGCCTGGCCGACCTTGCTGGCGATCTCGTGCCCCTTGGTTACCATGTTGTCGAAGAAGCCGCGGGCGGCGGAAAATTTCGAACTGATGCGCTTGAAGATCGACTTCCAGATTTCGAACAAGCGCGCTTGGTAGCGCTCGACCGCGCGCAAAACCGGGGCGGTGGGATCATTTGCTGCTGCTGGCATGGCTTACGTCCTTAAAATTTTTCGTCCCCTCGTGACGCATGGTAAGCCATCCCGCGTCCAAGCTCAACGGCGGCAGGTCTCAGCGCGGCAGGAGGCCCGCATGCTCCATCGCGGCCCGGATCGCGGCCTTGGTCGGCTCGGTCGGCGGCACGAGCGGCAGGCGCACGTCTTCGCGGCAGCGTCCCAGAACCGAGAGCGCATACTTCGCGCCAGCGAGCCCCGGCTCGAGGAACAGCGCGGTGTGCAGCGCCATCATGCGGTCCTGGATTTCGAGCGCCCGCGCGTAGTTGCGCACCAGCATCTGCTCCTGGAACTCCGAGCAGAGCGCCGGGGCGACATTGGCCGTGACCGAAATCGCGCCGGTTCCGCCATGGGCGTTGAAGCCGAGCGCAGACGCGTCCTCGCCCGAGAGCTGGATGAAATCGTGCCCGCAAAGCTCGCGCTGCAGGCTCACCCGGACCACATCGCCGGTCGCGTCCTTCACGCCCACGATGCGGGGCAGGCGGGCGAGCTCGGCCATCGCCTCGGGACCGAGATCGACCGCAGAGCGCCCGGGGATGTTGTAGATGACGATCGGGATCTCGACGGTGTCGTGCAGCGCGCGGAAATGCGCGACCATGCCCGCCTGGGTCGGCTTGTTGTAGTAGGGCGTGACGACGAGGGCGGCGTCGGCCCCGACCGCCTTGGCATGCGCGGTGAAACGGATCGCCTCTTCGGTGCTGTTCGAGCCCGTGCCGGCGATCACCGGCACCCGGCGGCGGGTCTGCGCGACCACGACCTCGATCACGCGCTCGTGATCCTCGGGGCTGAGCGTGGGGCTCTCTCCGGTCGTGCCGACG
>CAYVUM010000189.1:0-3098 GCA_964454795.1 uncultured Rhodospirillaceae bacterium
AGCGGGCCGTGGAAGACAAGAACCTGGGCCCGCTGATCAAGCCGATCATGACCCGCTGCATCCACTGCACCCGCTGCATCCGCTTCGCTCAGGAAGTGGCCGGGGTGCCGGAACTCGGCGCCACCGGGCGCGGCGAAGACATGGAGGTGGGCACCTACGTGGAGCGGACCCTCACCTCGGAACTGTCAGGCAACTTGTTCGATCTCTCCCCGGTGGGCGCGCTGACCTCCAAGCCCTATGCATTCGTGGCCCGGCCGTGGGAGCTGCGCAAGACCGAGTCGATCGACGTCCACGACGCCCTCGGCAGCAGTATCCGGGTCGATGCCCGTGGCAACGATGTCCTGCGGGTGCTGCCGCGGCTCAATGAGGACGTGAACGAAGAGTGGATTTCCGACAAGACCCGCTTCGCCTGTGACGGCCTCAAGCGGCAGCGGCTTGACCGTCCCTATGTCCGCGACCAGGGGCGGCTGCGCCCGGCAAGCTGGAGTGAGGCGTTCGCGCGGATCGCCGAGCGGGTGCGTACGACGGAAGGCTCACGGATGGCAGCGATCGCCGGCGATCTTGCCTGTGCGGAGTCGATGCTGGCGCTGAAGACGCTGATGAACGCCCTCGGCTCGCCGCATCTGGACTGCCGCCAGGACGGCGCCCGGTTGCCGGCAAGCCCGCGGTCGGCGTACCTGTTCAACGCCACCATCGCCGGGATCGAGGCGGCCGATGCCCTGTTGCTGATCGGCACCCATCCGCGCCTCGAGGCGGCGGTTCTGAACGCCCGGATCCGCAAGCGCTGGCTAGCCGGCGGGTTCCCCATCGCCCGGATCGGCGGGCCCGCCGATCTCACCTACGGCTTCGATGATCTGGGCAACGATCCGACCACCCTGATTGCCATTGCCGAGGGGCGCCACCCGTTCGCCGGCGTGCTCGACAACGCCGCCCGGCCGATGCTGATCCTCGGCATGGCGGCGCTTGCCCGCGAGGACGGCGAGGATATCCTCGGCTGCGCGCGGGCGATCGCCGAGGCCCGCGGCCTGGTCCGGCCCGAGGCCGGCTGGAACGGCTTCAATGTCCTGCATACGGCGGCGGCGCGGGTCGGCGGTCTCGACCTCGGACTGGTGCCGGGCGACGGCGGGCGCGATGTGCCCGGCATTCTCGCCGGCGCGGTGGCCGGGGAGATCGATCTTGTCTATCTGCTCGGCGCTGACGAGATTGACCCGAACGCGCTCGGCCCGGCCTTCGTGGTCTACCAGGGACATCACGGTGACGCCGGGGCGGGGCGGGCCGATGTGATCCTTCCCGGGGCCGCCTACACCGAGAAGTCGGCGACCTATGTGAACACCGAGGGACGGGTGCAGCGGACCCTCCGGGCTTGCGATCCCCCCGGCGATGCCCGGGAAGACTGGACGATCCTGCGGGCGTTGTCCGAGACGCTCGGCCATCGTCTGCCGTTCGACTCGCTGGCCGATGTCCGCCAAGGGCTGGTGGACGCCAATCCGGTGTTTGCGACCCTGGAAGTCCCGGTGCCGGCCACCTGGGGACCGTTCGGCGGCTCCGGCCCGATTTCCACGTCGCCGTTCGGCGGTTCCGTGGAGACCTTCCACCTGACCAACGCGATCTGTCGTGCCTCCCCGACCATGGCGGCGTGTGTGGCGGAGTTCGCCCGGTCCGAACAGCCGAGGACCGGCACCGATGGCTGAGTGGATGGGCTTGTCTGAGACGGGTTTCTGGGGTGGCTATGCCATTCCGACCGTCGAGATTATTCTGAAGATCCTGCTGATCGTTCTGCCGCTGCTCCTCGCCGTCGCCTATCTGACCTTGGCCGAACGGAAAGTGATCGGGGCGATGCACCTGCGTCGCGGGCCGAACGTGGTCGGCCCGTTCGGCCTGCTGCAGCCGATCGCCGACGGCCTCAAGCTGTTTCTTAAAGAGACGATTATTCCATCCGGGGCGGACAAGTGGGTGTTCCTGATCGCGCCGATGATCACGTTCATTCTGGCGCTGATCGCCTGGGCAGTGATTCCATTCGGAGAAAGCCTGGTTCTGGCCGACATCAACGTCGGTATCCTCTACCTGTTCGCGATTTCATCGCTTGGCGTCTACGGCATCATCATGGCTGGCTGGGCCAGCAATTCCAAATATGCGTTTCTCGGGGCCCTGCGTTCGGCGGCGCAGATGGTTTCTTATGAAGTATCGATGGGCTTTATCATTATCACGGTCCTGATGTGCGTTGGCTCGCTAAACTTAAGCGATATCATCCGTGCTCAGGACGGTCCCTACGGTCTGCTGAACTGGTTTGTCTTTCCTCTACTGCCTATGGCGGTCATTTTCTTCGTGTCGACCCTGGCAGAGACAAATCGCCACCCCTTTGACCTGCCCGAGGCCGAAGCAGAACTGGTTGCCGGCTACAACGTCGAATATTCGGCTATGGCTTTTGCGCTATTTTTCCTGGGCGAATACGCCAACATGATTCTAATGTCGGCAATGACGACGATTTTGTTCCTTGGCGGATGGTTGCCGCCCTTCGGATTTTTGGATTTCATCCCTGGTCCGATCTGGTTTGCGTTGAAGATTGCCGCCTGCCTGTTTGTGTTCATCTGGGTTCGTGCGACGTTTCCGCGGTACCGCTATGACCAGTTGATGCGGCTTGGCTGGAAAGTATTTCTGCCTTTATCCCTTGCCGCGGTGGTGATCGTCGGGGGTGTGCTGGTCACGTTCGACCTGCTCCCGGCGACCGGCGGCTGAGTGCCGACTGCCCGGTCCGCGCCGGGCCGGTCGGCAGAGATCAGAGACGACTGGACCGGCGCGACACAGGATCGAACACGGGATCGAATAGAAGGATTGCGACCATGAGCTTCGTTGCCCGCGGCGCCCGCACGGTGTTTCTCACCGAGCTGATTTCCGGACTGGGTTTGACCTTCCGGTACATGTTCCGCCCTAAGGTCACGATCGACTATCCCCACGAGAAGGGCCCCCTCAGTCCGCGTTTCCGCGGCGAGCATGCGCTGCGCCGCTACCCCAACGGCGAGGAGCGGTGCATCGCCTGTAAGCTGTGCGAGGCGATCTGTCCTGCCCTGGCGATCTCCATCGCGGCGGAGCCGCGCGAT
>CAYVUM010000190.1:0-2262 GCA_964454795.1 uncultured Rhodospirillaceae bacterium
GTGGATCGACCGATCATCCGCTTGGGAACCAGGCGAATGATCCGATCCACCAGGGACGCTGTTGCTGATGACCCCGCAGCATCCGTATCCAGCACGCCCGAGCGGGCTGCCGGCCGGAGACGGGAGCGAAGCGAGCCCCTCGCCGCCGCATCCCCTCCGCGAGTTCTGGGACGCCTTCAGCGTCAACCGCGGCCCGGTCATGGGACTGTCGATTATCCTCGTCCTCGTGGTCGTCGCGCTGACCGCCGACTGGATCGCGCCCCACTCTCCCACCACGCAGTATCGCGACGCGTTTCTGACCCCGCCGGCCTGGACCGAGGGCGGCTCGCTCCGGTTCCTCCTCGGCACCGACGCCATCGGCCGCGACATCCTGTCGCGCATCCTGAAGGGCGGCCAGGTCTCGCTTTCGATCGGCTTCCTGGTTGTCACACTGGCGCTCGCCACCGGCATTGCCATCGGTCTCATCGCCGGCTTTTTCCGCGGCATGGTCGAGCACCTGATCATGCGGGCCATGGACATCATGCTGGCCCTGCCGAGCCTGCTGCTCGCCATCGTCATCGTCGCCATTCTCGGACCGTCGCTGCTGAATGCCGCCCTGGCGCTGGTCGCCACCGAAGTGCCACAGCTGGTTCGCCTGACCCGGGCATCGGTCATCTCCGAGATGACCAAGGACTACGTGACAGCAAGCCGGCTGTGCGGTACCGGTGGCTTCCGGCTGATGCTGTTCACCATCCTGCCGAACTGCATGGCCCCGCTGATCGTGCAGGCGACACTCGGCTTCTCCACCGCGGTGCTTGGCCTCGCCGCGCTCGGTTTCCTTGGCCTTGGCGCCCAGCCGCCGACTCCCGAATGGGGGACGATGCTCGCCGACGCCCGGGAGTTCATCCAGCGCGCCTGGTGGGTGGTGACCTTCCCCGGCCTTGCCATCCTGGTCACGGTGCTGGCGTTCAATCTGCTGGGCGACGGCCTGCGCGATGCGCTCGATCCGAGGTTGAAGCGCTGATGCCGCTGGTCGAGATCGCCAACCTGACCGTGACGTTCGGGCGGCTGCGCGCCGTCGATGGCGTGGACCTGACGATCGAGCCGGGCGAGGTGGTTGGCATCGTCGGGGAGTCCGGATCAGGCAAGAGCGTCGCCATGCTGGCGCTGATGGGCCTGATCGGCTTCCCCGGGGTGGTGTCCGCGGACCGCATGCAGTTCGCCGGCACCGAACTCACCGGCTTGTCCGCGGCGGCGCGGCGACGCCTCGCCGGCAAGGATATGGCGATGGTGTTTCAGGAGCCGATGACCAGCCTCAACCCCTGCTTCACGGTCGGCTTCCAGATCACCGAGGCCCTGAAAGTCCACGAGGGCGGCAGCCGGACGTCCCGGCGCGATCACGCGATCGGGCTCCTGCAGCAGCTGGGCATCCCGGCGCCGGCTTCGCGACTGAACAGCTTCCCCCATCAGCTGTCGGGGGGCATGAACCAGCGGGTGATGATCGCCATGGCGATCGCCTGCAATCCCCGACTGCTGATCGCCGACGAGCCGACCACCGCCCTCGATGTCACGATCCAGGCGCAGATCCTCGACCTCCTTCTCGACCTGCAACGCGACCGGAGAATGGCGATGGTACTCATCACCCACAACATGGGGGTCATCGCCGAAACCGTGCACCGCGTCATCGTGATGTATGCCGGCCAGGTGGTGGAGCAGAGCCCGGTGGAGCGGCTGTTCGCGATGCCCGACCACCCCTACACCGCCGCACTTCTCAATGCCCTGCCGGAACGGGCCACGGGCCTCCGACGCTTGCCGACAATCGCCGGCGTGGTCCCCGGGCCCTGGGACCGGCCAGCCGGCTGTCTCTTCCATCCCCGCTGTCCCCGGGCCGCAGGGCGCTGCCGGGCAGAGCCGCCGCCGCTGGCCCGCCGCGACGGCGGGGCGGTTCGCTGCCACTTCCCGCTGAACGCGGCACCGTGACGGCGGTGCCGGACCTGCCGCCGGCAACGGCGCCGGTCGTTGCGGCGACCGGGCTGACCCGCCACTACCGGGTGCGCCGACACCTGTTCGGCGGCACCGCCACCCTGAAAGCCGTGGAGGACGCCACCTTCACCGTGGCGGCGCGGCAGACCCTGGCAGTGGTCGGAGAGTCCGGCTGCGGCAAATCGACCCTCGCCAGGCTGATCACCCTGATCGAGCCGCCGACCGCCGGTCATTGCCGCCTCGACGGCCAGGAGATCACCACCGCCTCCCGCGCCCAGCGGCGGCGGCTGCGGCGGGTGG
>CAYVUM010000190.1:2272-2993 GCA_964454795.1 uncultured Rhodospirillaceae bacterium
GTTCCAGGACCCCTATGGCTCTCTCAACCCGCGCAAGACCGCCGGCGCGATCCTGAGCGAGCCGCTCAAGATCAACACCGCGCTGAAGGCCCCCGAGCGCGAAGCGCGGGTGCGCGAGATGCTTTCCGTGGTTGGTCTGCGCCAGGAGCACTATCACCGCTATCCGCACATGTTTTCCGGTGGCCAGCGCCAGCGGATCGCCATCGCCCGGGCGCTGATCCTCAACCCCAAGCTGGTCGTCGCCGACGAGCCGGTCTCGGCGCTGGACGTCTCCGTTCAGGCGCAGGTGCTCAATCTGATGATTGACCTGCAGGAGGCTTACCATCTCGCCTATATCTTCATTGCCCATGACCTGTCGGTGGTCCGGCACATCGCCGATGCGGTGATGGTCATGTATCTGGGCCGGCCGGTGGAGCAGGGTGAGAAATTACAGATCTTCACTGCGCCCGCCCATCCCTACACCCGGGCGCTGCTCGCCTCGACGCCGGCGATCGAGCCGGGGCAGCGCCGGGAGCGGATCGCGCTTCGCGGCGAGCCGCCCTCGCCGCTGGACCCGCCGCCGGGCTGCTCGTTTCATCGCCGCTGTCCGTTTGCGCAGGAGCGGTGCGCGGCCGAAGTTCCGACGTTGCGGCAGGTGGCCGGGCGGGCGGTGGCGTGCCACCGGGCCGAAGAGATCTGAGCGCTTGCGGGCGAGCGGTCGGGGCGGAGAGCGCCAGCGGGC
>CAYVUM010000191.1:0-2934 GCA_964454795.1 uncultured Rhodospirillaceae bacterium
TCAGCGACGAACGTTGAAAGCGGAAAAGTCAAAGTCTTTGATCGCCGACAGCTGACCTGCGATATGGTGATGGCCTCGGCGTGCCTGCCATTCATGTTCAAAGCAGTCGAGATCGACGGCGTGCCTTACTGGGACGGTGGATACATGGGCAATCCCGTCCTGTTTCCCTTCTACGAAGATCACGGGGTCTGCGACATCTGCATTGTACAAATCAACCCCGTCGAGCGCAAAGGCACGCCAAAGACCGCGCGGGAAATCCTGAACCGAGTGAACGAGATCACATTCAACAGCAGCCTCTTGAAAGAATTGCGTGCGGTTGATTTTGTCCGTCGGCTGCTTGAGGATGGTAAACTTGATAGTGGCGCCTATCGAAAAGTGAACGTTCATATTGTCGAGGCGCAGGATGAAATGAGCGCTCTTGGTGCCTCCAGCAAGTTGAACGCGGAATGGGCGTTTCTTCGCCATCTGTTCCAAATCGGCTGGCGCGCCGCCGATGACTGGCTGGAGCAGAGTTTTAATGACATCGGCGAGCGGTCGACGGTTGACCTGCGCGCGATGTTCCAGGGCATCGGCGCGGTGCATCATGGCTGACTCTCTCGCCGACTTCCCGACCATCGCGGATCTACCCGAGGTCGATACAGCATCGATGATCGAGGTTGACCGGTTGATGGTTCAGGAATTTCGCATCAGCCTCGTGCAAATGATGGAAAACGCCGGACGCTGCCTCGCGATGCTGACGCGAGAAAGACACCTTGGCGGTTCAGCACGCGGCGCGCGCGTCGCCGTGCTCGCAGGCGGTGGTGGCAATGGCGGTGGCGGCCTCACGGCAGCAAGGCGCCTCGCAGCTTGGGGCGCCGAAGTCGCCATTGCTCTGGCTCAAGCGCCCGATGACATGGCCGAGATCCCGAGACTGCAACTTGACATCGTTCGCGGGTTTTCCAACGCGCGCCTGATGGACGATGGCGACGAGAATGATAGATTCGACGTGATTGTTGATGGGCTTATCGGCTACAGCCTGAGCGGCGCCCCGCGTGGCCGCCACGCCGATCTGATCGGTTGGGCGAACGCCCAACCAGCTTCGATTGTCGCGCTCGACGTGCCTTCCGGGTTCGATGCTGCGACGGGTCAGGTTTCCCAGCCGGTAATCCGCGCCGCGAGCACATTGACAATCGCCCTGCCGAAACGCGGGCTCACGGACCCCGGAAACGCCAACTATGTCGGGGCACTGTATTGCGCAGACATCGGCGTGCCGCCAGAGCTGTATCGCCTGCTGTGTCCGCCGTTGGATTTGCCGGCGATCTTCAGCGAAAGTGATATCGTTCGCGTCGGCCTTGCTGCTCGGCGCGCGCGCCAGGAATGACCATTCGAAATCAGCAAACGAAAGTTGCGGGGACGCGTGATGGAACCTATCAAAGTTGACGTCGCGATCATCGGCGCAGGTACGGCCGGAATGCGTGCCTACCGCGAAGTTTCTCAGGTCACCGACAGCGTCGTGCTGATTGAGGGCGCGCAGTATGGCACGACCTGCGCCCGCGTTGGCTGCATGCCCTCGAAACTTCTGATTGCGGCAGCCGAAGCTGCCCATCACGGCCGCCATACGGCGCCGTTCGGCGTCAGTTACGGTGCGCCGGTCATCGATCGCCGCGCCGTAATGGACCGCGTACGCCGTGAGCGCGATCGCTTTGTCGGGTTCGTTGTGGACGCGGTAGAGGCCTGGCCTGAACAGCACCGCGTTCGTGCGATGGCCAAGTTCCGTTCCGATCACGAATTGGAGCTTGATGACGGCCGCATCGTCACCGCCGACCGCATTGTCATCGCGACGGGGTCCCGTCCGAACATACCGCCGCCGCTTCTCGAGTTCGGCGACCGCCTGATCGTCAACGACGACGTGTTCGATTGGGAAACGCTGCCAGAGTCGGTCGTTGTATTCGGTGCTGGTGTGATCGGTCTCGAACTAGGCCAAGCGTTGGCACGGCTTGGGGTGCGCACGGCGCTGTTCGGGCGCGATGATTTAGTCGGCCCATTGACCGATCCCGACGTTCTCGCCGAAGCTCGTAGGCTGTTCACCGATGAATTCGAGTTTCATCCACACGGCGAGGTTACGCGCCGCGGGCAAACTGACCAGGGCGTCGAGATCGACTACGTCGCTGATGGTGCGACGAAAACCGAGCAGTTCGAGTATGCGCTTGTCGCAACGGGCCGGCGCCCGAACGTCGATCAGCTCGGGCTCGAAAACACGAGCCTGCCACTGGATGAGCGCGGCCTGCCCATCTACGACGTTTACAATGGCAGGATCGGCAAAAGCCACGTGTTCATCGCGGGCGATGCAAACAACCGGTTCCCGCTGCTGCACGAGGCGGCCGACGAAGGCTTTGCGGCCGGTTACAACGCCGCTCACTACCCCGAAGTGCGCCGCTTTGCCAAAAGCGCGCCGATCTCGGTGGTGTTTTCCGATCCGCAGATCATGATGGTTGGTGCCAATTTCAGGGAGCTTACAGAACACGGCGTGGATTTCGCCGTCGGTTCAGTCGATTGGTCCGATCAAGGGCGTGCCCGCGTGATGGGCATCAACAAGGGCCTTTTACGGGTCTATGGCGAACGTAACACCGACCGTTTCCTTGGCGCTGAGATGATTGGCCCGCGAGCCGAGAACATCGCGCACCTACTCGCGTGGTCGGTCCAGTCCAACCTCACGGTCCAAGAAATGCTGGAGCGCCCGTTCTATCATCCGGTCCTTGAGGAGGGCGTGCGCACGGCCTTGCGCACGCTGAACTATGCGCTGGAGATGGGGCCGATGCCGCCGGCCCGATGCCTTGATTGCGGGCCGGGGGCGTGATGCCGGCCCGCGGCGCTGTCGCGCAGTGGCTGATTTCAGTTTTGCGGGGCTGAACACATGCTCAAGAACTGGTTTCGGCAGCGGTTTCTAGCGGGCAC
>CAYVUM010000192.1:0-1524 GCA_964454795.1 uncultured Rhodospirillaceae bacterium
TGCTTCGCCGGTGCGGGCTGGGACGCAACCAGAGACGCCTCGGCCGCCAGCGCCCTCTGCAAGTTCGCCTTCAGCGAAGCGAGGCCGTGGCCGAGTTGTTGCTGCTGTTCCGTGGTCATCCCCCGCAACATATCGGCGCGGGTCGCGAGAATGACCTCCGTCACCGTTTCGATTAAGGGCTTCGACAGATCCGTCAAATAGACCAGCCAAAGCCGCCGATCCGTTGGCATCGGCCGCCGCTCGATCCAGCCGTTGGCCTCCACGTGGTCGATCAGGCGGCCGACAGTGGACTTCTCGATTTCAAGTTCGTCCGCCAGCTCTGATTGCGACAGACCGTCGCGGCTGTTGAGAATGGCCAGCACCGCCCATTGCGCCCGGGTCAATCCGAACGGCTGCAACCGCCGGTCGATCAGCTTGCTGAGGAGCCGGGCGCTATCGGTCAGCAGAAAGCCAAAACCCTTATCTTCTTCGTGGACAATCATCGCGTCATTCTCGGTCGTGGAGAAGCGCAACGCCAGCCCGAAAGGCGCCGCCGCGGCAAGGCAGCGTCGCAGGTGGGGGCCGTAGGCTTTAGGATATTAAGCATGCTTACTGTTGCCTTGCTGCTGATCCCCTGGAGCGCGGCGCCCCCGCGACACGCGCAATTGCTGGAAACGCTACCTAATACTTACAAAGTATTTTAACGCGTTTGTTTGACTCTGTCTAATAAACCCAACGTATATATCGTAAAAACGGTTGCCTTTTTCCAGTCTCAAGGCTACACTCGAATACGATCGATGGACGAAGCCAGCGGCGTTTCTAAGGAGTGTTCGCAGTACGGCCATCGGCACGCAACGAACACACGCTATGCAAGCGCTTCAGGGCAGGAAGCGCAGTGCTGGAGAGGAGACATCGATGGATTTAGCAGTGAATGCGCCGACAACCCATGCCAGACTGCGCTCTTGGGTTGATGACATGGCGGCGTTATGCAAGCCGGACAAGGTGGTCTGGGCGGACGGTTCAGTCGAGGAGTATGACCGCCTCTGTCAAATGATGGTCGACGCTGGAACCTTTATCCGTCTCAACCCGGAGAAGCGGCCGAACTCCTACCTCGTCCGCTCCCATCCCTCCGACGTCGGCCGGGTGGAAGACCGCACCTTCATCTGCTCGACCAATAAGGAAGATGCCGGGCCGACCAACAACTGGGCGGCGCCGGCCGAGATGCGGGCGACCTTGCGCGGCCTGTTCGATGGCTGCATGCGCGGCCGCACGATGTATGTCATTCCGTTCAGCATGGGCCCGCTTGGTTCGCCGATCGCCAAGATCGGCATTCAGATCACGGACAGCGCCTATGTCGTCGTCAACATGCGGATCATGACCCGGATGGGCACGGCGGTTCTCGACGTCCTCGGCGAGGACGGTTTCTTCATTCCGTGTCTGCACTCCGTCGGCGCGCCCCTGGAGCCAGGGCAGAAGGACGTGCCGTGGCCGTGCGAGCCCGACATTAAGCGCAAGTACATCGTCCACTTCCCCGAGACCTACGAG
>CAYVUM010000192.1:1534-2894 GCA_964454795.1 uncultured Rhodospirillaceae bacterium
GCTGTTCCTACGGTTCGGGCTTTGGCGGCTACGCGCGGCGCGGCAAGAAGTGCCGCGCGCGGCGCAGCGCCTCGGTGATGGCCCGGGACGAGGGCTGGCTTGCCGAGCACATGCTGATCATGGGCCTTGAGGCCCCGGACGGCGAGAAGACCTATGTCGCCGCGGCCTTTCCAAGCGCCTGCGGCAAGACCAACCTGGCCATGCTGGTGCCCCCCGCGGGCTTCGATGGCTGGAAAATCCGCACCATCGGCGATGACATCGCCTGGATCAAGAAGGGCCCGAATGGCGAATTGCGGGCGATCAATCCGGAGGCCGGCTTCTTCGGCGTCGGCCCCGGCACAAACATGCACTCCAACCCCAACGCGATGCTGTCGCTGAAGGAAAACGTCATCGTTACCAACGCTGCGCTGACCGATGACGGCGACATCTGGTGGGAGGGGATGACTGCGGAGCCGCCCAAACATTTGATCGACTGGAAAGGCGAGGACTGGACCCCCGACTGCGGCCGCCCGGCGGCACATCCGAACGCACGCTTCACCGCGCCGGCGAGCCAATGCCCCAGCATTGATCCCGACTGGGAGAACCCGGCGGGCGTGCCGATCGCAGCCTTCATCTTCGGTGGGCGGATGAGCAAGGAGATGCCGCTGGTCTTCCAGGCCTTCAACTGGAGCCATGGCGTCTATCTCGCCGCGACCATGGGCTCAGAAGGCACGGCCGCGGCGATCGGCCAGGCGGCAATGCGTCGGGACCCGATGGCCATGCTGCCGTTCTGCGGCTACAACATGGCGGATTACTTCACTCACTGGCTCAATGTCGGCCGCAACGTCAACAATCCGCCACGGATCTTCCGGGTGAACTGGTTCCGCAAGGATGACGACGGCAAGTTCATGTGGCCCGGCTTCGGCGAAAACATGCGGGTGCTGAAGTGGATCGTCGATCGGGTCCACGGCCGTGGCTACGCGGTCGAAAGTCCGATCGGCTGGATGCCGCGCCATGAGGACCTCACTTGGTCCGGCCTCGACTATCCGGCCAGCACCTTCTACGAGCTGATGGCGGTCGGACGCACGGCGGGCGCCGCCGAAGCCCATGCCCACGAGGAACAATTCGACTCATTCTTCGACCGTTTGCCCAAGGAGTTCATCTTCGAGCGCGAACTGCTGCGCTCGCGGCTGTGGCGATCGCCGGAACGCTGGGAGATGGCGCGCGAAGACGTTGTGCGGCCGGCGGCGTGACGACCGCTCGACGGGCCGGCTGATCACCGACGACGGCAGCACCGGTAGCGGCACGACAACCGCTGCCGGACCCGCCGCCCGAGGCATGCCTGGTGGTTCGATGCTGACGGATGGGTCCCATCCGTCAG
>CAYVUM010000193.1:0-2828 GCA_964454795.1 uncultured Rhodospirillaceae bacterium
GCCCCTCCCCTGCCCCGCGGCGCGGCCCCCCCCCGGGCCGGCGGGGCCACGGGCACCGCACGGGTGAGGCCGCTCGACTGGGCGGGGGCTGGGCGGTGGTGCTGATCTGGGCCTTCAATTTCGTGGTAGCCAAGCTGGGGGTCGGCCAGTTCCCGCCGCTGTTTTTCCTGGTGCTGCGGTTCGGCCTGGTGGCGGCGCTGCTGATCCCGTTCCTGAGACCCCTCGGCGCCCGCTGGCCGGCGATGCTTGTCCTCTCGACCGTCCTCGGCGTCGGCCATTTCGGCTTGCTGTTCACCGGTCTTTCGGGTGTTGACGCTGGTCCGGCGGCGATCGCCATCCAGCTTGGCGTGCCATTCAGCGCGCTGCTCGCCTGGATCGTCTTTCGCGACCGGCTCGGGGCGTGGCAGGCGGCGGGAATGGTCGTGGCCTTCGCCGGCGTCTGGCTGCTCGCCGGCACCCCCGCCGACCCGCCCGATCCGTTCCACTTTGCGCTGGTGGTGATCGCGGCTTTCGCCTGGGCGGTTGCCAACATCCTGATCAAGCGCCTTGGCGCCATCAGTCCGTTCGTGCTGAGCGCCTGGTTCGCCCTGCTCGCCACCCCACAGTTGCTGGTGCTCTCGGCTGTGTTCGAGGATGGCCAGCTGAGCGCCGTCGCCACCGCCGACTGGCGGGGTTACGGCGCGATCGTCTACACCGCCGTCGCCTCGTCGATTGCCGCCTATGGCTTGTGGTATTTCCTGATCGGCAAGCATGACGTGAACCGGATCGTGCCGATGATGTTGCTGGGGCCGGTCCTGTCCGTTGGCCTCGCGGTCCTGCTGCTCGACGAGAGCCTCGATGCGCCGACGGTCGCCGGCGGCCTGATCGTGATCGCCGGGGTGGCGATGATCCAGTTCCTCCGGCCGGAGCGGCGCCATGCCGGGGCTGAGGAGGTGCCATGACCACCCCGTCCGTCCAGGAGCGGCCGTCGCCCAGCTTCGACCGCCGCCCGGCCGGCATCCCCGTCGACATGCTGGTCCTTCACTATACGGGCATGGAGAGCGCCGCGGCGGCACTGGCGCGGCTGTGCGATCCGGCGGCGAAAGTGAGCGCCCACTGGCTGATTGATGAGGACGGCACGGTCGTCCGGATGGTTGACGAGGGGTGCCGCGCCTGGCACGCTGGCGTGGCCGCGTGGCGGCGCCGGACCGACGTCAACGCCCGCTCGATCGGCATCGAGCTGGTCAATCCCGGTCATGAGTTCGGCTACCGGCCGTTTCCCGAGGCGCAGATGGCGGCCGTGGTGGCGCTGGCCGGCGAGATCCTGGGGCGCTGGCCGATCCCGGCCCGCAACGTCGTCGGCCACTCCGACGTGGCGCCGACCCGGAAGAAGGACCCGGGCGAGCTGTTCGACTGGCCGCGGCTGGCCGCCGCCGGGATCGGCCTGTGGCCCGCAGAGTCCGACCTTTGCGTGATGGAGCCGGAGGTGGTCCGCGACGGTCTGGCCACCGTCGGCTACGACACGACCGATTTTCCGGCGGCGATCCGGGCGTTCCAGCGGCATTTCCGCGGCGAGCGGGTGACCGGCCGGATCGACTTCGCGACGGCGCGGCGGCTGGCCGGGCTGATCGAACTGATCAGGAGCGTGGAACCGGAGGCGACGGGCCGGCCGTAGGTCAAGGGGCGCCGCCGGTTCTTCGGCCCTGACCCGGCCACGTCCGTCGCCTGAGCAGGCTCCAGAAGGGGGCCGGCGAGCCTTCCCGTCGGCGGCCCCGATCGATGCCGGCGAGTGGCCCCGATCAGCCGCCTGGTTCCCAAGCGAATCATCGGTCGATCCACGACGCGATTCATCTTGAGGTTCGATTCAGCTGACGGATGGGATTCATCCGTCAGCATCGAACCATTCGTGATCTTGTCGTTCGATTCAGCTGACGGATGGGGTTCATCCGTCAGCATCGAACCATTAGTTGATTTGGACGCTTCTCGGTTTGGCGGCCTCAGCCTTTGGCAAGGTCAGGGTCAGCACACCATCCTTGACGGCGGCAGAGATCCTGCCCTGGTCGATCTTGCTGGACAGATTGAATCTCCGGCTATAATGCCCGACATTGTATTCCGTATAGACGGGCTGCATCTCTGTATATTTGGACAGGTCAACCCGGCCCTCGATATGGAGGATATCGTCTTTTACCTGGACATCGATGTTATCTTTCTCGACGCCCGGCATTTCCATAACGACGGTGAGGGCATCCTCAGTTTCATAGATATCGGTGTTGGGGAGGTAATAGCGAGCCGGTATCGTCTGCTCTTCCTTCGAAACCAGCTCTTTTTTTTCTTGAACCTCCAAGGACCGCGATTCAGGCTCGGCCATTTCACTGACTCCTGATATGCTGATATTTTCCGCCACGCTCAGCTGATCGTGATCGATTTCGGTTTATCCTGTTCGGTCCGCGGCAGAAGCAGGGCGAGGACACCGTCCCGATACTCGGCCTTGACGCGGTCGGCGTCGAGCTCGAGCGGTACGGCGATGGTCCGGTCAAAACCTCCGCTCAGGCGCTCGCGGCGATGGAGGCTGGCTCCCGCCCCGTACTCGATGGTCTTCTTGCCGGCGATGCGGACGCGATCACCCTGGACCTGGATCTCGACATCCTCGCGCCTGATCCCCGGCAGTTCGGTGATGACGACGTAGTCTTCGCCCTGGCGAAAGACGTTCAGCGGCGGATAGGACCCCGTGCTGCTCGGGCCGCGGGCGAGCCAGTCGCTGGCGCGGAAGGCATCGAGGGAACGCTGGAGATTGAGCAAGGTTTCAAACGCATGGGGAAACGGCCTCAGCATGGCGACACACCCTTTCC
>CAYVUM010000194.1:0-2781 GCA_964454795.1 uncultured Rhodospirillaceae bacterium
GGTATGGCTGCAACCAGGCCGGCAAGCAGGATGATCAATACGACCCCCGCCCTCCAGGCCTGGCGGCCGCTCCGGGTCACGCTCATCTCCCTGTCGCCCCTCTTCTCCTGCGAGCCTGACCGCGAGGGCACGGTCACAGACGGATTTCTTGGGAGTCGTTCCGGCCCCGCTGCACGTTCAGTCAGCCTAATCGGTCAGCGGCGCGGGTCCAGCCGATCTGCACCGGATTCGGCGAAGAAACCACACTTTGGTGGCCGGTTGTTGCTTTCTTGGCCATCCGGGTCCCCTGGTCGGCCTGCTTTTCGGCGCTTGTTGCGACAGAGCCGGATCGCCCGATCAGGCCTTATTTCCGCTCCATCCGGAACAACGGCGCGCCGTCGAGGGTTTCCGGCGGGCCATCCGGCGGCCACCAGTCGTCGAGCAGGAACCGGGTCGGTCCGTCTTCGGGATAATCCCGGCGGAGTTCCACGAGCATGGATCGGGCGCTCGCTAACCGCTTCTTGCGGATTTCGGCCAGGGCAGACGCGAACCGCTCGCAAAGGGCGCGCTGGCCTGCCGTTGTCTCCCCCGAACGGCAGAGGATCTCGACCACCGGGATCGGGCGGCGCTTGCCGACCAGGACACCTTCGCCGATCGGCCGGACCAGCACGTCGTCCACATCCTCGACCACGAGGGCTGAGGCGAGGATGCGGGTGCCCAGGGTCTTGTTAAGGGCCTCCAGGCGAGAAGCGGTGATCGGCGTGTCGCCGCGGGTGCCGTAGATGAGACGGCCGTCCGGGCCGACATTGCCGACAAACGCCGTCCCGATGTTGAGGCCGATGCGGATCGGCAGGCGCGTGCCCTGGGGGCTCTCGCGGTTGAACCGCTCGGCCGCCGCCAGGGCATCGATCGCGCCAAGACAAGCCCGGCGCCTTGCATC
The DNA here is from genome assembly GCA_964454795.1 of uncultured Rhodospirillaceae bacterium. Lineage (GTDB taxonomy): Bacteria > Pseudomonadota > Alphaproteobacteria > Rhodospirillales > Defluviicoccaceae > CAYVUM01. The sequence continues at coordinate 920 of CAYVUM010000194.1, forward strand.
CAGGGCCGTACCCGGCGGGACAATCGTCCAGGTCGCCATGAGCCCGTCGATGGAGATCTCGCAGATGTCCGCTTCATGGGGTTCGAATGCATGGATGATCTGCTGCAGCAGGGCATTGAGGATCCTCTGACCCTGCGTCGGTCCGCAGAGCTCGGCGAACCGTGCATATTTGGCCACGTCGGTAGCGAGGCAGACGGCTTCGACCTCGCGGTCGTCGGCGCCCGGGCGATAGGTTTCCAGCTCGAACTGGCTGGCGATATGCTTCGGGACGAACTCGACGATATATCGCTGCCAGCGGTGGCGGAGCAGCAGATAGCGGCCGAGGAGGCCGAGGATCAGAGCGATCGGCGCTTGGACCAGAAGCGTCGTCATCACCGGCAGCCACACCTCGGCGGTCCGGAACAGCGCGTGGCCGGCCGCTGCATATCCGCCGGCGAGCGCGAGGCAGGCGCTGACCCCGTAGAGGGGCGGCGCCAGGAACACCACCAAGCCGGCGGCGATGCCGAACGCCGCAAGCATCGCGATGGCGAGGGTGGGTGGCGGCAACCGTGACCAGCGGTCTTCGAGCAGGTTGGCATGGGCCGTAGCGGCGCTTTCGACACCGCTCAGATCGACGCCGTCGGCGCGGGTGAAGACCGTGTGAAACCCGTCCCGCTGGTCCGGATCGAACAGCTCGGACGCGCCAACGAAAACCGTGCGGCCGTCCAGGTCGAGGCCGCGTTCCCGCGGACCGCCGGCATCGCCGGCGATCAGCGCGGCAATCGGCAGGGTGCGGACGGTGCCGGCCGGGCCGTAGTAGTTGACGTACCGGCTTGACCCGCCCGCGTAGGCGGCAGCAAGCGCCCGGAGCGACCGTTGCTCCGGCTCGCTCAGGTGCACGGACAGGGACGCGAGCTCCCGATTCACCCGCCCGACCAGATCCGGATCGCGGGTGAACATATCCCGGGTCTCGATCATCAGCGCCCGCAGCGCACCCGCGTCCGCACCGGCGATCGTCGCCGGCAGCCGCCCGGCGCCAGGAGCGCCGGCGCGCTCCAGCAGCGAGCGCCAGAGCGGATAATCCTCAACCAGCGCAACCTGCAGAGCGACGACGGGCAGGGTCGGAACTCCGCCTGCGGCCGTTTTGAACGTCCACACCTGCCCCACCCGGGCCGGAACTTTCGGCAACGGAAACGGCGCCAGTCCCGCCGCGCCGCGAGCAAACGGTTCCAGCGGTGGCTCGAGGTCATGGGTGTCGCGGCCACCGCCAGGACTCGCCCCGCCATCCGCAAACGGTTCGTAGAACCGCTCAAGCCGCTCGAACAAAACCACCCGGCCGGAGGCGGCGATGGCCGCCGCGAGCTCGGCATCGGTTTTCCGGTTGCGGGCGTCTTCGAAGATGATGTCGAAGGCGATCGCCTTGGCTCCGGCGGCGTCCAGCACCCGGATCAGCCGGGCGTGGACCTCGCGCGGCCAGATGGCCAGCCGGGGGTCATAGCCAAGCGCTATCGCCGATCGCCGGTCGATCGAGACCACCGCCACGTCATCAGGGGCCTCGATCGGCCCGCGGACGCTGAACAACCAGTCGAGCCCCACGGTCTCTTCCAACGGCGCGTGGAGCGGGGTCAGCCAGAATACGATACCGGCCAGAGCGACGAAAACGCCGACCAGCAGGCCGTGAAGGACAGGACCGGGGGTCAGCCGAACCTTCCCCCCACGGGCCAGAAAGGGCCAAATCGGTAAGCGGCCGGGGAACTGCTCCGCCGTTGCGATCCGGGACACCTTCACCCGACCTCCCGGCGCCGCGGCCCGGCGCGACCGGGCTGCAGCAGCCCTGGGCCTCAGTTCACATCCGGGCTGAGGCCGTTTTCACCAAAGTGGTC
>CAYVUM010000195.1:0-2706 GCA_964454795.1 uncultured Rhodospirillaceae bacterium
GAACAGCATGTGCGCGCGCAGCGCCTGGTTGGCGTGGTGAACAAGGGCAACGTTGCTAACCTCAAACAGGCCCCCGTCCTTGAGCAGCCCGGCTTCGCGCAGCAGCTCCTCCATCCGCTCAGTTCCGGACTCCGTAAAAGTGACCGACCGTGCTTTTTCGTCCCGCTCGAAATCCTCGTCGCTCAAATGCGGGATCAGGACGTTGATCCGCCGGTACAATTCCGAAGAGTCCTCGGCCGGACCCGAGATAATCAGTGGCGTCCGCGCCTCTTCTATCAGAATCGAGTACACTTCGAGGACAATCGCGAAATGAAACTGCCGATGCACCATCTGTTCGACAAGTCCTTTCATGTTGTCGCGCAGATAGTCGAAACCGAATTCGTTGTTGGTGCCGTAAGTCACGTCGCAGGCGTAGGCGGCGCGCCGCTGCGATTCGCCAAGTCCCGGAACAATGGCGCCGACGGTCAGCCCGAGGAAATCATAAATCGCACCCATCCACTCGGCATCACGGCGGGCGAGATAGTCGTTGACCGTGACCACGTGCACACCACGCCCGCTCAGGGCATTCAGATAGACAGCCAGGGTCGCAACCAGGGTCTTGCCCTCGCCGGTCTTCATCTCGGCGATCTGGCCGCGATGGAGGACGATGCCGCCGACGAGCTGTACGTCGAAATGGCGCTGGCCGAGGGTGCGCTTTGCTGCTTCGCGAACCGTGGCGAAAGCGTCGACAAGCAGGTCGTCAAGGGTCTCGCCATCTTGCAGGCGCGCCCTCAAGGACTCGGTGCGGGCGCGCACGTCCCCATCCGACAGCGCTTCGAGCGCCGGCTCCAGGTCGTTGATGGCTTTTACGGTCTTCTGCAGGCCCTTCAGGTACCGCTGGTTGGCGGTCCCGAAGACCTTCTTGGCGATGACGCCGAACATGGACTGGCCTCGAACAAATCGGGATGAAGCGGGGCGGTGCGCCAGACGGGTCCGCCCGCTCGCGCCAGAGGTAGAGAGCACTTGCCGCCAAGTCAATGTGAGGGCGAGGGTGCGGAGGCCCTGACGCCGGGCTGCCGGCCGGGCTTGCGGATTGGCGGCGGACCCGGCCCGGCCCCGACCTCCCGGGTCGGGATCCCCGGTCCGGCAGTCAGAGGATCGCGCGGCGCTTGGCCGGTCGTGAACGGGCGTGTTAAACAGCCCGGGGGCCGGCGCAGGGGGCGGCGACCCCGAGCCAAATCAGCAGTCTAACAGGGGAGGGACCGACCATGGCCCGTCGCATTCTGATCGCCGGTAACTGGAAAATGAACGGATTAAGCGCCGATGGCACGGCGCTCGCCGTTGGCCTTGCCGAAAAGATGAAAACCGGCAGCAGCGACCGCTTCGAGATGCTGGTGTGCCCGCCATTCGTACTGATTCCGAAGGTCGTCGACGCCGTCGCCGGCTCGGGAATCGGGGTCGGCGGCCAGGACTGCCATCCGGAAGAGAAGGGCGCGCACACCGGCGACACCAGCGCCTGGATGCTCAAGGACGCCGGTTGCAGCTATGTCATCGTCGGCCACTCCGAACGCCGCACCGATCACCACGAGACGGACGCCCTGATCAGGGCCAAGGCGGGAGCGGCGCTTGCCGCCGGCTTGAACGCCATTGTCTGCATCGGCGAGACGCTGGAGCAGCGGGATGCCGGCCAGACGCTTGACGTCAACCGGACGCAGCTTCACGGCTCCCTGCCCGACGGCGCCACCGCCGCCAACACGGTCATCGCCTACGAGCCCGTCTGGGCGATCGGCACCGGCCGGACGGCGACGCCCGAGCAGGCCCAGGAAGTCCATGCCATGCTCCGCAATGAACTGGCCGGAAAGCTCGGGCCGGCCGTTGCCGACGAGATGCGGATCCTCTATGGAGGGTCGATGAATCCGAAGAACGCCGCTGAACTGCTTGCGCAGGTGGACATCGATGGCGGGCTGATCGGCGGTGCCTCGCTCAAGGTCGATGATTTCTGGGCGGTCGCCCAGAGCGCCTGAGGCGGGCGCGGCCCGGGGGGTGGGTGCGGAACGACGGCTCCGGAGCCCCCGTCCGGCCGGCGACCACGGTCAGGGGCCGTGGCCACGCCGAGAACACGAGAGGTCGAGAACGTCAAATTATGATCACCGTGGTCCTGATCATTCACCTGATCATCGCCATTGCCCTGGTGGGTGTCGTCCTGCTCCAGCGGAGCGAAGGCGGTGCGCTCGGGATCGGTGGCAGCGGCGGCGGCATGGGCGGGTTCATGACCGGCCGCGGCACTGCCAACCTGCTCACCCGGACCACGGCGATCCTCGCCGCCTGCTTCATCGCCACCAGCCTCGCACTCGCCAAGCTGGCCGAGATAGACCGGCCGGAACGCTCCATCCTCGACCAGCCGCCGGCGGCCAGCGAGCCGATGGAGCCGCCCGAAACCCCGCCTTCGGGCCCCAGCGCGCCCATCGCTCAATAGCCGGCGACCGCGGTCCGATGACCATGGGGGTTTCGATCGCCGGCCGGCGGGCAGAGGAGACGATGAGGCGGCCGGGGTGCCGCCTCTTTTGTTATCCGCGGTGTGTCCGGGGGCGTTGCGGGTAGGCTGATGGTCCGCTTCCTGTTCATCACCGGCGGGGTGGTCTCGTCCCTTGGCAAGGGTCTGGCGGCGGCCTCGCTCGGCGCCTTGCTGCAGGCGCGTGGCTGCAAGGTCCGCCTGCGCAAGCTCGA
>CAYVUM010000196.1:0-2672 GCA_964454795.1 uncultured Rhodospirillaceae bacterium
TTGCGATCCAATCTGATCGGGTGAATCTGCTCTGATTCAACAGGGTAGAGCGGATCGGATCCTCCGCCCGGTTCCCAGGCGCAGGATCGGTCGATCTGCTCAGTTCTTGAGTCTGGCGTTTCTTGAGTCTGGCGTTCGATACAGCTGACGGATGGGACGCATCCGCCAGCATCGACTCACCAGCCTCCGGGCAGAGCGTCGCCGTTTGTCCGTTGCCCCGGCCGGACAGCGGCCTTAAGACCGTCCCTCAGGGCCGGGGACAGCGAGGGGAGGCGGAGTGGTGAGCCGACCGCTCAAAGTCTGGCTGGTCGAGTATGCGAACGCCCTGCCGCCGGCGACGGCGCAGGAGGGCCGGATGGTCCGCGAAGGCGTACGCAACCGCCTGACCGGCTGGTTCGCCAGCGTGTTGCGGCACGCCGCCGCCCAGCGTTCGCTTCCCGGCGGCTTCCGCGGCGGGGTCAGCGTGGCCTGGACCACTGCAGCGAATGCGGCGCAGGTGGGCGATCGGGACCTGGTCATTCATTTCGATGCCTCACCGGCGGTTCTCCCCAACCAGGGCCGGACAACACCCAGCCCGGTGCTCAGCGCCTACCGCGCCGCCGCGAACCGTCTCGTCAACAGTCAATTGCGCCGCAGCCTCTCGCAGGTGCAGCGGGCCTTCAGTGGCGGCGTCACCTTGCGGGCGAGCGTCGGCAACACCGCGGTGCCCACTTTGTCGGTCGTCTACGTGCTGTATGACCGCCAGTTCGCCAATCTGCAGATGCGCGTCAACACCAACGTCGAACGGCTGTGCATCATCGCCTTCCACGAAGCGGCGCATAATAAAGACGATAGCGATTCCCTGCACGGGTCCGGCGGCGGCGGCATCTTTGCGGACATCCACACCGGCGGGCTCGGTTCCAGCACCCAGCCGAACCGGGCCAACATCGCGTTTTTCGCCCAGCGGATCTGGAACTGGGGACCGCAGTACCTGGCCGGTCAGGCACTGACCCCCATCCGCCGCCCCTGAGCGCCCGGCGCCTGAGGGACAGGCAAAGACTTCCGTCCGGGGCCCGCCGACGTCAGGCACCGCGACGGGGCGGGAGCAGAAACGCCCCGGCCGGGTCGTGACGGGCACGATTCCTCCCGGCGGCGGCGCGACTGGCGACCGCGTAGCAATAGGCACAGCCGTGGGGGCAACTGTCGTAGGCGCCGATATCTTTCGAGGCCCAGCAGCTGCAGGTCGCGCGGTGGGGCTTGTGCACCGCAGGCAGGGGACGGGCGGCAACGTCGGCCAGTCGGTCGGCGTCGATGCACTGGGCCTCGGCGAGCCCTTCGCCGGCCAGATCGGGCTGGCCGCACAGGCTCGCGGTGATGCCGTGTCCGGCAGCGATCCGCGCCAGCCGGCTGAGCAGCGCGCGCTTCTCCGCCGCGTCCGGGTCCTGCCAGGCGAATCCGCCCGCGAGGGCGGCGGCGTTGAGATTGCGGGCGGTCTTGCGGTAAATCTGCGCCACCGATAACACGACTTCGTCCACCACCCCGGCGAGTTCCCGGCACAGCGCGCGGAACACGGCAACATGGTGCGCCGGCGGGGTCAGCTCACTGAACAGCACCGGGTCATAGCGCCAGACGCCGACCCGGGGACCATATTCAGCGGCGATCCGCCTGAGATGCGCGATCGCCTGCCCGGGCGGAATCGTCGCCGCATCCAGTTCGCGGGGATAGCCGGTGAGGGTGTACTGGACCACAAACGGCCGCCCGGCAGCGTGGAGATCATCCAGCACACCGAAGAGTGGCGCGATGTTGCGGGTCCAGAACACGAAGCCGGCCGCACTCGCTGCGGAGAGCTCGACCGTGGCGGGCGGCCCGCCGTAGGGATTGGTGACACGGACGAAACCGGCGGCGAGACGGTTGCGGAACCAGTCGCTGTAGAACGCCGGAATGTCGGTGCGGTAGCTGGCTGAGATGATCATCCGTCGAACCTGGCGCGATGGGCCGGCGCTGGCCGGTTTTTTCGGGTGCAGCCGGGTTTTGGAAGCGCCGCAAGGGCGTCCGGCCGGCAGTTGCGACCTCTGGAAGCCCCGCATATATATCGCCCAACCAGCGGCCGGAGGACCCGTACCGCGCAAATAAAGGGCTCCCGAACGGTTGTTACGACATGCGTTGAACCGGGGACCCTGCATGGTGCCCGAGGCTTGGGGCCAACAGGGTTTGCCGTGAGAAAGGTGAGAGCATGAGCAAAGTCATCGGTATCGACCTCGGAACCACCAACTCTTGCGTTGCCGTCATGGACGGTAAGGACACCCGCGTTATCGAAAACGCCGAAGGGGCGCGGACCACCCCGTCGATGGTGGCGTTCACTGACAGCGGCGAGCGGCTGGTCGGTCAGCCCGCCAAGCGGCAGGCGGTGACCAACCCGGAGAACACGCTGTATGCCATCAAGCGGCTCATCGGGCGCCGCTTCAACGATCCGATCACCGCGAAAGACAAAGATCTGGTCTCGTACAAGATCGTCGGCGCCGACAACGGCGACGCGTGGGTCGAGGCCCAGGGCAAGCGATACAGCCCCAGTCAGATCAGTGCCTTCATCCTTCAGAAGATGAAGGAGACTGCAGAGAGCTTCCTCGGCGAACCGGTGACCCAGGCAGTGATCACGGTTCCCGCCTACTTCAATGATTCGCAACGGCAGGCCA
>CAYVUM010000197.1:0-2637 GCA_964454795.1 uncultured Rhodospirillaceae bacterium
GTCAAAGGCAAGCGGGCGATCCTGGAGCGGCTGGTCGAGGCCGAGGGCTTCGAGCGATTCCTGCAGCTCAAGTACACCGGCACCAAGCGTTTCGGCCTCGACGGCGGCGAGGCGATGATCCCGGCGATCGAGCAGATCCTCAAGCGCGGCGTCCAGGCCGGCATCGAGGAGGTGGTGATCGGCATGCCGCACCGCGGCCGGCTGAACATGCTCGCCAACATCATGCACAAGCCATACGTGGCCATCCTCGCCGAATTCCAGGGCAGCCCCGCCCATCCTGAAGACGTTCAGGGCTCGGGCGACGTCAAGTACCATCTCGGCACGTCATCGGATCGACATTTCGACGGCTACACCGTCCATCTCTCGCTCACCGCCAACCCTTCGCACCTGGAGGCGGTCAATCCCGTGGTTCTCGGCAAGGCGCGGGCGAAGCAGACCCAGCTCGGCGACATCGAGCACAACAAAGTGATGGCGATCCTGCTTCACGGCGACGCTGCGTTTGCCGGCCAGGGGCTGGTCGCCGAGTGCCTGGACCTGTCCGAGCTGAAAGGCTACCGGATCGGCGGCACCATCCACTTCATCGTTAACAACCAGATCGGCTTCACCACCAACCCCTCCTACTCCCGGTCGTCCCCCTACCCCTCGGACGTGGCCAAGATGGTCCAGGCGCCGATCTTCCACGTCAACGGCGATGATCCCGAGGCGCTCGTTCATGTTGCCCGCATCGCCACGGAGTTCCGTCAGGAATTCAAGCGCGACGTGGTGATCGACATGTTCTGTTACCGGCGATTCGGCCACAACGAGGCCGACGAGCCGATGTTCACCCAGCCGCGGATGTACAGGACCATCGCCAAGCACCCGCCGACCCGGGAGATCTACGCGGGCAAGCTGATCAGCGAAGGAGTCGTGACCGAGGAGGAAGCGACGGCCATGGTTGACGACTTCCGCTCCCGCCTGGAAGCGGATTTCGAGGCCGCCGGCAGCTACAGCGTCAACAAGGCCGACTGGCTGCAGGGCAAGTGGGGCGGCCTCAGGACTCTGATCGGCGAGGAGGAACTGCACGAGCAGGACACTGCCGTGTCTCTGGAGATGCTCCGGATGATCGGCAAGGCGCTGGTCACGGTTCCCGATGGTCTCAACGTCAATTCCAAGATCATTCGGCTCCTGAAGGCCCGCGACCGGATGATGGAGGACGGCACCGGCATCGACTGGGCAACCGCCGAGGCGCTCGCTTACGGCTCGCTGCTGACCGAAGGAGCCCCGGTGCGGCTGTCCGGGCAGGACTCCGGGCGGGGCACCTTCTCCCATCGTCACGCGGTCCTGGTCGACCAGGAGGACGAGCAGCGCTACCTGCCGCTGAACAACATCAGTGACAGTCAGGCGCGCTTCGAGGTGATCGACAGTCCGCTTTCGGAGGCCTCGGTCCTCGGCTTCGAGTACGGCTATTCCCTGGCCGAACCGGATGCTCTGGTGATCTGGGAGGCCCAGTTCGGCGATTTCGCCAACGGCGCCCAGGTGATCATCGACCAGTTCATCACCTCCGGGGAGTCCAAGTGGCTGCGGCTCTCCGGCCTGGTGATGCTGCTGCCCCACGGCTACGAGGGCCAGGGCCCGGAGCATTCGTCAGCCCGGCTGGAGCGCTACCTCCAGGCCTGCGCGGAGGACAACATCCAGGTGGTCAACTGCACCACCCCGGCCAACTTCTTCCACTGCCTGCGCCGGCAGGTGCGCCGAAATTACCGCAAGCCGCTGATTGTCATGTCGCCCAAGTCGCTGCTCCGCCACAAGCTGGTGGTCTCGGACCTGGCCGACTTCGGGCCGGGAAGCCGGTTCCGGCGGGTCCTGCCCGAGACCGACGCCGTGGCCCCGGACGAGCGGGTCCGCCGGGTGGTGTTGTGCTCGGGAAAAGTCTACTACGACCTGCTCCAGGAACGCCGCAACCGCGGCATCGGCGATGTCGTCCTGGTTCGGATCGAGCAGCTCTATCCCTGGCCGCGCCAGACCGTGATCGACAACCTCCGCCGCTATCCGGACGCCGAACTGGTCTGGTGCCAGGAGGAGCCGGCAAACATGGGAAGCTGGACCTTCGTGCTGCCGCGGCTGATCAACATCCTCGAGGAGATCGGCGGCGTCGCGCCGCTGCCCACCTACGTGGGCCGCAAGGCTGCCGCCTCGCCGGCGACCGGCCTGCTCAAAGTCCACGTCCGCGAGCAGCAGGAAATCGTTGAGCAGGCGCTGACCGGCGAGCTTGCCGCCATTCCCCAGCCGTTCCGCCGAATTGCCCGCTGATCCGCACCACCGCACCCTGCTGACGAGAGGACAAAAGGACAGAGAATGACCATGGAGATCACGGTCCCCGCCCTCGGTGAGTCGGTGACGGAAGCGACCGTCGCGAAGTGGTTCAAGCAGCCGGGCGAGGCGGTGGCGGCGGATGAGCCGCTGTGCGAGCTCGAGACCGACAAGGTCACCCTGGAGGTCAACGCACCGGCCGCCGGAACCCTCACAGAGATCGTCGCCGAAACCGGCTCGGAGGTGGAGGTGGGCGGGCTCCTCGCCCGCTTCGCCGAAGGTGACGGGGCCGGCGCTGCGGAGACGCCGGCCGCAAAACCCAAGGCCGAGGCGGCGGAAGCCCGGGCG
>CAYVUM010000198.1:0-2592 GCA_964454795.1 uncultured Rhodospirillaceae bacterium
CGCGAAGGCGGCCGCACCGTCGGCGCCGGCGTCGTCGCCAAAATCATCGAGTAAACGGAACGAAACCGGCAACGCCGCGGCCGGCCGGACCGCCAGTCAGAGCAGCAATCGGACCATGGAAAACCAGAATATCCGCATCGGCCTCAAGGCCTTCGATCACCGGGTGCTCGACCAGTCGGCGCGGGAGATCGTCAACACTGCCCGACGGACCGGCGCCCAGGTTCGCGGACCGATTCCGCTGCCGACCCGGATCGAGCGGTTCACCGTGCTCCGCTCGCCGCACATCGACAAGAAGTCGCGCGAGCAGTTCGAGATCCGGACCCACAAGCGGCTGCTCGACATCGTCGATCCGACGCCGCAGACCGTCGATGCGCTGATGAAGCTCGATCTCGCCGCCGGCGTCGACGTGGAAATCAAGCTGTAGGGGACGGTTCGAATGCGTACGGGGCTGATCGGCCGCAAACTGGGAATGTCGCGGGTGTTTGCCGATGATGGCACGCACATCCCGGTGACCGTGCTGAAGATCGACAAGTGCCAGGTGGTCGCCCACAAGACCGGCGACCGCGATGGCTACACTGCGCTCCAGCTCGGGGCCGGCAAGGCCAAACCGAAGCGGGTCTCCAAACCGCTGCGCGGCCATTTCGCAGCCGCGAAGGTCGAGCCGAAGGCGATGCTCGCCGAGTTCCGGGTCAGCGAGGACGCGTTCGTCGACATCGGCGCCGAGATCACCGCCGGGCACTTCATCTCCGGCCAGCACGTGGACGTGACCGCAACCAGCCACGGCAAGGGCTTCGCCGGCAGCATGAAGCGCCATAATTTCCGGGGCCTGGAAGCCACCCATGGCGTGTCGATCAGCCATCGCAGCCACGGCTCCACCGGTCAGTGCCAGGACCCGGGGCGGATCTTCAAGGGCAAGAAGATGGCCGGACACATGGGCGCTCGGCGGGTGACCGTTCACAACCTGGAAGTGGTAACGACCGATGCGGACGCGGGTGTTGTCCTGGTTCGCGGTGCGGTGCCCGGCCCGAAGGGTGGCTTTGTTTTGATCAAGGACGCGGTCAAGCGGCCGGCGCCGGACGATTTGCCGTTCCCGGCGGCGGTGCGGCCGGTGGACGTCGCAGAGGCCGGTCCGGTTGGGGATAGGCCTGCCCCTGCCCCTGCCGGCGACACCGATGCTCCGGACGCAGAGGCCTGATCCTGCCATGCAGTGTAACGTCGTTAATCTGTCGAACGAGACGGTGGGCACGGTCGAGCTGGATGAGTCGGTGTTCGGGCTTGAGGTGCGTCGCGACCTGCTTGCCCGCTGCGTCAACTGGCAACTCGCCCGGCGCCGTGCCGGAACCCACAAAGTCAAGAGTCGCAATGAAGTGGCGCGGACCTCGAAGAAGCCTTATCGGCAGAAGGGAACGGGTCGGGCCCGTCAGGGATCGCTCAAGGGCCCGCAGTTCCGCGGCGGCGGTATTGCCCACGGGCCGCAGGTGCGCAGCCATGCGATCGACCTGCCCAAGAAGGTCCGCCGGCTCGCCCTGAAGACGGCGCTGTCGGCGAAGCAGGCGGCAGGCGAGTTGATCGTCCTCGACAAGGCGGAGATTGCTGAGCCGCGGACCCGGGTGCTGGCGGCCCACGTTCAGGGGCTCGGCTGGCGCTCGGCGCTGATCATCGATGGCGAGCGGGTCGATGAGGGCTTTGCCCGGGCAGCTCGCAACCTTTCGGGCATCGACGTCCTGCCGAGCCAGGGCGCCAATGTGTACGACATCCTGCGGCGCGAGACCCTGGTGCTGACCCGGGCGGCGCTGGAGCGACTGGAGGAGCGGCTGCGATGACCAGCCCTTATCGGATCAAGGCGAAGCCGGTCAGCGACGAGCGGATCTACGAGGTGATCCGCCGGCCGGTGATCACCGAGAAGGCGACGATGCTCTCGGAGTTCAACCAGGTGACCTTCCTGGTTGCGCCCGACGCCACCAAGCCGGAGATCAAGGCGGCTGTGGAAACGCTGTTCAAGGTCAAGGTGACGGCGGTCAACACGCTACGGCAGAAGGGCAAACTGAAGCGCTTCCGCGGCCGGCTCGGCCAGCGGCCCGATACCAAGAAAGCGGTCGTGACCCTCGCTGAGGGGGATTCGATCGATGTGACCACCGGGCTCTGAGACCATGGCACTCAAACAGCACAATCCGACCACCCCCGGCCAGCGCAATCTGGTGCTTGTCGACCGATCGAGCCTGTGGAAGGGCAAGCCCGAGAAGTCGCTGACCGAGGGCCTGCGCAAGCATGGCGGTCGCAACAACAACGGCCGGATCACCATGCAGCGGCGCGGCGGCGGCCACAAACGCCGCTACCGGCTGATCGACTTCAAGCGCCGCAAGCTGGACGTCCCGGCGACGGTCGAGCGGATCGAGTACGATCCCAACCGCACCGCCTTCATCGCGCTCCTCCGCTATGAGGATGGTGAACAGGCCTACATCCTGGCCCCGCAGCGCCTCGCCGTGGGCGATACGGTCGTGGCGGGCCCCAAGGTGGACGTGAAGCCCGGCAACGCAATGCCGTTCTCTGGCATGCCCATCGGCACGATCTTGCACAATATCGAGCTGAAGC
>CAYVUM010000199.1:0-2563 GCA_964454795.1 uncultured Rhodospirillaceae bacterium
AGGACGCAGGGTTCTCAGTCCTGAAACCGGGGTTCGAGTCCCCGTAGGGGCGCCAGGGGGATGTTGCCCCGGCCGCTGATTGGCATCGGCAGGTTCCTTCCGGCGCCACTCCTCAGGCAGCCCGCTCCGGCAGCGCCAACGCCGTTTCCCGGCCCTGGTTGCGTTGATGAGCTGCCCCGGGTGGTCGTCGTGACGGAACCGATTGTTGGGCGCGGCTGCCGGCGGCATTGGCGGATGAGGCATCGCACCGTTCTTCACGGCTTTTTGTTGAAAGGCATTGCGACCGACCTGTGTTTCGCCGTGATTTTCTTCTCGGCCTGACCACGGCCGGCGCAACCGCACCCCTGATCGCCACCCGCAACGCCCGGGCAGCAGCCGGGTCAGCGGTGGACAGTATCGAGTCGGTCGCGCGGCTGAACTCCGTGCCCGAGAACCGGCCAGCGACGGTGTTCGTCCGTGGCTATGCGCGTCCGGCTGACGGTGGTGAGGGGTTTTTCCTCTACGATCCCGGCGCGACGACCCCGCCCAACGGCGGCACGGTCTTTGCGCCCGATGCCGACCGGCCCGGCCGCTGGCTGCGGGCCGGTGGGGGCCGCGCCGTCGATGTCCGCTGGTTCGGCGCCCGTGGGGACGGGGTTGCCGACGATACGGCGGCGATCCAGGCGGCGCTCGATGCGGGAGCCTGCGTCCACTTTCCGGCCGGCATCTTTCGAATCACCGCCACCCTGGTCATCAACGACGGCCAACACCTCTCAGGGGTCGGTCCCGGCCGCTGGGACGGCGTGGACGGCGTCCGCAACACCATCGATGCGGGCGGAACGATCTTGCTCGCCACGGGCGCGGGCCCGAAAGTCCATACCGTCAAGCTCGTTACCGACTGCCGGGCCAGCGGTGGCGAGCGGGTCAATCGCAATCCGCTGAACAGCCCGAGAGACGACGTCTACCGGCTGCTCTCCTTTCGCAGGGACGATGCCACCCCGGCCTCCGCGGCCTCGCTGAAGACCTTCTCGTGCGCCATCAAGACGGTGCTGGGGGCAGCCGGCGTGCGGATCAGCAATCTCCGGGTTGTCAATCGTTACGATACGGGCAAGGGGCCGCTGAGCGGTTACCACCCTGGCGGAGCCGGCCTTGGCTGGGGAGATGACTGGGACATCGGGCTCTGGCTGGACAACGCCAAATCCTGCATTTTCGATAATGTCTTCGTCGTCGGTTACTGGCGAATGGCAGCGCTGTTCGACCTGTTGGCCGCCGAGGAGAGCGCAAGCGAGTTAAGCGGCGCCGAGTACAACCGCTTCTACCAGTGCCAGTTCCAGGGCCATCGCGGCGTGAGCATCCGCGGCGCCGATCTCCATCCGGTCATCGGCGTCGGCACCCGCCACATCGACCTGCCCGCCGCCGCAACTCACCCCTGGCGGATTGACGACCTCGGCGGCGCCATCCGGATCGGCCCGACCCAGTACAGACTGTCCCGGTATACGCCGCTCACCGTCGCCGGCAATGGCGCCGGCAACGTCCGGCTGACCCTAGCGGAGGAGTCCGCGGCCGGCGGCGTGCGGGTCGGCGACCTCGTGCGCATCGGCGTTTCCAACGGTCTTGCCGCGACCCAGTTCCACAATTGCCTGTTTCTGGGCCCGAACCATTTCGCCGGCTGCCGTTCGGTCGGCTCGACGCTTGGCGCGGAAGCGCGCGAGAGCGTCGGCGGCGCCATGGAGATCAGCGGCTCGGGGCTGCGCGGCGTCTGGTTCTACAACTGCCGATGGCGATCCTCCGACGACATCGGCCTGTTCCTGCACAGCTGCCTCGATATCCGTATCGACGGCGAGTTCGAAGCGCCGCCGCTTCCCGGCGATGCCGAAACCCGGGAGCCGGCCATGCGGCTCATCGCCTCCAATGAAACCACCGGCCGCCACCCGGTGTCCGCCGCCACCGGGGGCCTGCAATTCGGGATGGTCAACGGCACCCGGACGGATTTCGGAGCCGAGTGGACAGCCGTCGAGGCTCGGCCGCAGCGCTTCAGCGGCAACGGGGATCGCGGCCTGTTCACCCCTCAGGGGTTCATTCCCGGTCCGCACTTCCATGAGCAGACCGCTCAAGGGGGCCAGGATATCCGGTTGCGGCCGGGGGAGAGCGGCGATGTGGGACTGCGCCTGCCCGACGGCAGCGCCGCGGTGGAGATCACCCGCGACCGGCGGATCCGCATCAACGGCCGGGCGCTGGAACTCAACGGCGTTGAGGTGCACGCCGGTGCCGGAAGCCCGGAGGGCCGGATTTCGGCACCGTCCGGCTCGCTGTACCTGCGCACGGACGGCGGTTCCGGGCCGGCCCTCTATGTCAAGACCGGCGGCGGCGCCGCCGGATGGGTTGCGGTGGGAGGCTGAGCGGGCCGGCTGTTTGGGCGCTTGCCAGGTGGGAGCCTGAGAGAACCGCCGTCCTGCGGCGCAAGGCGCGCCGGGCCGTGGTCCGTGCCAGTGGTTCAATGCGGACAGATGATTCCCCTCCGTCAGCTGAATCGAACCACAGGATCAATGGCTAAACAGATCGACCGATGCTTTGCTTGGGAACC
>CAYVUM010000200.1:0-2550 GCA_964454795.1 uncultured Rhodospirillaceae bacterium
TTCTTTTTGTAGTTCTTGGCAATTTTTTTCCAGCGTTTTTTCTCGGCTTTCTGCGCTAGTTGGCCGGCCTCTTTTGTTGGGGCATGCGGGCGGCGAGCGCCCGGCGGCGGCGGCGCCGCCCCGGCCGCCGCCTTCACCTCGGCGAGTGGCCGCTGCTCGCGGCAGCGGGCGACGTGCTCGCGCTTTTCGGCGCAGATCCGCTCGAGAATGGTCATGCCGGTTTCCCGGCAGCGAGCGGGTGGACAACGCCATCCCCGTTGGTGATAGCGATGAGCCGCTGCAGAACCCGGAGCGCAGCACCCGAGTCGATGGCCGCGGCGGCCTGTCCCGCCCCCTCCCGCAAATCGCTGGCGTGGCCGGCAATGATCAGGCTGGCGGCCGCGTTGAAAACCACCACATCCCGGAACGGACCCCGCTCGCCGCCGAGCAGGGCGCGCATCGCCGCCGCATTGGTGGCGCCATCGCCGCCCTTCAGGTCTTCCGCCCGGGCGACCGACAGGCCGGCGTCGGCAGGATGGACCTCGAAGGTGGTCACTGTTCCATCCGCCAGCGCCGCCACGGATGAGGGGCCGGTGGTGGTCAGTTCGTCCAGGCCATCGTGGCCATGAACCACCCAGGCCTTGTCGGAGCCGAGCCGGCCGAGGACCCGGGCCATCGGCTCAATCCAGCGCTGATCGTAGGCCCCCGAAAACTGGCGTCGCACCCCCGCCGGATTGGACAGGGGACCGAGCAGGTTGAAGATCGTCCGGGTCGCCAGTTCGACCCGCGGCCCGGCCACGTGGCGCATGGCGCTGTGATGCCGCGGCGCCATCAGAAAGCCGATCCCGGCCTCGCGGATCGAGCGCTCGATCAGTGGGATGTCGGCGTCGACGTTGACCCCGAGCGCGGTCAGGACGTCCGCAGCACCGCTTCTTGAAGACAGCGCCCGGTTGCCGTGCTTGGCCACGGGCACGCCGCACGCGGCCACCACCAGCGCCGCGGCCGTGGAGATGTTGTAGGTGCCGGAGCCGTCGCCGCCAGTGCCGACGATATCGATCGCGTCGGCAGGCGCTTCGACCTTGAGGGCCTTTGCGCGCATGACCCGGACCGCGCCGGTGATCTCGGCCACGGTCTCACCGCGGACCCGCAGCCCCATCAGCAGCGCGCCGATCTGCGCCGGGGTGGCGTTGCCGGACATGATGATGTCGAACGCTGCTTCCGCTTCGGCCTCATTGAGGCTGTTGCCGCCCGCCACCCGGGCGAGAAGCGCTTTCATGTCGGGAAGATCGCCGGTCATCGCGTTCTGCCGCCTGCTGCCGCTCGTCTCACGCCGCCCGGCGACGGTTGCGGATGATCGACAGAAATCGGGCAAGCAGGGCGTGTCCGTGCTCGGTGGCGATGCTTTCCGGATGGAACTGAACCCCGTAGATCGGCAGCGAGCGATGGCCGAGCCCCTGGACCACCCCGTCCTCGCTCTCCGCGGTGATTTCCAGGCATTCGGGCAGGCCTTCCCGCTCGACGACCAGGGAATGGTAGCGATTCGCCAGAAACGGGGAGGGCAGGTCCGCAAACAGGCCGCTGCCGGTGTGGCGGATCGCGCTTACCTTGCCGTGCATCGGCGCCGGCGCGCGGACGATCCGGCCACCGAACGCCTGGCCGATGCACTGGTGGCCGAGGCAGACCCCGAGTACCGGGATGCGTCCTGCCGCTTTGCCGACCATCTCCAGGCAGATGCCGGCGCGATCCGGGTCGCACGGACCCGGCGAGATGATGATCGCCTCCGGGTCGATCGCCAGGGCTTCGGCAACGGTGATCTGGTCATTGCGACGGACAGCAACCTCACCGCCGGCCTCGCCGAGGGCGTGGAACAGGTTGTAGGTAAAACTGTCGTAGTTATCGATGAGCAGGAGCATGGCTGCTGTGTCGCGCTTGCCGGGGGGTGCGATCGCCGTCCGGCTGCCGTCGACACCATGGCGGCGCACTCAGACCGGGTCAAGGATCCTGCGGGCCGTTGACGCGCCGACGGGCCGCGCCGCACCATACCGGATGAACGTCACGTCGAGTTCGAACCAGGAGGGAAAGCCGCACCTGTGGACGCTGTAACACCTTTCACCGACGCCGCCTCCCCGGCCGCCTCCCCGGCCGCCTCGCCGCTGGTCCTGCGTGTCCGCGGCATGACCTGTGCCTCGTGCGTCAGCCGGGTGGAGCGGGCGATCGGCAAGGTTCCCGGCGTCGTCCGCGCCGACGTCAACCTGGCTGCCGAACGGGCGACGGTGACCGTGAGCGACCGCGACGCCGGGATGGCTGAGCTGATCGCGGCGGTGCGCCGGGCGGGCTTCGCGGCCGACATCGCCGCCGATCCTGGAACCGCAGACCCCGCCGAGGAAAGCGAGGCGCGCCGGCAGCGGCGGCACGAGCTCCGCGTGCTGGTGATCGCTGCAGTGCTGACCGTACCGCTGGTGGCGCCGATGCTGCTTCATCCGTTCGGGGTCGACCTGATGTTGCCGCCGCTGCTGCAGCTCGCCCTGGCAACACCGGTGCAAGTCTGGGCGGGCCGCCGCTTCTACGCGG
>CAYVUM010000201.1:0-2527 GCA_964454795.1 uncultured Rhodospirillaceae bacterium
ACCAACGAACAGCTTGTCTCCAAGGTCTGGAACTACGCGCATGTGCTCCGCGACCAGGGCATCTCCTACGGCGACTACATCGAACAGATCACTTACCTCTTGTTCCTGAAGATGGACCATGAGCGCGAGACGCATCTCGGCGAAACGTCCGCCGTGCCGCCGCAATGGAGCTGGTCAAATCTGGCGAACAAGGATGGCGATCAACTGGAAGCGCAGTACCGCCGGACGCTGGAAAACCTCGGCCGCGAAGACGGGCTGATCGGCACGATCTTCCGCAAGGCCCAGAACAAGCTGTCCGACCCCGCCAAGCTCAAGCGCATTGTTAGCCTGATCGACAAGGAAGGCCCGTGGATCGGGCTAGAGGTCGACGTGAAGGGCGAGATTTACGAGGGGCTGCTCGAGCGCAACGCCTCCGAAGTGAAATCCGGCGCCGGGCAGTATTTCACGCCGCGCCCGGTCATCGAGACAATCGTGAAATGCGTCGATCCGAAGATCGGTGAAAGCGTATGCGACCCAGCCTGCGGCACGGGCGGCTTTTTGCTTGCCGCCTATGACCACATGAAGGGCCAGACCCAGGACCGTGAAAAACTCCGTCAGTTGCGCCATACGGCTTTCACGGGCGTCGACATTGTTGATGAGGTGGTCAGGCTCTGCGCCATGAACCTCTACCTGCACGGCATTGGCAACGGCGGCAGCCCCGTCGTGCAAGGTGACGCGCTCTCGGGCGACGGCGGCGACCGCTTCGACGTCGTCCTCACAAATCCACCGTTCGGCAAGAAGTCGAGCTATAAGGTGGTCGGCGAAGATGGCGCGGTCACGACCGAGCGTGAAAACTACGAGCGCGAGGATTTCAAGTTCACCACCTCGAACAAGCAGTTCAACTTCCTCCAGCACATCATGACGATCCTGGAGACGAATGGCCGCGCCGGCGTTGTCTTGCCAGATAACGTGCTTTTTGAAGCTGGTCGGGCCGGCGAAGGCATCCGCAAACGGCTTCTCCAGGGATTCAACTTCCACACGCTTCTGCGTTTGCCGACGGGCATCTGGTACAGCCCGGGCGTGAAGGCGAACGTGCTGTTTTTCGACAAGCGCCCCGCCTCGCGCGAGGTGCAAACGAAAGAGCTATGGGTCTACGATTACCGGACGAACGTCCACAAAACGCTGAAAACCAAGCGGCTGACGCGCGCCGATTTTGACGACTTCATCCGCTGCTACCATGATCGGAAAGAGACCGAGCGATTCCGGCGCTTCACATATGACGAACTCGCCAAGCGCGACAAGCTCAACCTCGATATCTTCTGGCTGAAGGATGACACCTTAGAGGACGTCGAAACGCTACCTGAACCTGACGTGCTCGCGGCCGAAATCGTGGAGAACCTCGAGGCTGCGCTGGAACAGTTCCGCAGCGTCAGCCAGGAACTGGAGAAGGGAGCAGAATAGCCGCAAGGTGATGGAGCGTTATTCACCGATCCAGCGGTTTCTCCCCGCTTCAATAGTGCATGTCCGTCTGAAACTTAAAACGCGATGTCCTCGATATCCTCGACGCTCGTCGGGTTCAGCGTGTCGGCGACCAGCGCGAGGATATCGGCGGTGTCGTTCGCGAAGCGGGTCATCAGCCGCACGCGCCGCGTGGCGTCTTCACCAGCAACATCGACCCCGCAGTCGCGGATCAGGGCATCCAGCCTGTCGCGCTCTTCGCCCCATCTTTGGGCATGGGCGATCCGGTCAACCGGATCGAAGATATCTGCATCAGGCAGAGTGATCACCTTGACGCGCCGCCGGAATTCATCGCCGCGCTGCCGGCACTCGCGGTAGATCTCGTGCAGCTCGAACATGCAAAACGGTGAGCGTAGATACTTCTGGCTCAGGACGACATAGACGCGCTGGCCTTCGGCGATCTGCTGCATGAAACGGGTAATGCTGTCACCTTGGCTCATGAAATCCTTGTCGCGGATGATCTGGATGCCCTGGCGCTCCGCCTGTCGGCATAGCGCATCGACCTCCACCTCGCGCCTGCGGTCATCTTCGGTCGCGTTACCGCCCCAGGCATAGGAGACGTAATAGGCGGCACCCTGAGGTTCGTAGGCGGGTGAGAGCCCCTCCACGCTGTCGCTTTGCTCGCCCTCGCGCCCCGAGGGCCCGTGCTCTCGCGCGGCCTGGATCGCCTCGCGGCGGCGAACGGCATCGGCGAGGCGCTCGTCATGCCGCAACTGTCCCGGCCGAATGAGGCGGTCTACGAGACCGCGCTGCGGCATGTCGAATGTCGCGGTCGTCACGCCCAGCCGCTCCTGAACCTTGTCGACAAGCTCGACAACTTGCACCAGAAGACCGTCGGCGTCGCCACGCCCCGGAGCACGGGCCTGCGTGAGGATGTCGATCCGTCCGGCCCAGCTTCGCTGCCCTTCGCCGGTCCCATAAACCTGCTCGATCCGAGCGCGCGCCTCCCGCGCCGCATCGTAGAACTGGAAACCACCGGCCCAGTAATCCGCTCGCAGGCCCGCCTTTGCCCCGAAATGCGACATCAGCT